>NZ_JAYWYV010000001.1:0-304828 GCF_048147885.1 Acinetobacter sp. 228
TAGATTCTGTCTATACCGATGGGGCGTACGACACGAAGTGCTGCAGACAAGTGATTTCAGATCGTCAAGCACATGCAGTAATTCCACCCAGGAAGAATGCCAAGCCCTGGAAAGATTCTAAAATCAGTTCAATAGAACGAAATGAGTTACTTCAAACGGTTAAGCATTTAGGCAGAACCCTATGGAAAAAATGGTCGGGCTATCACCGTCGCAGTTTGGTGGAAACCAAGATGCATTGCATCAAATTATTAGGAGATAAGCTGACGGCAAGACATTTTCAAAGTCAGGTCAATGAAGTTCATGCGCGTGTGGCAGTTCTGAATAGATTTACGGAATTAGGTAGACCTCACACCCAAGTTGTCACTTAAATTTGAATGGATTGGGGAAAACTCAGCTTTTGAATGTTTATGCAACAAAGCCGCTTAAAGCAGGGAAGTTGCCTAAAGTCATTAATCCATCTTTACCATTGGCCCTTTTGTATTTAAAGCGCCACACCTTTGAGCCACTCTTTCGGATGAACAAAATAAGTCCATGACCATCATACAAAGAGTAGTCTTTTTCCTGCGGTTTTGCTCCGGTGCACTTGGAGTCAGATAGAGGGATAGTCTTTTTGGCCATGATTGAATAAGGATACATATTGAGTAGAACTGTATATATCCTCAATCATATCCTTATATTTTGCAACTATATCCTTATATATTTACCTATATTCTTCTATGTTTTTGGTATATATGTATGAATATAAACGTCTTTTAACTAAATTGTTTTATATTTTGCTATTGGGGTGGTGCGCCCTGCGGGACTCGAACCCACGTCGGTCGCTTAGGAGGCAACTGCTCTATCCAGTTAAGCTAAGGGCGCAAAAGAAGGCTAATGTACTGCAAAAAACACAAAAAAAAAAGTTATTGCCGAAGCAATAACTTTAAAAATCAGGAATAAGAAGATTTTTCCGTTATTTTTTTGAATGTAGCAGTTTAAATACGATATACATCACCACGATCCAGACGGGAATCATATAGACAGATTCCTGAAAACCTTGTGTCCACATGATGTACAGGATGGTGGCGATAAAGGCCAATACCAGTATATTGCTTGCAGGGGACCAGAGCGCCGGGAATTTGGTTACGATGCCCTGTTTCTTCATAGTCTGGATAAACTTGAGATGGGTCAGACTGATCATGGCCCAGTTAAGTACAAGTGCACCGACTACAATATAAATTAGGTGGCTTAAGGCATCTTCAGGTACGAAGTAATTAAGCACTACACAGCCAAAAATCAGTACAGCAGAGAATAATACGGCAGGAATCGGCGTACCTTGTTTATTCACTTTCATGAATACTTTAGGTGCGTTTCCTTGCTGAGCCAGACCATACAACATACGGCTGTTGGCATACATACCACTGTTATACACAGACAGCGCTGCAGTCAGGATAATAAAGTTAAGCAGATGTGCAGCCCAGTCGATACCCAGCTGGCTGAAAATCATCACGAACGGGCTTTTGTCCAGACCACCGAGCTCCAGCTGGTTCCAAGGCACCAAAGACAACAGAATGGTCAGGGCACCGACATAGAAAATAAGAATACGGAACACGACCTGATTAATGGCTTTCGGAATGGTTTTTTCCGGATTTTCAGCTTCTGCTGCAGCCATACCGATCAGTTCGATACCACCAAAGGCAAACATCAGGAAGGCCAGCATATAGAACAGACCTTCAAAACCATTCGGGAAGAAACCACCCGCGGTCCAGAGGTTGCTAAAAGAGGCACCTGAAGAAGCATCAGCTGTCAGGATCAGATACAAGCCAAAGACAATCATCGAGATAACCGCAGTTACTTTAATGATAGATAGCCAGAATTCCGATTCACCGTAGAATTTTACATTGCCGAGGTTGACCAGTGTAATCACGATAAAGAAAAACAGTACCGATGCCCAGGCTGGAATATGAGGCCACCAGTAGTTGATATATTTCGCAACAGCGGTGAGTTCGGTCATGGCCACCAGGATATACAAAATCCAGTAGTTCCAGCCCGCAAGGAAACCGGGGAATTTGCCCCAGTATTTATAAGCAAAATGGCTGAATGAACCTGCGACAGGTTCATGAACAATCATCTCACCCAATTGACGCATGATTAAAAATGCAATCAAGCCACCAATGGCATAGCCCAAAATAATGGAAGGACCCGCAGATTGGATCACCTGTGCGGAACCTAAGAATAAGCCTGTGCCAATTGCGCCGCCCATGGCGATCAATTGAATATGACGGTTCTTTAAGCCACGCTGAAGTTGTGAAGACTCGTTATTCAAAGTGTTCAGCCCGACAATGGAAAATAAGTATGAAGATTGTAAAGGATGAAAGTTAAGAAACCTAGTACAAGCATTTGAATGAAATATTATTATGGTGTTTATAATAAAAAATTATAAAAAACGAATTAAAGAAACCATATATGAATCAATATATTAATTTTATTTTAATTATAACTGATGAGTTTTCTGTTTTTTTGCCTGCATACAAATGCCGGTTTTTTATACTTAGGTCGGAACACTGCACTCACTTGGCCTGAAACTGATTATACTCTTGGTACAAATATTCCATAAGCACTACCACAACAAAGACAATTCAAAGGATGAAATAAGTCATGAATTCTGCAGTCCAAATCAAGATTCCTGCAACCTATATGCGTGGAGGAACCAGCAAAGGTGTTTTCTTTAAGCTGGATGATCTGCCTGCACAGGCACAACAGGCTGGCCGGATTCGTGATCAGCTTTTGCTACGTGTGATTGGTAGCCCAGACCCTTATGGGAAGCAGATCGATGGCATGGGGGGTGCCAGTTCCAGTACCAGTAAAACGGTCATCCTGTCGAAAAGCCAGCACGCCGATCATGATGTCGATTATTTATTTGGTCAGGTGTCAATTGAGCGCCCTTATATCGACTGGAGCGGTAACTGCGGCAATCTGACTGCGGCAGTCGGGGCATTCGCTATTTCCAACGGGCTGGTCGATGCCGAACGTATTCCTGAAAACGGGTTGTGTAAGGTACGCATCTGGCAGGCCAATATTCAGAAAACCATTATTGCGCATGTGCCGATACAGAGTGGACAGGTACAGGAATTGGGTGATTTCGAATTGGATGGCGTCACCTTTCCTGCAGCCGAAGTGCAGATCGAGTTTCTGGACCCTGCCGATGATGATGCAGAAGGCGGTTCCATGTTTCCGACAGGCAATCTGGTCGATACATTGGAAGTCCCCAATATTGGCAGTTTCGAAGTGACGATGATTAATGCCGGTATTCCAACCGTATTTTTGAATGCTGGAGATCTCGGCTATAAGGGCACCGAACTTCAGGATCAGATTAATAATGATGTAGCAGCCCTGGCAAAATTTGAAACGATTCGTGCCTATGCTGCGAAGAAAATGGGGCTGATTCAGGATATTGCAGAAGCAGTTACCCGACAACATACCCCGAAAATTGCATTTATTGCCCCATCTAAAACTTATACTTCGTCCAGTGGCAAGACGGTCACCGAATCTGATACCGATATTCTGGTTCGTGCCTTGTCTATGGGCAAACTCCATCATGCCATGATGGGCACGGCTGCTGTGGCCATTGGTACGGCAGCTGCCATTCCCGGTACATTGGTAAACCGGGTCGCAGGCGGAGTAGAGCGTGAAGCGGTACATTTCGGTCATCCTTCGGGGACTTTGAGAGTGGGTGCTCAAGCAAGTTTTGAAAATGGTGAGTGGAAAGTGAAGAAAGCGATTATGAGCCGCAGTGCCCGCGTATTGATGGAAGGCTGGGTGCGCGTACCAGAAGATGTGCTCGTTTAAAAGCCGTGCATACTTTTAGACTGAATAAAACCACCGGTTCTACGGTGGTTTTTTATGGTTTAAAATCT
Organism: Acinetobacter sp. 228; assembly: GCF_048147885.1. Taxonomy (NCBI): domain Bacteria; kingdom Pseudomonadati; phylum Pseudomonadota; class Gammaproteobacteria; order Moraxellales; family Moraxellaceae; genus Acinetobacter; species Acinetobacter sp. 228. The sequence goes on from NZ_JAYWYV010000001.1 coordinate 3,897, forward strand.
CTGACTTGCTTATTTGATGTTGAATGGCAAATTTCAGTAGAACAATTCGATTTATGGCTGAAAATTCAAGGCATTTCTAGGTACAATGCCTGATCAGCGTACAGGCATTTATTCGCTTGTCATTTTATTCTTCTGGACTACGTATTCGAGGCGAATGTGTCATCTATCACTGACGTATCAACCCATGCACTCACACAAGCACAACATCGCATTCAACAGGATTTATTGACTGCTCTGGAAGCCTTTGCCATTTCGGAACCTTTAAGGTCGGCAGTCCATCATGCTGTGATGCTGGGTGGCAAGCGGGTACGTCCAGCGCTATGCTATGCCACCGCTGCATTAAAACCCAACCAGAATAGTGCTGCAGTGCGCCGTGCAGCGGTTGCGATCGAGTTTATTCACTGCTATTCACTGGCCCATGATGATCTGCCGTGTATGGACAATGATTTGTTGCGCCGTGGCCAGCCAACCTGTCATGTGGCTTATGGAGAAGATACCGCGCTTTTGGCAGGTGATATCTTGCAGTCTATGGCTTTTGAAATTTTGGGTAGCCGTCTGTTTGATCAGGGGCCAGCGGTAGAAGCTTCCATTGTACTGAAACAGATGCAGATTCTGGCAACCGCTTCTTCTAAAATGGTGAATGGTCAGGTTTTAGATTTACAATCTGAAGGCAAAAAAATCGATCAGCAGGCACTGGAAACCATCCATCGCAATAAAACTGGTGCTTTGATTAGTGCCGCGATCATGATGGCGGCGGTGACAATCTTTGAAGGTACCGATCTGGCCATTCCTAAATTACGTGAGTTTGGACAGGCGATTGGTCTGGCCTTCCAGGTACAGGATGATATTCTGGATATTATTTCCGATACCGAAGTGTTGGGGAAAACAGCCGGCAAGGATGAACAGGTAGAGAAATCGACCTATCCGGCATTGATGGGTCTGGCGCAGGCCCAAGCCTATGCACAGCAGTTACATGATCAAGCCTTAACGGCACTTGCCCATTTTGAAGGTCAGGCGGAAGAGTTGATGCAAATTACCCGGTTCCTGCTCATGCGCAAAAGCTGATTGCAACATTCTTCTTAGGTGTATAAGAGCATTCCATAAAAAAGAGGACTTCAAGTCCTCTTTTTTAGTTGCTACAGAATTATTTGCTTTCGTTGTACAGGCGTTCAGCTTCTTCAAAACGGTCAGTCACTTCTGCTGTTGGTGCTTTACCCATCAGACTCACCACCACAATCGCCAGCATTGAACAGATAAAGCCAGGAACGATTTCATACAGGCCAGTGTCTGCAAACAGGTTCTTCCAGAAAATAACCACGACTGCACCCACGATCATTCCCACCAAGGCACCATTCAAGGTCATACGTTTCCAGAACAATGACAGGATAATCAGCGGACCAAAGGCGGCACCAAAACCTGCCCATGCATAAGCCACCAGACCAAGTACTTTGGATTCAGGATTACCTGCCATCCAGATTGCCAGCAAGGCAATCAGCAGTACCATCAAACGGCCAACCCAGACCAGTTCTTTTTGCGAGGCATTTTTACGCAGGAAAGACTTATAGAAATCTTCAGTCAGGGTACTTGAGCAGACCAAGAGCTGACAGCTTAAAGTACTCATTACTGCGGCAAGAATGGCAGCAAGCACCACACCTGCAATCCATGGGTTAAACAGGATTTTGGTCAGTTCCATAAATACTGTTTCAGGATTGGCATTCACTGCAGCTGCCAGTTCTGGATGCTGCTGGAAATAGGCGATCCCGAAGAAGCCGGCTGCCACCGCACCACCCAGACATAGAATCATCCAGGTCATGCCAATGCGGCGTGCATTTGGAATCGACTTGACCGAATCTGCTGCCATGAAGCGCACCAGAATATGCGGCTGGCCAAAGTAACCCAGACCCCAGGCGAGCAGGGAAATAATCGCAACAAAGCTCAGATCACCCAGAATATTCATTGCTTGAGGACGAGCAGCTTCCAGTGCCAAAGTCACCTGGGACATATCTGAAAATGCCATCAAGGTCACGATTGGCGTCAGCAACAGGGCGAAAATCATCAGACCTGCCTGAATGGTATCGGTCCAGCTCACCGCCAGGAAGCCACCAATAAACACATAGCTGATGGTGGCAATGGCACTGATCCAAAGCGCAGTGCTGTAAGACAGGCCAAACATGCTTTCGAACAGACGAGCGCCTGCAACCATGCCGGAAGCACAGTAAATCGCAAAGAAAATCAGAATGACGAATGCAGAAACTACACGCAGGATTTTTTTCTGGTCATTGAAGCGATTCGAGAAATAATCCGGCAGGGTCAGGGCATTATGCTGGACTTCGGTATGTACGCGTAAACGGCCAGCGACCAGCAGCCAGTTGAGCCAGGCACCAATAATCAGACCGATGGCAATCCACATTTCAGACAGGCCGGAAAGATAAATTGCACCGGGCAGACCCATCAGTAGCCAGCCACTCATGTCGGAAGCCCCTGCAGAAAGTGCAGTTACGAAACTCCCTAAACGTCGGCCCCCTAAGATGTAATCGGAAAAGTTGCTTGTCGCACGATAAGCGATCAGGCCAATCACCACCATGGCGACAATATAAAAAAGAAAGGTAATTAAGGTTGGATTTAGGGAGCTCATACGGTATCCATTTTTAAGTTGGACAGTAGATCGAAATAAGGATTGTGACAGATGCGAGAAACTTTAATCCGAAAGTCAGGCAACATCGAATCCAGGAGATTTCAAAAATAAACGCGAAATTTAACCATAAATTCACAATCTTTGCTGAGATTTTCTTATTTTCAAGAGAAATAGGCAACCAATTGGCTGCCTATTATGAAGTATTTATTAAATCTAGTTAGGACGTCCCATCACACCACGAATGGTATTCAGCACATCAGCAGGCAGTACCACAGTCTTGGCATTTGGCGATTTGGCCATATCTTGCATGGCTTTAATATACTGTTCACCCAGTAAATAGGCGACCGGAATTTCATTATCACCAATGGCGGAAGTCACCATGTCAATTGCACGTTGTGAAGATTCAGCCAGTACCACTTGCGCTTCAGCATCACGACGAGAGGCTTCCAGACGGCCGTCCGCTTCCAGAATTGCGGCCTGTTTTTCACCGTCAGCTTTAGTCACTGTTGCACGACGCTGACGTTCAGCAGCGGCCTGTTCTTCCATCGCGGTCTGCATGGTGATAGAAGGTTTAATATCCTGAATTTCTACAGTTTTTAAGGTAATACCCCAGTCCGAGATGTCATCGGAAATACTGGATTTTAAGCGTGCCTTGATATGGTCACGTGAAGACAAGGCATCATCCAGATCCATTTCACCGACAATCGAACGCAGTGAGGTCTGTACCAGGTTCTGAATCGCCCAAGAATAGTTTTCAATCCCGTACACGGCTTTTTCCGGTGTGGTCAGGTTGATATAGGCCACGGCATTCATCAGCAGAACCGCGTTATCACGGGTAATCACTTCCTGTGAAGGAATATCCAGAACGATATCTTTGGTTGTGACTTTATAGGCAACTTCATCTACATAGGGAATGACAAAATTCAGGCCAGGATTTAGCGTGGTATGGTATTTGCCCAGACGCTGTACGATCCATTTGTAGCCTTGCGGCACAATCCGCACCCCTTTAAAAATGGTAATTGCCACAAAGGCCAGAAACGCGATAACAATGATAGAACCACCAGACATAGCTTATTCACCTTATTGATTTTGATAATGTGTGCTGTGAGGTTGTACGACCAGGTCGTTTCCAAGAATATCCACGACGCGAACACGGTCACCGACCTGAACTGGGTCCAGAGTTCGGCATTCCCATTCATCAGAGCCTAAAACTGGCATTGGAAAGCGTACCCGGATTTGCCCATGATCCAGATTGATCTGAATCACCATACCAATCTGGCCAATCGTCGCCTCACGCGACAGACCCGCTTTAGTCTTGTCGGTGGAAAGCGGTTTGATAAACTTGAACCAGAGCAGCGTACACAGTACAGAAAGTATGATCCAGGTCAGGATCTGGGTGGTCAGTCCCATCATCGGGAACATCCAGTACAGGACACCAACCATGACGGCACCAATCCCGAACCAAAGGGCAGCAAATGCGGGCAGCAGTAATTCTGACAGGATCAGAAGGATGCCTAATACAAACCAGTGCCAAGGTTCAAGAACTAATTCCATATCGTGACCTATATCGCTAAGTATTTAATTAATCATCATCTTTATATGATTGATCTTCAATGTAGCAGATGCGGCCGCAGATGAATATAAAAAAATCGTGCATCAAAATTTAGCCTGACGCGGCGGTTTAAGTGCTGCAGGAGACTGCTTGAAATCAGTAATTGCTTTTTCAATGGCACGAATTTTCAGCTGGGCTGCTTTTTCACCTTCCAGAATGGTCGCATTGCTGGCTTTCAGGTCTAAAGTACCGATATGGCCGACTTTGGGCTGGATCACCACATTGGCCTGACTCAGTTCCTCATGAATGCTTTGCTGTCCCATAATATTCAGGGTCTGATCCAGTACACCCCACATGTTCAGGGCTTTATTGCCATCTGGACGGGCAGAAATATCCACAGCAATCACAATATCAGCTCCCATATCTTTGGCGGTCTTGACCGGAATCGGACTGACCAGGCCGCCGTCGACATATTTGGTGCCGCCAATCACGGCAGGCACAAACACATTCGGAATACTGCAGGACGCGCGAACTGCCTGGCCGGCATTGCCTTTAATAAAATCTGCCTTGCGGCCATTGTCCAGACGAGTGGCAACAGCAGCAAAGCGAATCGGGAACTGCTCAATCGGTTTGTTCGCTACATTCTTGTTGACGAAATCCTGCAATTTTTGTCCGGCAATAATCCCTTGCCGATTCAAGGTTAAATCGCGGATATCCGACTCTTTAAAATTCAGGGCAATCTGCTGTAACTGATAAGGGGATTTGCCGCTGGCATACAGGCTGCCGACAAAACTGCCGGCACTGGTACCGGTAACGATTTTCGGTTTAATGCCATGTGATTCGAGCACTTTAATCACCCCAATATGGGCAAAACCTTTGGCACCGCCACCACCGAGAGCAAGTGCGACGACGGGTTCGCGGGCTTTGATAGGCGTGGTAGTGGTGGGTGTTTTAGTGGCTTTGTCACAGGCGGCAAGACTTAAACCAAGACAGCCAATCAAGGCATAATGGGCTAACTTCATTATAAAAACTGGTGATTAAATCAACAAAATTCAGGCTATCACATCAAAAAAAGCCGTATTTGCCTAGTCTTTTTTCAAAAGCTTTTGTAACGGCTTGGCTACCCACTCTGGATTTTTGGCCGAGAATTTTCCTTCATAATACTGATAAATCTTTTCCAGATTATATTCATAGTCACCGGTCAGATGGTATATACCCAAGATGTGAATGGTCTTGATGTCATAGTCAAAGGAAAACATCACAATCGGCAAATGCGCCGCTTTGGCAATATGATAAAAACCACTGCGGATTTTTTCAGGACCCTTGCGTGAGCCTTCTGGTGCCATACCGACCCAGATTTGAGGTGATTTTTCAATAATCTCGACAATCTGTCGGGTATGACCTTGTGGACTATCCCGCACGACTGGAACGACCCCAATCCATTCCAGAACCGGCTTGAGGGGAGTGCGAAACAGGCTATCTTTACCAAAAATCGTAATCTGAATACCGAGACCGAGCAGGGCGTTAAAACCGAGCCAGGCATCAATATTTGAAGTATGCGGAGAAATAATGGCCACAGCTTTGGGCAAATCGGGAAATTCTCCTTCCAGACGCCAGCCCTGAGCCAAGAAAAGTTGCCTGAAAAAAGTCCGGCTCAGTTTGCTGCCACGAGCCGGGACATGTGGCGGTAACCGGGGGAAACGTGTCTGGGTCATTACTTCTGTCTCTTCCTGAAACTAATTTTTCTTTATTTTTGATTATATTAGACTGTTGTAAAATCCGGATCATTGGCAAAATGTATGGCATCTTAAATGCCGTTAATGCATTTTCACCCTAAGGACTTGGCCTGCATATGCGGAATATCTATATCTTACTGTTTTCGCTGTATTGGGCACAGGGGCTTCCGGTCGGATTTATGACGCATGCCTTGCCGGTCATTCTGCGGGCTGAAGGGGTATCACTGGCGCATATCGGGGGCTTTGGCCTGCTGATGATACCGTGGTCGATCAAAATATTCTGGGCGCCTTTAGTTGATCGGCATGGATCGAGTGCCAAAGGTCATTACCGTAGCTGGATTATTCCCTTGCAATGGCTGTCAGTTACTGTCTTGATTGGACTTTCTTTTCTACCCATTCAGGCTTTGAACCAGCCGCTATATTTACTGCTGTTTTTTATCACGCTTTTGCTGATGAATGGTATTGGTGCGACGCAGGATATTGCCACCGATGCACTGGCGGTCAATATCCTGAAAAATGAACAGCAACATTGGGGCAATACCTTTCAGGTGATTGGTTCGCGTCTGGGATTCATTGTCGGAGGCGGGGCCATATTATGGCTGCTCGATTTGCTGCAATGGCAAAGTACTTTTCTGTTGCTAGCTGCGCTGGTTTTTGTTAATACTTTACCGATTTTACTTTTTAGAGAACCTCAGCATTCAAAAATTATCACGCCAGCTGATAAAGGACCTGCACTCAGCAATATAAAAACCTATTTTCAATACTTCTGGTCAGATTTAACCTTGGCGAGGTGGCTTCTGGTTTTACTGACCTTTAAAATCGCCGATGGTTTATCCGGGCCTTTATTAAAACCGTTAATGGTAGATCTCGGACTGAGCTTTAGCCAGATTGGCCTTTATGTCACCATGCTTGGTGCATTTGCGGCACTGATTGGAGCAGGATTGGCTGGCTGGTGTCTGAAATACTGGTCGCGCAGCCGGAGTTTACTGATTTTCTCTGTCCTGAAAATCATGACTTTAATGGCTTATGCCTGGCTGGCTGCCCAGTATGAAATCCAAAATAAAGTAGAAAACTGGATCATTTATCTGATTAATGCTGCAGAAGATATGATCTCTGCCATGCTTTTGGTAGTCATGCTGACCTTGGTCATGCAATACAGTCGCAAGCATCTGGCCGGTACTGATTTTACCTTTCAGGTGGCGCTGATGGCCACAGTGAGTGGTGGGTTATATAGTCTGAGTGGGATATTCGGGGATTATTGGGGGTATGCACAGTATTTAACATATATTGTATGGATCAGTGTGTTTTTATTATGGCCTATCGTATTTTGGGGTAGAACACAGCAAGACTCCTGATCATTGCAACGCATCAATTAAAGCCGTATTAAAAACAATCAAATTATTTTAAAAGTGTCGTTAATACATATTTTAGCTAAAAGTATGAGATAAAAATGATTTCAAACTGAGTCTAAAATTGTTAAATTTCTGATGTTTTTATACGGCTTATTATGTAGGTATAGTAAAAAATCATAAATCCAGTAAAATCATGTAACATGATAAGGATGGTTTTTAACTATGCATATTGTTCGTGAGTGATCTCGCGAGATAATAAAATAAGTCAATTTATAATTATAGATATTCCCCACGCTTTAGATTTTAGTGGGAATCAGTGAGCTTTCAAAGCCAATGAACGTTTGTTCAATATGGAGAATTTAATGAATCAAGTTTTAACACGAAAGTTTTTAGTTAAGGGATTAGCAGTCGCAGTAACAACCTTGATGATGGGGACGGTTGCACATGCTGAAACACAAGAGCAAAAAGAAATTAAGCAGCTGCGTCAAGAAGTTGAAGCACTAAAAGCATTAGTAACACAGCAGCAACAAGTTCAGCAAAATCAAGCCGTGCAGATTGAACAAGTTAAAGCAGCACCACAACCATCAGCAGCTGCACCGAAAGCACTAAGTACAAAATCAGATACTGAAGTGAAGCTATATGGTTTCGTTCGTGGTGATGCAAACTATATCATTGAAGGTTCAGCAGGAGACTTCTCTGACGTTGCTAAAACCAATGGTCAAACTAGAGACAAGTTAGTCGCAACAGCAAAAACAACACGATTGGGTTTAGATTTTAAAACCAGTGTTAACGGTGCAGAGGTTGGCGGTAAACTTGAAAGTGATTTCGCAGGTACTAACGATTCATTCCGTATACGTCAAGCATATTTAACCTATGAAAATTGGTTGATTGGTCAAACCCAATCTAACTTCTTGTCAAATCATGCACCGTTTATGATTGACTTCAGCACCAACGTCGGTGGTGGTACTACCCGTCTGCCAATGGTTCGTTATGGTTTTGATTTGACGCCAGCAACGCAATTGTTCTTGGCGGCAGAAAAACCAAACTCAAGTGCTGAAGACATCAAATCAAGCGTGCCAACATTGACTGCTAAATTGGCACACAACTTTGATGACAAAAAAGGTAATGCGTCTGCGCGTGCTTTAGTTGAAGTTTATAAAGATGAAGACACTAATAAGCGTAAAGCAGGTTGGGGTCTAGCAGCAGGTACAACCTATCAAGTAATTGATCCTTTAAAAGCGACGCTGGATGTCAGCTATACCAAAGGTGTAAACGGTATTTTGTATGGTACCAATGCCAATGCTGCATTCGTAGATGATGAAGGTAACCGTAATATTGAGCAAAATGAAATTTGGGCGGTACAAACGGGCTTAACGTACAGTATTTTACCTAACTTAAAAACCTCACTTGGTTATGGTGCATTGTTTGCTGATAAAGACTCAGACTATGCAGACCTCAATGAGGCTGCAAACAAAGAGGTACAACAAGCATGGTTAAACTTGGTGTATTCACCAGTTAAACCGCTTGAGTTTGGTGTTGAGTATGTCAACGGTGAGCGTAAAACCTTTAATAATGAAAAATTCAAAGATAACCGTATTGGTTTAATGAGTAAATATAGCTTCTAATTGATGATGTGAAGCTAAATATAAAAAATCCCACCACTTGGTGGGATTTTTTATATCAATACCTTGGGAGAAGGTTATTTTGAATAAAGCATAGGGATTTTTGTACAGGCTTAGAATACAAATTCTAATCGAGAGTTTTATTTTCCTATCAAAAAGCGGTGCTTCAGCATCAATTTTTTATGCTTAAAACAACAAAACTTAGCAATTTTAGGTCTAATCTACCCAGTTTCGGGCTGTTACCATGACTGAAAGCTTCAACATTTTGATTTGAACATTATGACGATCCAAGCCGTTTTATTTGACCTTGACAATACCTTGACCCACCGTGATCTGACTACACAGGCCTATAGCCGTTATCTGGCAGAATATTATGCTCCAGCATTGGCACAGGTCGATTCAGATAAAATTATCGAGATTGTAAGACGTATTGATAATGGCGGTTATCCTAAAAAGGAACTGCTGACGCATGGCAGTATTGGCGCTTCGGCTGCTTATGCCTTATTGCAGGAATTGTCTTGGTTAAATCCTCCGAGCATAGAGGAACTGGCCCAGTTCTGGTTTCGCCAGTTTGGCCGTTTCGCTGTAGAAATGCCACAAGCAATACAAGTATTAAAACAGCTGAAAGATCAGGGTTATCAGCTAGCCATTGTTTCCAATGGCGGACATGATACCCGTTTGAATACGATTCGGGGTTTGGGTATTGAAACTTATTTTGATGAAATTATCAGTTCAGGACTGGTAGGCTTTAACAAACCACAGCCGGAAATATTCCAGATCACCGCAGAACGTCTAGACGTGCAACCAGAACGATGCCTATATATTGGAGATCATCCGGTCAATGATGTACAGGGAGCAAAAAATGCCGGCATGAATGCCTTATGGATGCAGGGCTTTCATGCCGATGCCGAACATATTCAGCATAAAATTCAGCATCTGCCGGAAATTTTTGCCCATTTGCAGTTATTAAATCGCGCTTAAGTTACTCTTAAACAGTCAAGTGTTTCGGACCATTGCGTAGAGTCGCAGCGCGGGCATTGCTGGTCGGCACTCGAAAGAGTTTGTACCTGTCCACAGTAAATACAGGCATATAACTCATTGGCCTTGGCCTGTTTGACAATAGAACAGCTTTTAGGAAAAAGAGGAAGACCGGGCCTTACTTCATCATCGCTAAATAATAACACACTGAATTTACCGTCAGTTTCCAGTAAACCTGTACGAACCTGACCGAGATGCTCAACACCTTGCTGGCGCATTTCGGCAAAGAATTCATCATGCGACATTTTACCTTTTTTAATCTCTTCAACGACCAACAGTCCATCTTCTACAATATAAATGGGTTTACCTTCCAGTAAGTCTTCAAACCACTGATATTTCATCATGAGCCAGGTGGTCAGACGATACATGATAATAATGACCGACATCACCAGAACTGCCTGAATCAGGGGAATATCTTCGGTAAACATCGGGTCACCGGCAATCGAACCCAAGCTCAAAATGATAGCGACTTCAAAGATGGAAAGTTGCCGTACCCCGCGTTTTCCGGTCAGGCGCAGAAACAGGATAATCATCGTGTACATCAGGGCACAACGCAGCAAAATTTCTGCGGTAAACGCCCAGGTGGTGTCATGTATAAATATCGTGGCCCAGTCCATTTAGATTCTTGATCCTCATTTTGCTCTTTGGCTCGAGTCTAGCAATATCAGTATTTTATTTGCTGCTGTGATTGTGTAAGTTTATGAATAAAAATAGATTCTATTTAAAAAAGAAGCTTGAGCTTAATAATCCAGCTATTGAATATAATAAAAATAAGATAGATATTTCATGTAAAAAATGAATAAAAAATCAGCAGATTAAATTTGAAGAAGATCACATTCTTTTTTGGCTATTTTTAAATCTATAAAAGTATTATCCATTTGAAATTTATCAATATAAATTCAGAATAACTTATTTTGAATATCTAAGAGTGTTTAGAAATTTGTAAGCAAATCACTTCATTTCTATAAAAATCTGTAGTTTGTGGCCTGAAAAATAGAGTGATTACACTACTTTAATAAACTGTTTTTAAATTAGAAATTTGATTTTGATTTCCACCAAGGGATGTATTGTGAAAAAAATATTCACGCTTTTAACGGTTATGGGTTTAAGTACAGCAGTCTGGGCAGATGCGGAGTGGGATTATACTCAGCCTGAACAATGGTCAACTTTGAGCCAGAAATATTTGGCCTGTAACGGTCTGAACCAGTCACCAATCAATATTGAACGAACAGTGAAAGCAGAACTGGAACCGCTCAAATTCAGCTATAACACCATGATTCATGCGATCGAAAATAAAGGTCATACTGTTCAGGTGGATTTTGCGCAAGGTGGCGAATTGCAACTGGATGGCGATACCTTTGTGCTAAAACAGTTTCATTTGCACAGCCCGAGCGAAAACCTGATTAAAGGCAAAAGCTATCCACTGGAAATCCACTTTGTCCATGCCAATGCCCAAGGTGAGCTGGCTGTCGTGGGGATGATGTTTGAACAGGGACAGGAAAGCAAAATGCTCAAACATATGTGGAACCGTTTACCGAAAAAGCAGGGCGAGAAAGTGGTTTTAAAGACCCCACAACCTGTGAATCAGATGTTGCCTAAGAATCTGGATTATTATCGTTTTAGCGGCTCGCTGACCACACCGCCGTGTTCGGAAGGGGTACGCTGGCTGATTCTGAAAGATATTCAACAGGCTTCTGCCAAGCAGATTTCGGAATTTGCAAAACTGATGGGACATCCCAATAACCGTCCGGTGCAGTCATTGAATGGTCGTGTAGTGCTGGAATAATCAATATGAGAGCGAAAAAGCAGACTTTGGTCTGCTTTTTTTAATTCTGATACAAATTTTGGAAGGGCACACTGAAAAGGACTTTGTGACCAAAGCTGAAAGATTTAAGATAGATATTATTTCTTCTTTGACCTTCTCCTGCCATGCTCTTTGACTTGAAAACCATGATTCAGCCATTCACAGCGCTTTCGCCACAGCAGAAGAAGCTGGATCATCTGATTGATAAAATCGAGCAACAGAAACAGGAATTACACCAATGGCAACAGGCTGAAGAAGATCTGCAGCAATATACCCATAAAACATTTATGCCAGTCTACCATGAGTTGCATGGTGTACTGTTCAAGCAGCTGGAACAGCTCTGGAAGCACCTGCAGGAAACTACATTTTCCAAGGCAGAACTGGTGGTACTGGATGAAAAGATTCAGTACCTTGCAAATTATCTAAAAGACTCTCAGGCCATGTCGGTGCAACAAGCTCATAAAGTGAATGAAATCTTCACTTACTATCAGCAACGTGCCGAACATGCCCAATTCAGAAAAAGCCAAAAGAAAATTAATGAACTGGAAACATTCTTTAAGAGTGAGAATCCCTCAGATTTTGCAGATGCAGAAGTATTTGAAGAATGGGAATCAGATCATTTTCAGCAGGCACGTGAGCAAGCCAGGTTAAAACGCCAGCAGGAAAAACAGGCACAGGTTACAGCGATGGCAGAGCAGTCATTGAAAACCGTATATTTAAAAATTGCTGCCATCATTCACCCTGACCGTGAAGTGAATGATGTCAAAAAAATCAAGAAAACTGAATTATTGCAACGTGCCAATGAGGCTTATGCAGAGCAGGATCTGTTTACGTTACTGAAAATGCAACTGCAGATTGAACAAGATCAGGAAGTTTCACAAAAAGGTTTAAGCGCAGAGCAACTCAAGTTTTATCAACTGGCTTTGGATGCACAGAGCCAGAAATTACAAGAGCAGATTGATGCCTTGATTCATAGATTGGTCTGGTCATCGAAAACCAGAATTGCGGTGAAAAAGGCGAAAGGGAAAGTTCAAATTGCTGATCTGTATAAGCAGATTGACGAAGATACTTCAGCCATCAAACAGCAGATTAAAGTAGAAAAAGAACGCCTGATGTATATCAAAAAGGTGAGTGGCTTGGAGATGTTTTTAAGGCATGGGATGCTTTAACTTAATTAGAATTGCCTCTCCCTTGCGCAGCAGTGCTGCTCATCACTTGCGCTTCGTTTTAAAGCAGTGCTTTAAAACTTGCTCAGGAGAGGGGAAATCCATTACAGAATAACTTTAAGCTAGAATTTCAATATTGGAATTAAATAACAATAATTAAAGTCACAATGAAAGTTTCTTCTCCCTTTGGGATGAGAAGCACTGCTTCGCAAGGGGGAGAGGGAAAATAACAATGAAAATAGATCCTCAATTATTAGAATTCGCCAAATCAATGCGCCACACCGCCACCGATGCAGAACACTTCATGTGGCAACTGCTACGTGCCAAGCGTTTTATGAATCTTAAATTCCGTCGTCAGCATGTGATTCAGCCGTACATTGTGGATTTTTACTGTCATGAAATTGGTTTAGTGATTGAGTTGGATGGTAGTCAGCATGGAACAGATGAGACAAAAGAATATGATGCTGAACGCACCAAGTTTTTAGAGGCTTTGGGTTTAACCGTTGTGCGGTATTGGAATCATGATGTGTTGAGAAGGATGGATGTCGTGTTGGAGGATTTGTGGCAGAGATGTTTTGAATTAAAAAGCAAAATCACCTCTCCCTAACCCTCTCCTGAGAGGAGAGGGAACTCCATTCTGGATTTCACATAGGCATGAAATCAGGTGACGGCTCCCTCTCCCTATGGGAGAGGGTTGGGGTGAGGGTTTATTAAAAAATGATTATGATTCAATCTTAGATGATTGAAGATAAAAGAAATATTAAGATGAGTTCAGCAAAAAAATATCAAGTTTTTATTAGTTCTATATATACAGATTTGCTTGATGAGCGTCAGGCAGCAGTTGAAGCCATCTTACAAGCTGGACATATACCCGCAGGGATGGAGCTATTTACGAGTTCTAATCAGAGTCAGTGGGACATAATCAAAAGATGGATTGATGAATCTGATATTTATATGCTGATTTTGGGTGGTAGATATGGATTTATTGAGACAAAAAGTGGAAAAAGTTACACACATTTAGAATATGAATATGCACTTTCGATAAAAAAGCCTTTGTTCGTTATTGTTATAAAAGATCAAGCATTAAACCAAAAAACTGTTGCACAAGTTGAAAATCAAAACCCTGAAAATTTAAGAAAAAAGTACTAAGTTCAATGTGTGAATTCTTTGTTGATACAAAGGACATTCAGTTAGCTGTTCATAAGTGTCTTGGTAAAATTATTTATGATAATGAATTAATAGGTTGGGTTCGGGGAAATCAGCAAAATGAAGGTTTAGCTGTGGAATTAGTTCATCTTAATGAAGAAAATTGAAAGCTTAGAGAAGAGAATGAAAATTTTAAGCGTAATCTGCAAGTACGCCTACCAAAATTAACTTTAGAATTGAATGATGGTAAGCCTTTAATTTTAAAATATCAAGAATATAAAGAGCTATATTATATAAACAGAGAGCCTATTGATTAGTCTGCTATTGATGATGATTTAAAAGAGTTTTTATCTACTGAAAGCATTGAAAAATATAATCATGATTTATCCGAAATAACGGATGAAAAGATACTTGAATTTAATAGATTGATAAATTTAAAGACCATACTAGAAAACGGTTTAAAAGAGATTAACTTTAGAGTTTCAAATGATGGTACGTTGAAAGCTAACCAAGTGTATATTTCAATAAAGTTTCCTGATTTTATTTACGTTGAAGAAAAAGGTGAAGAAAAAGAAAGACTGAAAATAATTGAAGATCTGAATAAAAAGAGCTTAGAAATTATACCAACGCCTTTATGGAACCCGCTTAGTCAAGCGAAAGCTGACCTTAAAAAGAAAAAATTAGATGCTGTTAATCCATATAAAGGTATTTATGGTTTATCAAATTCATTATTAGGTCATAACTCAGAAAATCTTGCTTCAATAATGAGAGTAGATCCTATGAGGGGAATAACTGTTCCTAAAATTCCTAATGCTCAAGGTGATTATGATTATTTAGATAATCAAGGAAGAATAATCATTAAGATGGGCAATTTATTACATACCTTAGGTCGTTCTTATAATGATTATTATTTATTTCCTTTAGAGAAAGGGAAAGGAAATATAATTATAAATTTACATTGTGAAGAATACGCAAATGAAGAGCTTATAGAAATTCCAATTATTGTCGAATAAAAAATAAATCCCCTCAATTGAGGGGATTTTTTTGAATCAAACTTCAGTATTAAAGCGCTGCAATCTGCTCCATATTCGCCTTAATCTTCGCTAACTGGTCAGCAAACTCAGCAAGTTTCACTTTCTCGCCTTCAACCACAGCAGCAGGTGCTTTCGCCACAAAACCTTCATTTGCAAGCTTCGTTGCAATTTGGTCATGTTGCTTTTGAACCTTGTCCAAGTCTTTTTGTAGACGACCTAATTCCGCTTTAGGGTCAATTAAACCCTTCATTGGAACGTATACAGATACGTGACCAACGACAGAAGAAGAAGACAATGGTGGTTGTTCGCCATCCGCCAAGAAGGTAATGCTTTCAACTTTGGCCAATGCTTTGAACAACGGTTCAATACGTGCAATCTGCGCTTTTTCAGCATCAGTTGTATTTTGCAGCAGAACAGGCAACAAACGCGCATTACCTAGACCCATCTCACCACGGATGTTACGCACCGCACCAATCAAACCTTGCAGCCATTGCATATCTGCTTCAGCCTGGTCATTCATCAATGCTTGCTCAGCAACAGGGTACGGCGCCAACATAATGGTTTCGCCCATAATACCGAGTTTCGGCGCAAGTGTTTGCCAGATTTCTTCAGTCAGATAAGGCATCAACGGATGTGCCAAACGTAAAGACGCTTCCATCACCGAAAGAAGAACACGACGTACTTCAGCTTTACGCTCTTCAGACACATTTTCATCGTTCAGAACCGGTTTGGTTAATTCAACATACCAGTCACAGTATTCATTCCAGATGAATTCGTAAATCGCTTGCGCAGCCAGATCTAAACGGTAGGTTGCAAATGCGGTTTGCACCGCTTGTTCCGCTTTTTGCAGACGGCTTACGATCCATTGTTCAGGCAATTCCCAAAGGTCTTGACGTGCTTCTGAACCAATAGTTTGACCTTCGACATTCATCATCACGAAACGCGTTGCGTTCCAGATTTTGTTGGCAAAGTTACGGTAGCCTTCAACACGTTTCATGTCGAACTTGATGTCACGACCGGTGTTGGCAAGCGCACAGAAGGTGAAACGAACTGCATCGGTACCGTAAGACTGAATCCCTTCAGGGAATTCTTTACGGGTTGATTTTTCAATCTTCGATGCCTGTTTCGGGTTCATCAAACCTGTAGTACGTTTTTGTACTAATGTTTCTAAATCCACACCGTCAATCAAGTCTAATGGGTCAAGCACGTTACCCTTCGATTTAGACATCTTCTGACCTTCGCCATCACGTACCAGACCGTGAACGTACACAGTCTTGAACGGCACTTGAGGCGTCCCATCTTCATTTTTCATGAAGTGCATGGTCAGCATGATCATGCGGGCAACCCAGAAGAAGATGATGTCAAAACCTGTCACCAGTACATCTGTCGGGTGGAAGGTATTCAAGAAGTAGTTGGCTTTGTCTTTTGCTTCGTCGCCAGTCCAGCCTAAAGTCGAGAATGTCCAGAGACCTGAAGAGAACCATGTGTCCAGTACATCTTCATCCTGATTCAACTCAATATCGGCAGGAATATTGTTTTTCGCACGAACTTCTTCCTCGTTACGACCTACATAAACGTTGCCTTCCGCATCGTACCAGGCCGGAATGCGGTGACCCCACCACAATTGACGCGAGATACACCAGTCCTGGATATTATTCATCCACGCCATGTACATGTTGCTGTACTGCTCAGGCACGAACTTGATACGGCCATCTTGAACCGCTTCAATCGCAGGTTTCGCAAGCGGGGCAATTTTTACATACCATTGGTCAGTCAGTAATGGCTCAACAATCACGCCTGAACGGTCACCGCGAGGTGGCTTTAATGTATAAGGTTGGATCTGGTCTAACCAGCCTTCAGCTTCAGCCTGTTCAACGATCTTCTTACGTGCTTCAAAGCGTTCTAAACCAATGTAATCTGCAGGCGCAGGAATGGTTTTAGAAATCTGCTCACCCGCTTTCGCAATATATTCAAACTCAGCCAGTACTTCAGCATTTTTGTTGAAGATATTGATCAGTGGCAGGCTACAGCGTTTACCCACTTCATAGTCATTAAAGTCGTGTGCAGGCGTGATTTTTACACAACCGGTACCGAATTCTTTGTCGACGTATTCATCTTTAACGATTGGAACCGCACGACCAGTAATTGGCAGGATGATGTTTTTACCCACCAGATCCGTATAACGCTCATCATCAAGCGCAACAGCAACAGCGGTATCGCCTAACAATGTTTCAGGACGTGTTGTCGCCACAACGATATAATCTTTACCATCGTGTGTACGCACTGACTTGTCTTCAAAGAAATATTTGAAGTGCCATAACGAACTTTGTTCTTCTTTATCTGACTCTACTTCCAGATCAGAAAGCGCAGTTTGCAGTTTAGGATCCCAGTTCACCAGACGCTTGCCGCGGTAGATCAGGCCTTCTTCATGCAGTTTGACAAATACTTCTTTTACCGCATTTGACAAGCCGTCATCCATCGTGAAGCGTTCACGTGACCAGTCTACAGAAGAACCTAGGCGACGGATTTGACGGGTAATGTTACCGCCAGACTGTTCCTTCCATTCCCAGACTTTTTCGATGAATTTTTCACGACCCAAGTCATGACGGCTGATACCTTCAGCACCCAACTGACGCTCAACCACCATTTGCGTTGCGATACCGGCATGGTCCGTACCTGGCTGCCAAAGCGTATTTTTACCAGACATACGGTTATAACGGGTCAACGCATCCATGATGGCATTGTTGAAACCATGACCCATGTGCAGGCTGCCAGTGACGTTTGGCGGCGGAATCATGATACAGAATGATTCGCCTTTTTGAGACGGCTTGAAGTAACCGCGCTCTTCCCAGGTTTGGTACCATTTTTTCTCGATCTCGGTCGGATCGTAGGTTGTCGCGATATTTTGCGCTGAGTCAGTCATAGTCTAAACAGATCAAAAGTGAATGAAAAATTGCATCTATTGTAGCAAAAAAAATAGTACATGCGGCAGCTTAACCAAACGCAAACTTTAGCCAATTGGCATGTATAACAACTCAACGTATGATAGAACCATAAAAAACGCGACTCATCGCAGCATATCAAAAAAAGGATAATAAGATGAGCTATAACATTTCCCTCAAGCTTCGGCCCGAAACCCATCAGCGCTTTAAAGAGATCCATTCCAGATTAAATGCCGGCGAGCAAAACAGTCTCGCCAGACCCTTAGGTGAAAATCTGGCCGATATGGCCTGTGAAATTATTGACCAGATTTTTGGTGAGATTGTGCAACTTGCCAATTCGCCGAACAGTGAGTCTGAAAAAGTGATTCAGCAGATCATTCATACTACCCGTAAATATATGCCCTGGTCGGTCTCCTTATTTGACAATGAACGGCTCATGCCGATGGTGAATTACCTGCATCAAATGACGTATGAGCAGGCCGGTGATGCTTTTGTCCGTTATCCGGTGGAAAAGATGCTGGTGATGGAGCTGCTCGGCTGTATGGACCAGATGAAAAATGGTAATCACCAGTATGTAACACCGGCCTTAAAAGCCTTTACCCAGGTCATTGATCAGGGCGTGACACATTTGATCCGTCAACCGAAAAAAATGTTGAAATTTAATGTGGTCGTCGATAAAACCTTGAATGGGGTGATTCATTTAACCACCCAGTTAGGCTATAAACGTTTTGATAAACTCAGTCACATCTATGATGCTGATACCATGAGTTATTATTTTGAACATTTACTGGCATTTCTGGAAGACGAAATGCCTCAGCGCATCCATTAAAACAAGGGAAACAGGATTTCATGGCGAAAGTTGAAGACTTAAAGGGAAAAGTGGTCTGGATTACCGGAGCATCTTCAGGAATTGGCAAGGCGATTGCACAACAATGTGCTGCACTGGGCGCACAGATGGTATTGACTGCACGCCGGCATGAAGAGCTGGAAAAGGTACGTCAGCTTTTAAACAATCCTGAACAGCATATTTCTATCACGGCTGATATCACGGATGAAAGCCAGGTTCGTCATGCCTATGATCAGGTTTTGCAGCAAAAAGGCCGGATTGACTGGCTGATTAACAATGCCGGACTCAGCCAGCGTGCCCTGATTCAGGACACCACCATGCAGACTGAACGTGCCATTATGGAAGTGGATTATTTCTCACAGGTATTTTTGACTAAAACCGTACTGCCCACTTTTCTGGAACAAAAATCCGGACGTATTATCTTTATTTCCAGTGTGGCAGGTTTGCTTGGTACCCAGTATCGTGCATCCTATTCGGCGGCAAAAGCTGCAATTCACATGTGGGCCAACAGCTTGCGTGCGGAAGTCGCTGCGCAGGGCGTGCAGGTTTCGGTGGTTTTCCCGGGCTTTGTCAAAACCAATGTATCCCTGAACGCCTTAAACGGTGAAGGAAAACCGCAAGGACATCCAGATGAAGCGATTGAAAATGGTCTATCCGCAGAAGATTTTGCGGCTCAGACTGTACAGGCTTTGCAGAACGGCGAAGAATATATCGTGATTGGCGGCAAGAAAGAAAAACTGGGCGTACTGGTTTCACGTATTTCACCAAAAGTTCTGTACAAGATGATCCGTAAAACCAAAGTAAAATAAATCATCCAGAGTAAAAAAGGGCAGGAGCGCCCTTTTTTATGTCTCTTAAAACCTCAATAAAAATAACAATACTTAAAAATGCAATTCATTTCTGGAGGGATTGCACGTACAGGGAAAGCAGCCGATAACATGGATATGCAGAAAATTACCTTTTCACGCTGGTACTTAAGTCAAAAGCCGGTATGTTAATTAAAAATAACAGCCAACTGGAATAAGCTCAGTCGATGAAAACACCGGTGCCAGACTACCTCAAGCATGTTTTAACTTCCTGCCGTGACAATGATAAAGGTGCCCTGGCAGATTATATTCCTGAGCTGGCAGCAGTAGACCCGGATAAGTTTGCTTTGGCACTCTCGACCGTAGATGGCACGATCTATTCAACCGGTGATGACGAGGTTGAGTTTACCATGCAGTCCATGTCCAAGCCCTTTGCCTATGCTCTGGCTTTGCAGAAAGTCGGCTTGACCAAGGTCATGGAAAAAGTAGGCGTGGAGCCTTCAGGCGAGGCCTTTAACCAGATTTCACTGGAGAAGGATTCCAATATTCCGAAAAATCCGATGATCAATTCGGGTGCAATTACTACCCATTCCCTGATTCCCTATAAACGAACAGTATCCCGTGCGGAACAGTTACGCCGTTTTTTAAGTGGTCTGGCGGGGCGTGAGCTGAGTTTTGATACCGAAGTATATACCTCTGAACTGAAAACAGCATTTCGTAACAGATCTTTGGGTTATATGCTACGTACAGTGGGGGTGCTGGAAGAAGATCCAGAAGCGATTGTAAATGGTTATATCAAACAGTGTTCAATCAAGGTGACGGTCAAGGACCTGGCGATGATCACCGCGGTACTTGCCAATGGCGGGATTCAGCCACAAACCGGTAAAAAATTGCTGGACCGTTCTGTGGTGCGGCAAGTCCTGAGTGTGATGCTCACTTGCGGGATGTATGATGCTGCCGGTGACTGGCTGACCACGGTGGGTATTCCGGCTAAAAGTGGGGTCGCAGGCGGTATTATCGGCGTTTTGCCGGGACAGGTGGGTATAGCTGTATTTTCTCCACGTATTGATGAGCATGGACATAGTGCGCGCGGCGTCGAAATTTTTGAACGTATGTCCCGGGAAATGGGACTGCATTTGATGGAAGGAACCCCCTCGGCACAAACCATTTTGCAAAGCCGTTATCTCACCGGTAAGAGGGACCATGTGGTGGTGTACGAACTGCGTGGCGTATTACAGTTTACCGAATCGGAAATGCTGCTACGTATATTGCAAGATGAACCGGAAGGCAAAAAACGGATTGTATTGGATCTGACCAATTTGACCTTAATTCATAATGTCGGTGCCCGGATGTTATTTGAAGGCGTGGCCCGTTTGAAGCAGGATGGCCATCCAGTCGTGGTGGTTGACTCTGAAGGGATTTTGAGTGAAGCACAGATGAAGGGCAATAAAAGGGTGGTGGTCAAAGAAAAACTGGACAAGTATCTAGAAAAGTTTCAATAAATATTTTTCTGTCATCTTGATTGAAAGCAAGGTTTATCCTCCTCGCCAGGAAATTAAAAAGCCCCGAGAATTCGAGGCTTTTTATTGGGTGTTATTTACTTAATATGCTCTGCAATATCGCTAAAGATGACACCTAAGCCGTGTGCGCCGGCATCCGGATAGCCCAAGCTACGGTCACCGACAGTTCCGGCACGTCCCATACGTGCCACGATATCTTTGGTCGATTCCGCACCTTTTACCGCAGCGGCTGCACCCAGCACAAAGTTTTCTTTAAATGTTTTGTCGGTATTGGCAGACCATGAATCTGCACAAGGAACCAAAGCATCAATCAGGGTTTTGTCACCCACCACAGCGCCACGACCAAATGAACGCTCACCAGTAGTTTGAATGCCTTTTACCGCAGCTTGAAGCATCTCGGCAAAATCTGCCACAGTTAATGTGGATTTGCCTTGAATGGCTTTACTCGCTGCACGAAACGCTGAACCCCAGATTGGACCTGATGCACCACCACAATGCTCCATGATAATCATTGAACTGTTCAGCAAAAATTCATCCATGTACTGCGCTTGAATCAGGCCTTGCCATTCGCGTTTCAGCTGTTTAAAACCTTTAGCCACACTCATGCCAAAGTCACCATCACCTGCATGGGCATCCAGTTCGCAGAATGGCACTTCGTTTTTGATAATACAGGCAGCCATTACGTCAACGACATAACGCATATTTTCTATCGTGAACTGTTCATTTTGAATTTCAGCATGTTCAGGCTGAGTTTCGACTTCCGTATTTATTACATCTTCTGCTGCGGCATTTTTTGTTGCGAAGATTAAAGGCTGTGCTGCTGAACCATCCATTTTAAGAGCGGGCGTGTTGGCTTCCGCATCTAAGTAGCTTTTTAGCTCATCATCGACTGCCAGAAGAGACACCGAGGCACCATTCATGTCGATACTGGTCATGTAGTTACCAACAAAAGTGCGGTAAATCTTGATGCCTTTGCGCGCCAAATGTTCGCAAACATCATTGTTAAACACATACAGCTCTTGCATTGGTGTTGAACCAAAGCCGTTAACTAGAACAGCAACTTCAGTCAGATCAGGACGATCGAGGAACAGGTCATCGATAATACGTTGTGCCAGTTCTTTAGATGGCAGGATTTTTTCACGGCGGATACCCGGTTCACCGTGGATGCCGACGCCGTATTCCATTTCATCATTCGCTAGGGTAAAGGTGGGTGTACCTTTGGCAGGAACAGTACATGAGCTATAGGCGAAACCAAGACTAATCACGTTATCCGCTGCTTTTTGAGCCACAGCTTTGACTTCCGCAAGCTCTAAACCTTTTGACGCTGCTGCACCTGCAATTTTATGCACGAAGATGGTACCAGCAACACCACGACGACCAACCGTATAGAGGCTGTCTTTAACGGCAATATCATCTGCCACTTTGACGTAATCTACTTTAATGCCATCTTCCGCAGCCAATGCAGCACCATTCTGGAAATTCATCATATCGCCAGAATAGTTTTTGATGATCATCAAAACGCCTTTGTCTGTTGCCACATGTTGCAGGGCTTTGTAGACCTGAATTTGTGAAGGTGATGCAAATACGTCACCACAAACGGCTGCGTCTAACATACCTGCGCCGACAAAGCCTGCATGTGCCGGCTCGTGACCGCTGCCGCCACCACTGATCAGGGCGACATTTTGGTGTTTTTCTTTTCGGGAAATGATTTTATAAGATTCATTAAATGCAAGTTCTGGATGTGCCAGGACAAAGCCTTTGCACATTTCGACAACGATGTTTTCAGCACCGTTCATGAGTTTTTTCATTGGAACACCAATAGTCATTGATTTGGGAGATAAATTTATTGGTCTATTATTCATGAAAGTGATGATTTTTGCAGACTAAAAAGGGTAAAAGCGGATGATTTAGGGTTGATGGGTTAGAAAAGGGGCACATATTTGTTAAATTAAATCCCTCCCAACCTCCCTTTGAAAAAGGGAGGAGCTGTCACGTAATTTATTTGTTTATGTGGAGTCCCCCTCTTTGTTCTTGCGCCATATATGGCTCAGGGTTAGGGGAGATTCTAGAAAAGAGAATAAAAATGAAATCCTGCAATAAAAAACTTTAAAACAGTCTCACATGATATACGTAATAACCTCAGTGAAATTGAGATAAATGTGATTTAAATTATTGAATCATATAATTAAATATATATTATAGTGTGGATAATTTTAAGTTTATTTTTACATAGAGGGTGTTATGGAGTTTTCAGATAGAAAAATTAGTATTTTTAAGCAGTTTTTTAATTTCATGAGATTTTATAATATTAATTATAGAGCAAAAAATAAAGCTGATGAAAATGTTAATTTAGATTATGAAAAGACATATGCCTCTCTAGTTAATGAGAATAGAATATTTATAAAAGAGCTAATAGATGAAAGGTCTAAATTAAAGGAAAGTTTAGATAAAATTTATTTTTATTTGGAAGATATTGATTTATTAATATTAAGAGAAAAAATTAAGAAACTAAAAGAAAAATTAAATGGTTATATTTTGGATAATAAAGAGGAGTTTGAGTGTTTTGATTTAAGGAGAGAAATAAAATTAACTGAGCAAGAGTTGGAGCATTATGAAATAAAGAAAAAGGAATACGATTTAGCTCGAGTAAAAATTATTAAATTGCAAGAAGTCATTAACTTTCATAATATAATGATTTTATTTATTAATTTGGTATATGTAGATATTTTGTTTAATAAGAAAGAATTATCTCATTTAAGATTTTTAGAAATTATTGATGAATTTAATTACTCTGAGTGTGTTGCTTTATTGCATTTATCATTTTTATTGGAAAGTTATTATTTTAAAGAAGAAAACTTGTTAGATCATAATTATAATGAAGTTGGAAGTTTTATTAGAAATATACTAAGTTTAGAGTACTTTTCAATCTTACCAGTGGTATCTAATGAATCATTGAAATTTCCAAGAAATAAATATGTTGATTATAGTGTAGGTAAAATAAGGGGTAAATCTGAAAAGAAAGATTATAAAGATGAATTAAGATGTAACCAATATGAGTTTGTTAATCTAATAATTTTACAACAAATTGTTTTATATGTTTTAAATAAACTGAATGTAAGATTTGATAGTCAATATGAAAGAAAAGTTGCTCATTATACGAGACTAGATGTAGGATTTAATCTAGTTACTAAAAAATCACTAATGAGATTAAATTCTACTGAACATATGAATGATCCAAGTGAAGGAAAAATTTTATCTGACTTTTTTAATCTACAAAAAATTGAACCAGAAAACCCTCATAGTCATGTTTATCTAACATGTTTTACATTTAATCATAATTCACTAAATCAATTCAGACTTTATGGGAATATGGATGATGTAGAGTGCTCAGGTATGAGTCTTGTTTATAGTAGTGATTTTTTTGATGATGTATTGTCTTCCTTATTTGCTTTTCATATGGATGAAATAAGTTATTCTAAACTGCCATTATTTAGATGTATTTATATGGATGCATTTTCAGGCTATTTTGAAATAGCAAAAAGAAATAAATTTACTTTTTATCAAGAGCATAAAAATAAGAAAATAGCATCCAGAATATGGGAATCTTATGAAAAGAAAATTAAAGATATTGAAGAAGATATTAATTTGTCATTTGAACATATGAAGGTATTGCTGAAAAGATTGAATGATACGGATAATTTAAATATTATTACTACGGTTAATAATATACTAAAGCCTTTAAATTATTTAATTAAACACTTTTCTTTTCAAGAGGAGCAAGAGTGTAGGGTGATGAAGATAGAGGAAATATCTGATTCATCAGTTATTTATGATAATGAGAAACAACGAAGTTATATTGAGTATCAAGTTGATTGTGATTCGAAAATTAAGAATATTTATTTAGGTGAAAAATCAAAAATTAATTATACATATTTAATTAAAAAAATTGTAGAAGCTAATTGTATTTTGCCAAAAGTAAGGATTTCTGATAATCCTTATAGATCAGTAAAAAAAGACGTAATATTTAATTAGTAAAAAAATCCCCTCATTCGAGGGGATTTTTTTATCTAAACTTGGTGATTCTTAAGAAATCGAATCATCCAGATTTGGCGCTAACCAGCGTTTCGCTTCATCTAACGTCCAGCCTTTACGCTTCGCATAATCTTCTAACTGGTCGCCAGAGATTTTACCCACGTTAAAGTATTCAGTTTCAGGGTTTGCATAATAGAAACCGCTCACTGATGAAGGTGGCCACATCGCAAAGCTAGAAGTCAGGTAAGTACCCATCTTCTCAGTAGTACCTAACCAGTCGAACAATGGTGCTTTTTCAGAATGTTCAGGACAAGCAGGGTAGCCCGGTGCAGGACGAATACCCACATACTTCTCTTTAATTAACTCATCATTGGTTAATTGTTCATCTGCCTGGTAGCCCCAGAACTCTTTACGAATACGTTGATGCAAGTGCTCAGCAAAAGCTTCAGCAAAACGGTCACCCAAAGCTTGAACCATAATCGCGTTATAGTCATCGCCTTTGGCTTTGTATTCTTGCGAAAGTTCTTCCGCACCAAAAATTGAAACTGTAAAGCCACCCAGGTAATCCTGCGCCACATCTTTCGGTGCAATAAAGTCAGCCAGAGAGTAGTTCGCTTTACCGGTCACTTTGTCAGACTGCTGACGAAGGTGCTCGAAGCTATGCGTCACATTGCCATTTTCATCAGCAACAGCAACCGTATCTGCCGCCACACGATTCGCAGGATAAATGCTAAACGTCGCACGCGCATCGAAACGTTTATTCTCGATGATGTCTTTCAACATTGCTTGTGCTTGTTCATACAAATCACGTGCAGCTTCACCCACCACTTCATCTTCAAGGATTTTCGGGAATTTACCCGCCAAACTCCAAGAAATAAAGAATGGCGTCCAGTCAAAATATTCCACCAAGGTTTCTAAAGGATAGTTGGTGAATGTTTGTGAGCCAATGAAATTTGGTTTAACTGGTGCATTCTTGGCAAAGTCGATTTTGAAACCGTTTTCAACTGACTCAGCATAAGAAAGCTTCGCAGCTTTCGGCTGCTTATTGGCAAGACGGATACGGATTTTTTCATAATCCGCAGCATAGTCTGCTGCCAGTTTTGGTTTCATCTCGGCAGAAAGCAATTGCGTTGCCACACCCACCGCACGAGAAGCATCAGCCGTGTAGTACACGCCATCATTATGATACTGCGGTGAGATTTTCACAGCGGTGTGCGCTTTAGAGGTCGTTGCACCACCAATCATCAGTGGAATATTAAAGCCTTTACGCTGCATTTCTTTAGCTACAAAGACCATTTCATCCAATGACGGTGTGATCAGACCAGACAAACCGATGATATCGACTTTTTCATCAATTGCAGTTTGTAGAATTTTCTCACATGGCACCATCACGCCAAGGTCAACGATGTCATAGCCATTACAGCCCAATACCACGCCCACGATGTTTTTACCGATATCGTGTACATCGCCTTTCACCGTAGCCAAGAGGATTTTACCTTTGGCTTCAGCCTGGGTTTTTTCAGCTTCAATGAACGGGTTTAACCACGCGACGGCCTGTTTCATGACACGTGCCGATTTCACCACTTGTGGCAGGAACATTTTGCCGGCACCAAACAGGTCGCCGACCACGTTCATACCCGCCATGAGCGGACCTTCGATCACATCCAGCGGACGCGTCGATTTTAAACGGGCTTCTTCCGTATCCTGATCGATATAAGTGGTGATGCCTTTTACCAGTGCATACTCAAGACGTTTTTCAACGGACTCGGCTCGCCATTCAAGGTTTTCTTCCGCTTTTTGCTGACCGCCTTGACCCCGGTATTTTTCTGCAATGGTCAATAATTTTTCAGTTGCTTCCTGACCGCTTTCGCCCTGGTTGCGGTTCAAGACTACATCTTCAACGGCATCTTTAAGCTCTTTGTCGATGTCATCATAAATCGCCAGCTGGCCGGCGTTCACGATCCCCATGGTCAAGCCTTTCTGGATCGCGTGATACAGGAACACTGCATGGATCGCTTCACGTACAGGCTCGTTACCACGGAAGGAGAATGATACGTTTGAAATACCGCCTGAAATCATCGCATTTGGCAGATTTTCTTTAATCCAGCCGGTTGCTTCAATGAAGTCCACGCCATAGTTATTGTGTTCTTCAATACCCGTTGCCACTGCAAATACGTTCGGGTCAAAGATAATATCTTCAGAAGGGAAGCCCACTTCGTTCACAAGTACATCGTATGAACGCTTACAGATTGCTTTTTTTCGTTCTGCTGTATCGGCCTGACCATTTTCATCAAATGCCATCACGATCACCGCAGCACCGTACTGACGGCAAAGGCGGGCACGTTCGACAAACTCGTCATAACCTTCTTTTAAGGAAATCGAGTTCACAACGGCTTTACCTTGAACGCATTTCAAACCTGCTTCAATAATCTCCCATTTAGAAGAATCGAGCATGATTGGCACACGTGAAATATCAGGTTCAGATGCGATCAGGTTCAGAAAGTGCACCATCGCACCTTGTGAATCCAGCATGCCTTCATCCATGTTGATGTCGATGATCTGCGCACCGGCTTCCACCTGTTGACGTGCCACGTCCAACGCTTCTGTGAAGTTTTCTTCTTTAATTAAACGAAGGAATTTTTTAGAACCCGTGACGTTGGTACGTTCACCGACGTTCACGAATAATGAATCTTTGGTGATGTTAAATGGTTCTAAACCACTTAAACGACATGCAGGCTCAATTTCAGGGATCTGGCGAGGGGCAATACCTTCAACCGCCTGCGCAATCGCGCGGATATGATCTGGCGTAGTACCACAGCAACCACCGGTGATATTGATCAAGCCGCTTTCAGCAAATTCTTTAATGAATGCTGCCGTTTCTTCAGGGGTTTCATCATAACCACCAAACGCATTTGGCAAGCCTGCGTTAGGATGCGCAGAAACGAAGGTGTCGGCAACGTCAGACACGGTTTTTACGTGTGGACGCATCGCATCTGCACCAAGTGCACAGTTAAAGCCGATTGAAATCGGTTCTGCATGACGCATTGAGTTCCAGAATGCTTCTGCGGTTTGACCTGTCAATGTGCGACCTGAGGCATCGGTAATCGTACCTGAGATCATGATTGGCAATTCATAACCCAGTTCCTTGAACACTTCTTTTACTGCAAAGATGGCAGCTTTAGCATTGAGCGTATCGAATACAGTTTCAATCAGGATGATATCAACACCGCCTTCAATTAAGGCTTTGGTCGATTCGATATAATCAACTTTCAGGGCATCAAAGGTGATGTTACGGAACGCAGGATCATTCACATTCGGTGAAATAGATGTTGTACGTGATGTTGGCCCGATGACTCCGGCTACAAAACGCGGTTTTTCCGGCGTTGAATATTTGGCACAGGCTTCTTTTGCTAAACGTGCAGCTTCACGGTTAATTTCTGGAACCAGATCTTGCATATGATAGTCAGACATAGAAACACGCGTACCGTTAAAGGTATTGGTTTCAATAATGTCTGCGCCGGCTTCAAGATATGCTTCGTGAATGCCTTGGATAATCTGCGGTTGGGTCAGGACTAAAAGGTCATTGTTGCCTTTGAGGTCAAAGGCCCAATCGGCAAAACGTTCACCACGATAATCGGCTTCTTCCAGTTTATGGCGTTGGATCATGGTACCCATCGCACCATCGATAATTAAAATTCTTTTGGCAAGAAGTTCTTTTAAGGTGGTTAATGTCGACATTCAAACGTTCTCAGCAGTCTTTTAAAACGGCTGTAATCTTAGCAGATTAGTGAACTGATTTCTGCTGACATTGCTCAGAATGATGGATAAGTATGATATGAAAATTTGATAAGTCAGTAGATAAACATAAAATTCTGAAATCCGGACCAGAAAATATAGTTAACCTGGCTCTGATTTGACCGGTTTAGGGCAGGGGCAGAAACACAAAATTGAACTGAGGCATCTATTCATAAAAATGTCATATTCATTCCTTATGCTATGCAACTGAAACTTTATTCAGCCTGCTGACAGAAAGGGCTTCGATGGTTTTGGTAGCAAAATGTGTGTACTTTTTGCGCAGAAACAAGCTGGAATGCTATCTCAAGTGAATGATTTATAAAATCAAAATTTAGTTTTTAGTCGGAATTAAACAGGACGAATGACAGCAAGAAAATCCAAATAATTGCATCATATGACAACAGTTTGTCATATAATTGTCACAATTTAACTGAACAATATGAGGATCATTGAATCCTCTATTCCTGCTTGCATGAATCCTAATCCAACTCCCGTAGATTCAGCACACAAGTCGGCTTCGAAAAAGTCGACCAATGTTCATGTGCCAACACCGAAATTTTTTATGCCGGTGTTCTTGACTCTTATTATCACTACGCTGATTTATATCGGCTTCCAATTGTCTTCAGATTTAGCACATGTACCGGCCTTAAGCCTGTATTCAGTTATTTTGTTAGCAACTGCACTTTTTATCGCATTGAGCTTTGAATTCGTCAATGGCTTCCACGATACAGCCAATGCTGTTGCTACCGTCATTTATACCAATGCACTCTCAGCTCCCGTCGCAGTGATGTGGGCCGGCTTCTGTAATTTCCTTGGGGTTATGGTGGCCAGTGGCGCGGTTGCTTACGGTATTATTGCGTTATTGCCGGTTGAGCTGATTATGAATGTCGGCTCTGGTGCAGGCTTTGCCATGGTCTTTGCCATGCTGATAGCGGCCATTCTCTGGAACCTTGGAACCTGGTTCCTTGGTATTCCTGCATCCAGTTCGCATACCCTGATCGGTTCGATTCTGGGTGTTGGCATCATGAATTACATTCTGAATGCCGGCAGTGGCGCTTCAGGTATAGACCTGGAGCAGGTGATTAAAGTTGGTAAGGCGCTATTATTTTCGCCTCTCATCGGTTTTGCATTTGCAGCGGTGCTGTTCCTGCTGGTGAAAAAAATCTTCAAGCGTCAAATGGAACTGTTTCAGCCACCTGAAGGCAACAAGCCACCACCTCCATTGATTCGTGCCATGCTGATTTTTACCTGTACAGGTGTGAGTTTTGCACACGGTTCAAATGACGGTCAAAAAGGCATGGGTTTGATCATGCTGATTCTGATTGGGTGCGTACCTCTGGCGTACTCATTGAACAAGAATCTGGATACCCAGCATATTCAATCTTTTGGCCAGTTGTCGGCACAAACAGCCGATGTGATCTATCCAAATCATCAGGATATTCCGGATGAGCAAGCCCGTGCTGTTATCACCAAGTATATCCAGACCAAGGAAATTACCCCTGAAGTCATTCCGGCACTGGCAAGTTTGACCGATCATCTGGGTGAGAAAGTAGCTAGCTATAGCAACATTAAAGATGTGCCTGAAGCTCAAGTTTCTGAATTCCGTAACGACATGTACCTCAGCACAACCGCTTTTAAACGTCTGGATAAAGCAGAATCTTTACCTGCGATGTCTGCTGCGCAAGAAAAAACGGTGGATAAATACCGTGATAATCTTGACTCATTCCTGCAATATATTCCAACCTGGGTGAAAGTTGCAGTTGCGCTTGCACTGGGTCTAGGTACCATGGTGGGCTGGAAGCGTATTGTTGTGACCGTCGGTGAGCGTATTGGTAAAGAACATATGACCTATGGACAGGGCATGTCCGCCGAGCTTGTTGCGATGTCGACCATTGCTGCGGCAGATGGTTTCGGTATGCCAGTATCTACTACTCATGTACTGAACTCAGCAGTAGCCGGTACCATGGTAGCAAACAAGTCAGGACTGAATTTCCAGATGGTGAAAACCATTCTGTCTGCCTGGGTATTTACCTTGCCAGCAACGATCTGTCTGTCAGGTGGTTTGTATTGGATATTGTTAAAAGTGTTCTAAACATCGTTGATAAAAAAACGCTGCCTCGGCAGCGTTTTTTTATGGGTGATTTTTACCTCTCCCTTGCGCACTCAGAATATATTCTGAGGATGCTCATCTCCTAAGAGGAGAGGGGATTTTACATAATATATTCAAATATGGGTATTGACGCTAAATCTTGCTCTTTTACCTCATGGAAAAGTAGCTTGGAGGCAGATATCTAACAGTTACTAAAATTTATGATGGATACTCCCTCTCCCTTGGGGAGAGGGTTGGGGTGAGGGGCAGAATTTTAAATAAAAAGAATATCGACTCTAGGAAAAGGGTAAAGTGAAGGAAATAAATTACTTCTTCAACTTGCTCAATAATCCTTTTGGCAATTTCTCCGTCGCAAAACCAAACAGCGCAGCAAAAGGCAGTGCGGTACGCGCCAGATAAGCGACTCGCCACAAACCACCATGATTCGCACCATGCATCATTAACTCAAGCGGATGGTTCAGTTCCACTTCAGGATTGGCCACTGATTCCGGATTGCGAAGGTCATGAATCCATAATGCTGCCATCAATGCATTGGTAGTTTCAGGTGCGAAAGCTTCCACATCAAACAGGCTGGCGCCATTGAATGCGGCTTTTAATAGCGGATTTTTGGTAACAGAATGAGTGGTCGTAGAAGGTGCAATATTAATGCTGACCCGTTGACCTTGAGCACGCGCCAAGGTTGCACGCCATTGCTGAATACGTTTTGCCAGCGCATAGTTTGGGCCTTGTTCAACCACCAGACAGTCACAAATGCCATATGCCTGATCGCCAGACTGAATCAGCTCATGACTATTTTTCTGGAAAAAGTGTTTACGGCTTAAAGTCGCAACACTTTTAGAAATCAGGGTCTGTGCCTTGGAGCGTTCTGCATATTTTTCTTTTGAGGCTTCGATCACTTCAGCTGGAACGGCATACACATCAGTCGGCGTACACATATACATCAGGCTGGTATTGGCTTTTTGCTGGCTAACATAGTGCATGATGGCATCCATCGCCATGGAAACGCGGACATGCTTTTCACCATCCAGATAGGCAATCGCAGCCAGATCCAGATCCGTCTCAAACTGTAATAGCCATTTAGCAATTTCAGGAATCTGGGTGAGTAAATTTGCGCCCAGTTTTTCTTTCAAAATGTTCGGTGAAGTATCGGCAGGCAGATCTTTAGTACAAGGTGCATACAGGGTGGCATTGCCTTGGCTAACGGTGTCAATAATCTTGCCCCAGACCCGGGTATTCGGCAAATCAATCGCCACAATATTGGCTTTCCATTTTGCCAGCCAGGTTAGAGGTCCTGCTTCAGATGCAGCACCAAACAGCACTGTGGTCCGATCTGACAGGTCAAACCATTCAGGATTTACCACACATTCACGTAGGGCATTGGCATGGCTGGTTTCCATGATGCCTTGAGTTTCCCAGCGTTCAATCTGCTCCAGTAAGGCATCACCTTGCAGCTTTTGCCCCTGGTAGGGCACATACCATTCTGGTGCCGCTTTGCTATGACCTGTCAGCTTAAAGGTATGCAACTGACCCGCGGGAAGAGAGAAGACCTCCTGCAGTAAATGCTTTTGACCGTCACGATAAAACTCAAAAGTCTGATGAGCCTGTGCCAATCCATCCTCTGCAATTTTCAGACTGGCTTCAGGAGAACTCAGACCCTGCTCGACCAGCTGCTTAAAATGTATGGTGTAGAGTTTGCGCCAGTTTTTTTCTGATTGTGCCTGTGCAGAACTGTGAGGGGCGATATTGGCTAGCGCTGCCGCGATAATTGCGCGCCCTGCTTTTGAGCTACTGGGTTTTTGTTGTGGAGACTGAAGAGGAAATTGGAGACCGTCTGGTGTAGTGGACATGCAAAATATCTCGATAATGACAGTGATTAATATACAGATGTATACATTATCGCTGCAAAATTCACTTCAAGATTGGCATTAAGTGACATCCTGTCTTTCTAATATATTACGAGATGTTTCAACTGACCAAGAGAGCCGCAGCTCTCTTGTCGATTTTTAGTGAAAAACTCAGGCCCAACTTACAGGTAGTCCAGTTGTCTCAGGATTTAAAAATCCGCGTTAAAACGGAATCTGCATCAGTTTATTCAGGAAGTGCGGAATCAGGCGTGGCTCCAGAATAATCGTCATGATCACACCGTAGGCTGCTCCCCATAAATGCGCGCTGTGATTAATATTGCTATTGCCTTTTTTGCCTGACCAGATGCTATAGGCCACATACAGCACAGCAAAAATAATTGCAGGAACTGGAATGAAGAATACAAAAATCAGTTTCCATGGTTCAAACAGAATATAGGCAAACAGCACAGCCGACACTGCACCGGAAGCGCCTAGACTGGCCCAGCGCGCATCATTTTTATGCTTCAGGTAACTTGGCAGAATCGCAGCAACCAGAGCACCCAGATAGAACAGGATAAAACCCAGGTCGTACAGATATTGACGATAAAAGCTTTCAATTACACTGCCAAAAAAGAACAGAGTAATCATATTGAACAGCAGATGGGTTCCATCCGCATGAATAAACCCGTGCGTAATAAAACGGTCATATTGTCCACGTTGCAGTGCCGGAGGCCAGAAAATCAGCCGGTTCATTACCGTCTCTTTGGAGAAAGCAATAAATGACACAATACAGGTGATCAGAATAATGGTAACAGTATGATTAAAAGGTAAATCAAGCATATAAATGATTCTAATGGTGCCTATTTGCTAATTATCATGCCATTAAAATTGAGCTAAAGTTGTACTTTTATAATAAATCCGACAATTTTAGTTGATTTTTAAAAATTACCCCGCATCTTCAGTTAAAATGGTCACTTGAGCTTGAGGAAATTATTGTTATGTCGACTGAGAACAGCAGCACTCCAGTTGTTGGTGAAATTCCCAACTTATTGATTACACCAACAGCACAAGAGTATTTAAAGGATTTACTGGATAAACAGAACACCCCGGGTATTGGTGTGCGTGTTTTTGTAGAGCATCCGGGTACTCCTCGCGCTGAATGTTGCATGGCCTATAGTGCACCTGATGAAGTTGTACCGACAGATTATAAGCAGGAATATCCTGATTTCCCTGCTTTTATCGACTCGCCATCTATTCCGTATTTACTTGATGCCGTAATTGACTACAACAAAGACCGTTTTGGTGGTCAGTTGACCTTCCGTGCGCCGAACTCTAAAGTGCCACGCGTGGGGCCAGATGCATCAGTAGAAGAGCGCATTACCTATGTCTTGCAGTCTGAAATTAACCCGGGTCTGGCGGGCCATGGTGGTAACTGTGCACTGGTTGAAGTCAAAGAAGACCCTGAAAAAGGTTTAACCGCTGTACTTAAATTTGGTGGTGGTTGCCAGGGTTGTTCAGCGATTGATATCACCTTGAAACAGGGCGTAGAAACCACACTAAAACAGCATATTCCTGAATTGATGAATGTCGTTGATGAAACGGATCATAGTCAATCTGAAGGTGCGTATATGAAATAAGCTGTTCTATATAACAGTTCATTTATAGCATTTAAAAAAAACCTCGAACTTTCGAGGTTTTTTTATATCTGGCTTAAAATTTGGTGAATATTAATGATAATAATTATCAATAGCAATTGCATTTAAATGGAAAGCTGTTACACTTCGCAACCGAATAAACATGATCTCTTCATAAATATTGGGGCGCGCAAGGTATGAATAAGCCATTCTTAAAAACCACTTTGGCATTTGCTGTAACTTCAGTCATGACGGGTAATGCATTTGCAGTCGAAGCTGTTGTTCCACAAGCGGAAGCGACTAAACTGCAAACGATTGTGGTGACCGCAACAGGTTATGAGCAAGATTTGGCTAAAGCACCTGCTTCCATTACCGTGATTGATCGTGAAGAATTGGATAAACGTGAATATAATGACATTACTGATGTGCTGCGTAATACGCCTGGGGTCGTGGTTTCGGGTGCAGGTTCTGCACAGACCATCAGTATTCGAGGCATGAGTTCAAACTACACCTTGTTTCTGGTCGATGGTAAGCGTCAATATGGCAAGGATGTGAACCCGAACGGGGATGATGGCGGTTTTGAGAAAAATATTCTGCCACCGCTTGCCGCCATCGAACGTATTGAAATTATTCGTGGTCCAGCTTCTACACTGTATGGTACGGATGCCATGGGCGGGGTAGTCAATATCATTACCAAAAAAGTCTCGGATGAATGGTCTGGTCATGTCGAATTAGGAACCACAATTCAGGACAGTAGCCGTTCAGGTGATATTAAAAATGCTTCTGTATATCTTGCCGGTCCTTTAATTGCAGACAAGCTGGGCGTGCAGCTGTCAGTCAATAAGCAGGAACGTAATGAAGACCGTTATGTGGGCGGTTTTCGTGGCACAGAACGTGAAAGCTTAAATTCACGTCTGAGCTATGCCATTAATGATGATCATGATGTGCAGGTTGAAGCCAATTTTGTGCAGCAGGAATCCACGACTTCAGTCGGTAAAACGGTAGCAGCCATTCAAGGCGCTGCAGATTCGTTCTCGCGTAATTACCGTAATGTTTATTCAGTAACCCATAATGGGCGTTATAGCGATAACTTGGACAGTTCATCTTATATCCAGTATGAAAACTCAAAAAATCCGGATCGTGGCAATACGGAACTCGGCACCAAAGGGATTACCCTAGATACCTGGACAGCGAACAGTCAATGGAACTGGGCCTTAGGTGATCACATGCTGTCATTCGGTGGATATCTTAAAGATGAAAAACTGGTCGATAAAGCCACTAACCGGAATCCTAATGCACCTGAATTTAGTGAGTTAACACGATGGTCTGCTGCTGCATTCCTTGAAGATACCTGGAGCATGACAGATCGTTTCGATTTAACCGCCGGCCTGCGTTATGACCATGATGAAAACTATGGTGGCCATTTATCGCCACGACTGTATGGGGTGTACGCGGTAAATGATAACTTTGTAGTAAAAGGTGGTGTGGCCACAGGTTATAAACAGCCTGATATTCGTGCAGCCACAGAAGGGTTCTATAGCGTCACGGGTGGTGGCGGTTCACCCTTGCCAACAGGCCGTGGCATTATTCGTGCCAATCCGGACTTGAAACCTGAATCAAGTGTATCGACTGAATTAGGTTTTAACTGGAAAAATGATTATATCAATACATCGCTGACTGGCTTTATCACTAAATATAAAGACCGGATTACGGAAGTTCGTGCCTGCGAAACCGATACTGATGGCACCACAACAAACCGTAATAACTGGCAGAATTGGAAATGTTTCGAAGGGGATATTCCATTCTATTTTATTAGTGAACGGATTAATGTAGATGAAGCGGAAATTCGTGGTGTAGAAGCAACGGTAGAAGCCAGTCTGAATGATTACACGACATTGACTGCAAACTATACCTATACCGATTCAGAGTTTAAATCGGGTGCTTTTAAAGGCCAGCCACTGAACCAGATGCCAGAACACATGTTTAATATTGGTGTCGATTATGAGCTAAACGATGCATTAAATGTATGGAGCCGCTTGCACCACCGTTCTGAAACCTCTGCATACCTGAGCCGTACTTCTATGGCTCAGCCAAATCCAGGCTACCAATTTGTAGATGTCGGCTTTAACTATAAATTCAGTCCGAATTTGACCGGTAAATTTGGCGTCTATAACCTACTGGATGAAAAAGCTGAAGATATTGATGGGGATCAATTATTGGATGGCCGCCGTTACGGTATCAGCCTGAATGCAAAATTCTAAGCACACGAGAAAATAAAAAAGCCGCTATAAAGCGGCTTTTTTATTTAAATTTTAAGGATTTTTAAAGTATCTTCATGATAATAAAATTGTTCCAGATATTTTCGTGCGCGTTCACGTAAATGGCCTTGAGAAACCATCTGCCGGATTACCGGGCTGAGCAGTTGCTGCAATTCATTCTGAATGAGAGCTTCATCAATATTCAGATCACGTAATAACTGATCAAAAGTATGTTCCTGATTGCGGACATACCAGGTATGAATTCCGTCATGTAACTGCTGCTGCAGATAGTCGGTCTGGCGTATGTGATCCCAGATGTCATGACCTAAGCCGACCGTCTGATTCAGATCCTGTAGCTCAATATACTTCTTCAAGACAGATACAGGCATGACCTTGATTTTATGCCAGAGATTAGCCTGAAAATGATAGAGTTTTTCATCGTCAAAATGCTGGTTCAGCACATGCTCACTCATCTGGCTGAGCTTCAGAATGTTCTTTTGCAGATAACGCGCAATGGTGCTATCGAGGTTGGTATCGGTGACATTTTCCAGTACAGATTTACCCATTTTCATAAAGCGGGAAACCCCGGGCACGCTTTTGGCAATCATGGAGTTATCCAGATAATCCTGAATGGAGTGCTGGATCAATTGGGTAATCATGGCTGAAAATGCCGGATTATTGACTACGGTTTTAATCAAACGCTGCCGATGGTCACTTTTGCTGGCCACATACTGGGCGATTTTATCGACGGTCAGTACTGGAATCAGATCGGCAATCGTGGTGGTGTCATTGGCCGGATGCACCAGTGCAAAACGGATATGCTCGGCAATCTGTTCAATTAGAAAGCTACTGGTAACTGTATCCAGAATCTGTTCCTGTAAAAGCTGATTGATTGCTTCACAGCTCCACAGCTCTTTTAGCGTCTGTTTACGCAACCACAAATAAAATGCATGAAACTCGCTTTGAATCGTTTCAGATTGAGAAAATGCTTGATCGAGAAAATCAAGTTGAGCATCGATCAACTGCTCAATCATCGGGTGTTTCTGCATAGCATCTCTGAAACTTAATATAAAGGAATGAGTTTATCAGCAAGCGGGTTTTTTAGGGTCTGCGTCTTGGCCAGAAAAGGTAAATAATGTTGTGCGACCTGTTTTTCTGCTTCCAGAATTGGCATATGCCCGACATTATTCAAAATCACCGGTTTTTCGGCACGTTTCAGCAGGGCATGCAGTTCTTTGACCACCTCAACATTAATGATCCGATCCTGTTTGCCCCATAAAATCAGGGTGGGTGCTTCAACTGTACGGGTCAGACGGGCAAAGGTTTCCGGCGTATAAATCCGGTTTAGCATCACCACCTGATCAATCGATTTGCTGGTTTGTTCAGCGCGTGAAATCAGCAGTTTTTCCTGTGCATGCCGCAACTGATAAGGAATTACTGGCGGGTTCTGCATCAGCTCTTTGGATACATCCTGCAGATCGCCGGGTTTGCTGACGATCAGATCTTTTAAGGCTTGTGGGTCTTTGGTGTAGGGAGTATTCCCCATTTTGTAAAGACCAGCACTATTAATAAGAAATAGACTCTGAGTATCGAAAGGATATTGTGAAGCATACACCGTAGCAATCGATCCACCCAGAGAGTGGCCGGCAATGTGTAAATTTTCGTCCACATTTAAGGTTTCAAGGAACAATCGCAGTTGAGAGGTAACATTGGGCACAGAAACATCAAAATCGTCGGGCACTTTGGTGTCGCCATTGCTCGGCAAGTCAGGAATGATGACATGATAATAAGGTGTCAGAAACTGGGCCACCCGATTCCAGTTGTCACGGGTGCCGGCCAGACCATGAATCAGTAGAATTGACGGTTTGTTCTTGGACCCGCCTTCGCTATAGCTCCAGGTCACCTCTCCAATTTTGAGGGTCTTGGACTTGAGTCCGGCAAGGCTACGTTCCTGCAATAGATGTTGCTGCAATACTTGGGCAGACTTTTCACTTTTCTGGCCAAACAGATTTTGACCATGGGTCAGGCCTGGTAATGCCATGCTTAAGGCAACCAGGGTTGAACAGATCATTTTCGAGCGCAATCTTATTATTTTCTTCATTGGCTATTCCCCAAAATAAACCCACCAAGCAAAATGCTCAAAATACTTCCGTGTTATCGATTTGCAATTTATAGATGAATCAAATCGTAATCTTTCAAATTATTTTAAAACATTCCTTAATATTGTACATCTGTTAATGAATAGTCCGTGCAGAAAAATACCGAATGAAATGTGATGAATCTCACAGAAAAATACACAGAACAAGAAATCATCAAAAAGCTAAAAAATTTAAACGGGTAATTTTTTTGCAAGTGACATTCAAAAAATCTAGCAGTAAGATATTCCCACTAAAAACATCGATGGTAAAAAAGAATGCTCACAGCTCAGGAAGCTATAGATCGTCTTAAAAAGGGTAACCAGCGCTTTGTCAATGGTGAAACGCAGCATTTAAAATTATTATCGCATCAGCAACGCGCTGAAATGGCAGAAAGTCAGGAACCATTTGCTATTGTTTTAGGATGTTCGGATTCGCGTGTCCCGGCAGAAATGGTATTTGATCAGGGGCTGGGTGATCTGTTTGTGATTCGGGTAGCAGGCAATATTGTGGCACCCTCTCAAGTCGGCAGTGTTGAGTTCGCTGCAGACAGCTTTGGCTGTCCAGTAGTTATTGTATTAGGTCATACGCATTGTGGCGCAATTCATTCTACAATTGAAGCTTTGACCAATCCGGCAACACCGCCATCTGCAAATTTGATGTCGATTGTGAACCGGGTACGTCCATCAGTTGAAATTCTGATGCAAACTGAATTAAAAGATGATTTGGACAAACTGTCCATACATGCTATTCGATCGAATGTATTTGCTTCAGTGAACCAGCTTCGTCATGGTTCCGCCGTACTGGAAAACCTGATTGCCAAAGGTAAATTACTGGTCGTGGGAGCAGAATATTCACTTGAAACAGGTGAAGTTACATTCTTTGATTTCTAATTCAGATTTTAAGATTTGAATCCATTAAAGGCGCTTTATAAAGCGCCTTTAATGTATGGATAAGCATTGTTTAACAGGATGGTTTGTGCTTTAGCATTCGGATGAACCAAATCTTTTTGCATCAGGGTTTTGTTGCCGGCCACACCCTCCAGGAAGAAAGGCAATAATTTCACCTTATATTGCTGACTGACCACTTTATAATTATTTTCAAAAGCCTTGCTATATGCCTGACCGTAGTTAGGCGGCATTTTCATACCAAATACAATAACCTTGGCTTTGGCTTTCTGGCTCTGCTGAATCAGGCTGGCTAAGTTTTTTTGAATCATTTGTGGCGGTTGTCCACGCAAGCCATCATTGCCACCTAACTCAATCACCACAAGGTCTGGACGATGCGTTTGTAGCAATTTTGGTAGTCTGGCCAGCGCTCCGCTGGTGGTTTCGCCACTGACACTTGCATTGACCACTTTATGCTGTTTCGGATACTGTTGCTCTAAACGCTTTTGTAACAAATTTACCCAGCTTTGCTGAGGCTGGATACCATATCCTGCACTTAAACTGTCACCTAAAATCATAATCGTCTTTGCTGAAACCCCAAGAGGTAACAGGCACAGACTGAGCAAAAACAAGTAAGGCAATAGCCGGGTTTTCTGATTAAGATTTTTCATATAGGACACGTATGATTCAAAGCAGCAACGATTCGACCATCATGCCACAGGCTATTATTTCTGCCCAGAAATTGACACAAAAGATACAACTTTCACAAAAACAGCTCACCATTTTTGAGAATCTTGACCTAGAAATTCGGGCTGGGGAACAGGTAGCGATTACGGGTCGTTCCGGTTCCGGAAAATCCACATTACTGGGTATTCTGGCAACACTGGATCAGGCCAGTTCAGGTCAGCTTATGGTCTGTGGTGAATTGGTGTCAAGTCTGGATGAAGAACAGCGTGCACTGGTGCGTTTGAAAAATATCGGCTTTGTATTTCAGTCTTTTCAGCTGTTGCCACATCTGACTGCACTTGAAAATGTGATGCTGCCCCTGCGCCTGCAACCCGATTTTAAATATGCAGAAGCCGAGCAAAAAGCCTTGGCACTACTGCATAAAGTAGGGCTGGATCGACAGGCGCAGCAAACCCCGAAAGTGCTGTCGGGGGGAGAGCAGCAGCGTGTGGCGATCGCCCGGGCACTGGTCAGTGAACCAAAAATCATTTTTGCCGATGAACCCACGGGTAACCTCGATGGCGAAACTGCCAAAGAAATTGAACAACTGCTATTTCAACTAAATCGGGAACTGGGAACGACCTTGGTGCTGGTGACGCATGACCGCAAACTGGCACAGCAGTGCCAGCGGCATTTTGAGCTGTTGAATGGCGAGCTGATTGAACATCCGAGTGGGGGATGAAATGAATCCATTATTTCGTCCTTTACTGACACAAAGCTTTAAAACGACCGGGATTTATCTGCTGATTATTGCCTTAACACTGGCGATCAGTACGACCACTGCGCTTAAATTTAGCAATGAGCAGATTCAAAATGCAGTCGCCTTGCAGGCAGCAGAAATGCTGGCTGCTGATCTGGTGCTTTCAGACAATGAACCTTTGCCTGAGCAGTGGCGTGATCAGGCCAGACAGCTGGACCTGAAGCAGTCAGAAGTTATTGTGTTTAGCAGCATGGCCTATACTGATGCAGAGTTTGTCATGGTCAATGTCAAAGCGATTGATCAGGCTTTTCCTTTGCGTGGTGAGCTGCGGGTGCAACCGGCCAAACGTTCAATTCAATCTGGTGAAATCTGGCTCAGTCAACGGGCCATGGATCTACTCAAGGTCAAACTGGGCGATCAGCTCCATATTGCCGATGCTGCGTTTAAAGTTACTGCAAAGATTGAACAGGACTCCAATCAGGAACTTGGATTTTCCGGCTTTTCGCCAACGGTGATTATTTCCCAAGCAGATGTAGCAAGAACCAATGCTATTCAGATGGGGAGCCGAATCGAATATCGCCTTCTCATGGCGGGCCGTCCGGACGATACCCAACAATTTGAAGCCTTATTCAAGCAGTACAAGTCAGCAAACGTCACGTCTGAAACGCCAGCGGAAGTACAGGGGCAGGAGTTTGAGGAGCAAAGCAGTCTCAAGTTACGCAATGCCAGTGAGGGTAATACCCGTTTGATGAAGCCAATTGCCAATCTGGATACATTCCTGCAACTGGCGAATATTCTGACCATTTTATTATGCGGGATTGCCATAGCCTTAACTGCACAGCGTTATGTGCAGCAGAATCAGGATCATATTGCCTTGATGCGTTGTATCGGTGCCACCAAGCAGCAGATTCTGTCAGCTTATCTGGCTTTACTCGGGATAGTGCTGCTGATTGCCATGCTGATCGGTACTGTGCTCGGGATCGGTCTGGGTTATGGATTGTTACAGTTAATGTTGCAGCTGATTCCAAATTTGCAGATTGAATTTTCTGCCATTGCAATGTTGCTTGGACCATTGCCGGTCGCGATGCTGACCAGTGCGGTGGTGCTGCTCGGTTTTGTGATGCCTAGCTTATTACAACTGCTGAATACGCCACCTATCCGGGTGATTCGCCAGCAGGAAAAATCAGTACAGTCCATGCTGTGGATGCTGCTGACCGGAACGCTCAGCCTGATTATTTTCAGTGTGATTTTGACTGAAAACCTGCTGCTGACCGCCTGGGTGATTGGCGCGATTATTGTGTTATGTGTGGTGCTGTATCTGACGGTCTGGGTGGTGTTAAAGCTGCTGCGGAATATGAAGCTAAATCTATCATCGTATGTCAGAACACCTTCACAGACTGCCTTGCAGATTACGGCTTTAGCTTTGGGTCTAAGCCTGATTACGGTGCTGGCAGTATTACGTACCGATCTGATGGATCGTTGGCAGCAACAGTTGCCGGAAGGTACACCGAACCAGTTCGTTTACGGTTTACCGCCTTTTGAGATGCCAGCCCTGAAAGCTCAACTGGAGCAGAATGGCTGGAAAAGCACGCCCCTCTATCCGAATATTCGTGGGCGTCTGGTCGCCAAAAATGATCAGCCTTTTGCCGATGAACTGCTTAAAAGCAGCAATACCTTAAAGCGTGAGCTGAATCTGACCCAGTCAAACCGCTATCCTCAGGATAATGTCATTGTTCAAGGTAAGGTAGAATTAAAACAGCCGGGTGAAGTTTCAGTCGAGGCCAATACGGCCGAAGAATTAGGCATTAAGATAGGAGATAAACTCAGTTTCAGTCTGCCTGAAGGCATACTGGAAGCTAAAGTCGTTAATCTAAGAACCGTCGAGTGGGAAAGTTTTAGTCCGAACTTTTTCTTTATTTTTGCCCCGAATAGCATGGATGCCAATGCAGGCAGTTATCTGGGCAGTTTTTATGTGCCGGAGGCAGATAAAGGCAAACTGGTGTCGGTAATCCAGCAATTTTCCAACACGGTTTTTATTGATGTCAGCCTGATTCTGGAAGAGATCAAACGCCTGGTGAATGTACTGGTGCAAATCGTGACGATTCTGGCGGTACTGGTCAGTATTTCCGGTTTTCTGGTGCTGATGGCCTGTTTGAACCTGTTAATGGATGAACGCAAACGTGAAGTGGCTTTGCTACGTTCATTTGGTAGTTCCAAGCAGAAACTGAAGACCATGATGAGTCTGGAAATTGGTTTTATCGGGCTGTTTGCCGGAATTGTTTCCTGCCTGTTTGCCGAAGTCATCAGTGCAATTGCCAGCTATAAAATGGATTTGATGATTCAGCCGCATTGGGAAATCTGGATTATCCTGCCGATTTTTATGACCGTTTTATGTATGTTAATTGGCCGTTATCGTCTGAGTTATCTGTCGGATATTCCACCTTTACAAAGCTTGCGCGAGATGAATCAGTAAGAT
The DNA here is from genome assembly GCF_048147885.1 of Acinetobacter sp. 228. Taxonomy (NCBI): domain Bacteria; kingdom Pseudomonadati; phylum Pseudomonadota; class Gammaproteobacteria; order Moraxellales; family Moraxellaceae; genus Acinetobacter; species Acinetobacter sp. 228. Next base: position 47,694 of record NZ_JAYWYV010000001.1, read on the forward strand.
TCATCTCTTGGGCTTTTAAAATGGTTCTGATTTAAAGTTGTAACTGCTGCTGCATGAGTTCCAGTATTTCTTGCCAGAGTGGACGAATGGGTTCAAGCAAGACTAGGTTATATTGATAAAGCAGGACACATAGGCCAAAACCGATACACAAGGCTATCAGATTGAACAGGTGGCTACGCTGCATTTTTTGACCCATATACCATAACAGGGTGAGCAAAGCACCCATCAGCATGCCGCCTATATGGGCGGCATTGTTGATTCCACTGATCATAAAGCCCAGTGCCAGGTTTAGACCCAGAACCATTACCAGGGTTTTTTTATCCAGAATAAAGCGTTGCTGGGGTAGCATCGGCAATAAGGCCAACACCGTGAGAGAAGCTCCAAGTCCCATCACAGCACCAGATGCCCCGGCACTGACTGCAGGCAATAAATCTGGATTGGCGACACCACCTTCAATCAGGCTATAGCTGTTTTGAATATTTATATAACCACTGAGCAGACTACCCATCAGACCAGCGCAGAGATATAAGCCGATAAAATACAGCCGGCCAAAAAGCTGTTCGGCCACACTACCAAAAATATACAAGGCCCACATATTCAACATCAGATGAATCAGGCCAAAATGAAAAAACATGCTGCTAAACAAGCGCATGGGTTCCGCTATATAAGTTAAAGGTGCATAATCTGCACCCCAGAGAATAGCATCTCGGGTACTCGGTTGGGTCACGTCCATGCCATGCATGACTTGCCAAACAAATAATCCCACATTGATCCCGATTAAAATGGCGGTAATCCACCAGAGATGCATTTCAAGTTTGCGATGTGCGACAGGGGGAGAGTATTCAGACATGCTATTTTTTTGCTGTGATTGTATATTTCGAATAAGCTTAACACGAAAAATTAAATTTTCAGGAGTAACGCACTGACATGAAAGCCTTTCTGATCCGCACGATGCTCGTCATCGTCAGTGTGATCCTGCTGGTTCAATTGTGGATCTTTGCCAGTCTGGCCTGGTGGCGCACCCATCCGGTAAACACCACCATGATGATGCGGATCGATTACTGGTCAGAACCTTCCAAACCGATTCAGCATCAGTGGCGGCCCTACGACGAGATCAGCCTGAATCTGAAACGTGCCATTGTCACTGCGGAAGATGGAAAATTTATTCATCACCATGGTTTTGACTGGGAGGGCATTCAACAGGCGCTGAATAAAAACCGAGATCAAGGCCGAGTCGTTGCAGGAGGTTCCACCATTTCCCAGCAACTGGCGAAAAACCTGTTCCTCGTCAATAAGCGTTCTTTTGTACGTAAAGGACAAGAAGCTGTCGCCACCTGGATGATGGAACGCATGTGGTCCAAACAGAGGATTCTGGAAGTATATATGAACTCGATCGAGTTCGGGGACAACATCTATGGAGTGGAAGCCGCGGCCAAACATTATTTTGGTAAAACCGCGCAAAGCCTGACCCAGGATCAGGCCATCTTTCTGGCTGCCATTCTCACCAATCCGAAATATTTTCAGGATCATCGTAACTCGTCTGCTTTAAATGCACGTAAGCGGATGATTAAGCGTTATATGCGTTATGCAGAATTACCTTAAGATATTATTTAGAGAGAAAGCCCAATTATTTGGGCTTTTTTTATGAAATTGTCATAAAATTGAAGCATACTTGGAACGATAAGCACAATTTTAAATCCACGTAGGTTTGATATGAATACGGCAGCCAGCAGCACTTCAGTACAGCCCGAATATACGTATAATGATCGTTATATCAATCGTGAACTGTCTATCCTGGACTTTCATTTACGCGTTCTGGAACAGGCTGTCGATCCTTTACATCCATTGCTCGAACGCATGAATTTCCTGTTGATTTTCTCGCGTAATCTGGACGAGTTTTTTGAAATTCGCGTTGCAGGTGTTTTAGAGCAGCTTGATCTGGGAAATGAAAGCCGCAGCCCAGATGGTCTCACACCCAAGCAGGTCATGGAGCAGATTTCTAAAACTGCGCATGCCGCGATTGAGCGTCAGTACCGTATTTTGAATGAAGAAATTTTGCCAAAACTGCGTGAGGAAGATATTTGTTTCCTGCGCCGTGGTGAGCTGACTCCAGCACAATCTGCCTGGGTTAAAAAATATTTTCAGGAGCAGGTGGCGCCGGTTCTCACGCCGATCAGCCTAGACCCAGCGCATCCATTCCCGCGGCTGGTGAATAAATCACTGAACTTTATTGTGACGCTGGAAGGTAAAGACGCCTTTGGTCGTCAGATTGATCTGGCCGTAGTGCCTGCACCGCGGTCATTGCCACGCGTGGTACGTTTGCCCGATGAACTGACCGATGGCAAAGAACATCATGTGATGCTGTCTGCCATTATTCACGAGCATGTCTCCGATCTGTTTCCGGGTATGACGGCGACCGGCTGTTATCAGTTCCGTGTTACCCGTAATGCCGATCTGGCCTTGAATGAAGATGTGGAAGATCTGGCCAAGGCACTCAAAGGTGAACTCAGTTCACGCCGGTTTGGTCGAGCGGTACGTCTGGAAGTCACAGAAAACTGTCCACAGCATATTTATGAATATCTGCTGAATGAATTTGATCTGGATGAGGATCAGCTTTATAAAGTTGCTGGCCCGGTCAATCTGGCACGTTTGCTGTCTAACTTTAAGCGTCCACATTTACGCTATGACTCGCATACGCCGGTTATTCCCAAAGTACTGAAAAAATCTGAAAATATTTTTAGTGCAATGCAGAAACAGGATATCTTGCTGCATCATCCGTTTGAATCTTTTGCACCGGTCATTTCATTATTACGTGAAGCGGCACGTGATCCACAAGTGTTGGCGATCAAACAGACCTTATATCGTAGCGGACCGGATTCTGAAATTGTGCAGGTCCTGGCTGAAGCTGCCCGTAATGGCAAGGAAGTCACGGCAGTGATTGAATTGCGCGCGCGTTTCGATGAGGAATCCAATATTGAAGTCGCCAATGTACTGCAGGAAGCTGGTGCAGTGGTGGTGTATGGTATTGTGGGCTACAAGACCCATGCCAAGATGATTCTGGTGGTACGCCGGGAAAATAATAAACTGGTGCGCTATGTGCATCTGGGTACCGGTAACTATCATGCCGGCAATGCGCGAATCTATACCGACTATGGTCTGTTAACTACGGATAAAGACCTGTGTGAAGATGTGCATCGGATTTTCCAGGAACTGACCGGTATGGGGAAAATGGCCAAGCTGAAAAAGCTGCTACATGCGCCGTTTACCTTGCATGCCCAGTTACTGAACTATATCGATAATGAAATTGCCTTTGCCCAGGCAGGTAAGCCGGCGCAGATTATCGTCAAAGTCAATGCCCTGACCGAAATGCAATTGATTAATAAACTTTATGAGGCCTCTCAGGCCGGGGTGCAGATTGACCTGATTATCCGTTCGATTTGCAGTTTGCGTCCGGGATTACCGGGCCTGTCTGAAAATATTCGGGTACGTTCAATTGTCGGGCGTTTTCTGGAGCATACCCGCGTGTATTATTTCAGCAATAATGGCAATGCACGGATTTACTGTTCAAGTGCCGACTGGATGGATCGTAACCTGTTTAACCGGGTCGAAGCCTGTTTCCCGATAGAAGATGAAGGCTTGAAAAAACGTATCTATCAGCAGGGTCTTTTTAATTACCTGAAAGATAACCAGCAAGCCTGGTTATTGCAAGGTGATGGAACCTGGGTGCGAGCACAGCCACAAGAAGGTGAAAAGCCGCATAATGCACAACGTGTTTTACTAGAGCTGTTTAAATAGGTTTAAGTATTTCCAGAGGCTGAAGATTCAGCCTCTTTTTTATTTTGAAAAGAGGATTTAACTGTGCTGCAGAATAGGTGCAGTAACTGAAATGATCTGATATTTATTTTAGGCTGCTGATCTTCTATCTCGGAATATTTTTACTCATATTCAATCTGAGGATTTGCTGGCTTTATTTGAGTTGGATAATGAGTTTTAGGATATAAAAAAAAGGAGCACACTTGTTGCTCCTTTTTATCATACTGGGATTAAGCGCCGTCGTGACGGGTAATCTTCTGGAAAATCTGTAACAACACATCAAACTCGCTTTGTAGCGGAGTGCTTTTACGGGTTACCAATGCCAGGGTACGACTTGGGGCTGACTCGATGGCTTTTACCTGAATCTCAGGATTAGCTTTTACCATATTGGTATGGATCGCAATTTCAGGCAACAGGGTAAAACCAAGATTGGCTGAAACCATTTCGATTAAAGTCGGCAGTGAGCTGGCTTTTAGCCGATGATCATTTTTACGCTCACCAATCGGGCAGGCACTTAAAGCATGATCACGCAGGCAATGACCTTCTTCAAGTAACATCAGGCGAGACAGGTCCAGATCTGCCAGAGAATTGGCTTGTGCCGCATGCTGATCAGATTTTTGATAAACCAGATACAGATTCTCTTTGGCAATTTCAGCGACTTTCAGACCACGGGTGTCGAAAGGCAATGCCAGGGCGACCATATCCAGATTACCGTGTTCTAGCTTTTCTACAATCTTTTCACTTTGTGCTTCATGTAGATGCAACTGAATTTTTGGTAACTGTTTATGCACTTCGTCTAGCAGCTGGGACAACAGGAAAGGAGCGATCGTTGGAATGATTCCGAGATGTAAATCACCAGTTAAGGGTTCACTCATCTCACGACTTAAACGCATTAGATCCTGAGCATCGGCCAGTAGAACACGTGCGCGAGCAACCACTTGTTCACCAAGAGGCGTTAAACGAACATTCTGACGGTCGCGTTCAACAAGTACGCCACCGAGTAAACGCTCCAGCTCCATGATGCCGCCAGACAAGGTAGACTGGGTGACGAACGAGCGGCGAGCAGCTTCTGTAAAATGCAGCGTCTCTGACAGTGTTACGAGGTATGACAGCTGTCTTAGGGATGGTAATGCAGCCATAGTGTCCTAATGTTTATGATTTAAAATGATCAGCAAATAATTCGCTAAGATATGGAATAAAATGCGGTGGGATATCATGCCCCATTCCATCAATTAATTCAAATTTAGCCCCTGAAATTGCTTTCGCAACGGCCTTGCCATGGCTAGGAGGTAGCAATCGATCTCGAGAACCATGGATCACCAGGGTATCTTGTTTGATTTGCTTGTCCAGTTGCAGCAATGAGCCTGTACATAATATTGCTAAAAACTGCTGAAGTATACCGGCAGGATAGTAACTTCGCTTATATAATTTGCGTGCGGTCTGTACTGCCTCCAGATGATTGACATAACCTGGTGAGCCAATGATCTTAAACAGTTTCAAGCTATGGTCGACAATACCATCTTCATCTGTTGAAGATGGTTTGTCAATTAAACTAAAGAGCTGCTTGGGAAAGGGTGGTGGTAACAGCGGCTGGTTATTGCTGGTAAATAATAACCCCAGTTTTTTAACTTTGTCCGGATAGCGGGCTGCCAGAATCTGCGCAATCATACCGCCCATTGAGGCACCCAGCACATAGACCTGCCCCAACTGCATTTTTTCAATCAACAGACTGACATCTTCCGCCATATCATACAGATCATAAGGTGCACCCTGATTGCCCAGACCGAGAACAAAACGGCTCATCATTTTCAGGGTGTTCAGACGTGGGCCTTTATGATGGATTTTTGAAGACAGCCCAATATCACGATTATCAAAACGAACAATATGATAACCTTTATCAATCAGGGATTTACAAAAAAAATCCGGCCAGTATAGCATTTGCCCACCCAGCCCCATAATCAGCAAAATAGTAGGATGTTCCGGATTGCCGCCAACCTCGACATGTAGCTGGATCCCATTACCAAGATCGACCTTAGTTTCATGCATGAACGGGGTATAAGGGGAAAGATTAAGCTGTTCTAAGCTGTACATGGTCGCTGTCCTGATAAAAGGATATTTTGTTTAAAAAATATCCTTGCTATTAAACCTCTAAACTGCTGCAGGAATCAAGTCAGGAACCTGCTTGGTCAAGGCCAGACGCTGTTTGGCTGCAGTGGCACCCAAAAGTACGAAACCACGTAAGGTTCCATGGGTGTCAATTGCTTTAGCCAGCATGCCATCGTCAAACTCTTCAGATTCCCAGATGACATCAACATCGACGGGTGCAGGCAATACCGTTAAAGGTGCAGCAGGCGTTTTAACTGCCACAGGCATGGCAGGATAATGTACGGCAGTGTGTTCACCGTTCAAGGTTTTTGCCAGAGCGCGAGCTTGTTGCATGATTGGCATGACATAAGGCAGTAAGATCCCATTCACTTCGGCACAGTCACCTACAGCATAAATATCGGCCTGACTGGTTTCCAGTTGTGCTGTGGTTAAAACTCCGCGACTGGTATGGATGTCTGCCTGTTTCGCCAAAGAAATATTTGGCTGTAGACCTACGGCAGACAACACCACATCTGCGACCAGAGACTGGCCATTGGCCAGCGTGACCAGATAATCACCGTTATTGGCTCGAGAAACTTTTTCGACCGTGGTGCCCAAGACAAAGTGGATGCCGGTTTCTTCAAGATTTTTCTGGAATGCTGTGGCAACATATTCCGGCAATAAACGGCCAAGCGGCTGCGGTGCCAAATCAATGACGGTAACCTGATGATCGGTATTTTGAAGGTCGTTGGCAAATTCACAGCCAATCAGACCGGCACCTAAAATCACTACACGCTTATCTTCACGTGCCGCCAGATTATTACGGAAAGCTTTATAGTCATTTAAATTGTTGACGACATGAATATCATCGCTGGCGTCCCCGGCAATGGCCAGACGTACCGGATTGGCACCGACTGCCAAGACCAGCTTGCTATAAGGTTGCGTGCGTTCCTGACCATCTTTTTCAAGAATCAGCTGATGATCTTCCGGATGAATCGCTTTGACCCAGGTGTGCTGTTCAATGTGCATATTCAGCTGTGCTGACATTTTAGCTGCATCGCCCAGTGGAATCTGTTCAGGTGCTTTATTGCCGGCCAGAGCATTGGAAAGCGTCGGTTTGGCATAATTGACCGCATCATCGGCACAAATCATTAGCAGTTCATGCTCGGGATTCAGCTTGCGAAATTCACGTGCTACGGCATAACCCGCCATACCTGAACCAATAATGACGATAGGATGTATAGTTGTTTCCATATGGTAGAGCTCCATGCTGTATAAATGATAGAAAGGCATAAAAAAAGACCATATAGATATGGCCTTTAACTGGGCGTCATTAGACTTCGATCATCTCGAAATCGACTTTAGACACGCCACAATCTGGACAGGTCCAGTCATCCGGAATATCTTCCCACTTGGTTCCTGCTACGATTCCGTCTTGAGGCCAGCCTTCTGCCTCATCATAAATCCATCCACATACGATGCATTGAAACTTTCTCATGTAACTCTCCAAAACTAAGCAATTCTAGGCGTCAGCTTAAAATCCATAAAATAGCAAGACTCTAAAAGAATATAACTTTTTAACAGTGAACATATTTGGCTAAATTTTTACGCAGTTCTGTTCAGAAAGTAAAGTGAATAAAAGCTTAATCAGCGAAATTAGCAGCAGAATAGAGCTCGCATTCCTTATTTATCAGAAAACTACTTTCATCTGCTTTACTGCTGTAGGCGGTTGAAGACACCAATCTGATTATGAATAAAAATTACAGTTTTCTGGTGTGACCGACCAAAGTCTTGCAGTAAAAATTCTCCTTTTCAGGTAATTTAAAATAGCTAAAGTCTGGATTAAATATTTTTTAAAATAAATGAATTAAATAAAATCAAATAGTTGTTATTAAGTAACGGGTTTTTATTATACAGCTTGGCTTGTCCACGTACCTCAAATAAGTTTAAAATTCTTATATTCCTTTTCTTTTTTAAGATCTCCCATGAGCAATTTGTCTACTTCTTTGTGGTCTCACATTCGTACGGTCCAAGATTTTCCAAAACCTGGAATTTGCTTCTATGATTTGACACCACTTTTCATGAGCAATATTGGTCCATTGACTGATGCCTTGATTGCTAGCATTCCTGCTGACAAATTGGCAGAAGTAGAAAGCTTTATTGCGGTTGAAGCACGTGGTTTTGTCTTGGCAAGTTTGTTAGCGCAACGTACAGGTAAAGGCTTATTGCTGGTTCGTAAAGCAGGGAAATTACCACCTCCAGTGGTCGGTGTCGGTTATAGCCTGGAATATGGGCTGGATCGGTTAGAAATGTCTGCGGAAGTTCAATCCCAAAAAGTAATTATTGTGGATGACGTTCTGGCAACTGGTGGAACTCTAAAAGCGGTTCATGAACTGGCTCAAAAATGCCAGCATGAAGTTCTAGGTGCAAGTATCTTCCTTGATCTTCCTGACCTGCATATGGAATTAGGCATGGAGATCTGGTCAGTACTGGATGATAAATCCCAGCCTGAAGCTGCAGTAGCCTAAGCTTAAAGCATATAAAGAAGCCCCGGATATTGGGGCTTTTTTATTGTCGGATAAAATGATATTCGATTTCCTGAATCAGCTCGTTCACCTGTTCCGGGTGCTCCAGACGATGATGTCCGCCATCAATAGCATGAATCTGCATATAATCTTCCAGCTGAGCTTGTACAGCATGCATATCCAGAATTTCATCGCCTAATTCCAGATAAGCCATTTGCGGAATATCGTGCTGCAAATCACTGTCGCAAATTGCAGGATAGTCATCACGAAAATTGGGTTGCAGACTGGGATTTGCAATGACGCATGGAATCTGATGGGCATGGGACATTTTCAATGCCCAATAGCCGCCCAGACTGTGTCCGACCAGAATATCCGGTTTGATGGTTTCAATCGTCTCGTGATAAAACTCGGCAACCGAACTATAGCTCAGATTTCGGTAATCGACATCGATACAGTATTTAGGGGCTATATCGATGGCATGGAACTTGGTGGATTCTTTCGAGGAATCTAAGCCATGTAAAAACAAAATCTTAGACATAGTTTATTACTCATTTTTATGAGACATGCCATATTGCTTATTTGTGGATGGGCATGCCTTCTTCAATCTGAACATCATTGTAGAACGTCTAGCTGTACAAGACAGTTAGCTATTGGTCTAAGCCGCCGTTTCACATTCCAATAATTTTATGTAAAACCTCTTTGCTTTGGACTTTAATCGTAGTTGAGAGCAGCCGAATGCTGCAAAAAATTGGGCAAAAGAAATTTAACAGGGTGGCAGATGGACGCAACTGAATTGCAAAAAGAAGGGGATAGTAGATATTTCCAAAGAAAAGCCGGTTCGTGGAAGGGTTTGCGCTACGATTTGGGAACGATTTCTGCTATTCTATGCAACTTCTATTTTTTAACTAATCTTATTCGAGGCAGAGATGACGCAAACTAACGCTCAATCGACTTCTGAACAAATCATTTCCGAAAACGATTTAATTGCACAGCGTCATGCCAAGTTAAAGCAAATCGAAGCTCAGGCACAAGAAACAGGTAAGAGCCCATGGCCGAATACCTTTAAGCGTGAGCATTATGCCCAGGATTTACAAGACCAGTTCGCTGATAAATCTAAAGAAGAAATTGAAGCAGGCGAAAAGGTCTACGTTAAAGTTGCCGGTCGTGTGATGTTGAACCGTGGTTCATTTATCGTGATCCAGGACATGACAGGTCGTATCCAGCTTTATGTTGCGCGTAAAGAACTCCCAGAAGATGTACTTGCTACCATTAAAGGTCTGGACCTAGGCGATATCATCGCAGTGGAAGGTTATATCGGTCGTTCCGGTAAAGGCGATCTGTATGTACATATCGAGCATTTTGAATTATTGACTAAATCATTGCGTCCGCTTCCAGACAAGTTCCATGGCCTGAACGATACTGAAGTAAAGTATCGTAAACGTTATCTTGATCTAATCGTCAATGAAGAAACGCGTAAGACTTTTGAAATTCGTGCCAAAGTTGTGGCAGGTATCCGTGCCTTCCTGACTGAAAAACGCTATATGGAAGTTGAAACGCCAATGATGCATGTGATTCCAGGCGGTGCATCTGCGCGTCCTTTCGAAACACATCATAATGCATTAGATATGCCATTGTTCTTGCGTATTGCGCCAGAGCTTTATTTAAAACGTTTGGTAGTCGGTGGTTTTGAACGTGTGTTTGAAATTAACCGTAACTTCCGTAACGAAGGTGTTTCTACCCGTCATAACCCTGAATTCACCATGATTGAATTCTATCAGGCTTATGCGGATTACAAAGACTTGATGGAATTGACCGAGCAAATGCTAGAGCGTCTGGCGATTGATATCTTGGGCACCACTGACGTGCCTTATGGTGATGAAGTGTATAGCTTCAAAGGTCCATTCAAGAAAATTTCAATGTTCGATGCGATTCTTGAAAATAACCCACAATTTACTCCTGAAAATGTCAATGACCGTGAGTTCCTGGCAAAATTCCTTCAGGAAGAATTGAAAGAGCAGGTGAAGCCAGGTTTTGGTCTGGGCAAACTGCAAACGATGGTATTTGAAGAAACCGTAGAAACCAAATTGCGTCAGCCAACGTTCATTACAGAATATCCAGCGGAAACCTCTCCATTGGCGCGCCGTAATGATCATAATCCGCACATTACTGACCGTTTTGAATTCTTCATCGGTGGCCGTGAGTTGGCCAATGGCTTCTCGGAATTGAATGATCCAATCGATCAGGCTGAACGTTTCCAGGCACAGGTTGCTGAAAAAGATGCTGGTGATGATGAAGCCATGCATTACGATGCAGACTTTGTCGAAGCACTGGAATACGGTCTTCCTCCAACAGCAGGTGAGGGCATCGGTATTGACCGTCTGGTGATGATTTTTGCCAATGCAGCAAGTATCCGTGATGTAATCCTGTTCCCGCATATGCGTCATAAAAATGCTTAAGTGCTGAATACAAAATAACCCACCATCGTGTGGGTTATTTTTTTATAGAAATATTTGAAAAATGATTAAAAAATAAACAATTTAGTTATTGAAAATTAATATGAACATGATTAGGGTAGAATAAAAATAATAATGAAAAATTAGTTTATGTTGTTTAAAAAAAAATTATTAAAAATATTGCTGAGTACATTTACTTTTCCTGCTTTTGCTCAGGGCTTGGTTCTAAATGATGCAAATTTGCGTACTGACCTGAACTGGTTAAATCAGTACCTCAACCTGGCCGCTTAGTGGGGATGAAATTCAACGAGCCTTATCAAATTGCGCAGATCAGTAATACTGTACAGCAGCGTGTAATCGATTCGGTTCTCTCTAAACTAAAGGTAGATAATCAACAGCTAAAATTAGGTTTGTTTGAAGAAACGGATAAAAAAAATATTCCACAGGCTTTCGGGGATCAGCAAAAAGCACAATATCAGGCAGCTTTAGAGTTTAATGCTGGCAATGCGAATTGGGATGCCAAAATCAGGGTGAATGCTGAAAAAGATCCACAAATTGATAATGATCAGAATGTAAATCTTGAAGGCTCTTATCTAGCAGGGAAACTTTGGAATCAATGGCTGATTGGTGGTCAGATTCCAACTTACTGGGGCCCAGGCCATGATGGCAGCTTGATTCGTGGTGATGCTAGTCGTCCGGTCTATGGCTTTACAGTTCAACGTGCAGAACAGACAGCATTTGAAAATAAATGGTTTTCTTGGATTGGGTCGTGGCAGTATCAGGCTTTTGCAGGTCAACTCGATGACTATAACGCAGTTCCAGACGCCAAATTGATTGGTTTGCGTGTTACAGCACAGCCTTTACCTTATTTAGAGCTCGGTGCCTCGCGTGCGATTCAGTGGGGGGGGAGGGTCGACCTGAAAGTTTAAGTTCGCTATGGGATGCTTTTGTAGGCAGTAAAGATAATGGGGGTACAGGTGAACCTGACCCGTCTAACCAGATTGCCGGCTTCGATGTGCGGTTAAATTTATTTTCTCTTACCCAAATTCCGGTAGGTCTATATGCTCAATATGTGGGAGAGGACGAGGCTGGCGGCTTACCTGCAAAAAAAATGTATTTGGCTGGAATCGACTATTCTGCTAGTTTGAAAAATATGCCATACCAAGTTTATGCAGAATGGGCAGATACGCGGACTAATGGTAAGGTTCAAGGGATTTCTTATAATCATACGAATTATACAGATGGTTTTTATCAGCATGGTTATCCTCTGGCACATGCTCTGGGGGGAGATGCGCAGATGATTTCCGTGGGTGGGGATATTCGTATTGATTTTATGAACCGCTTATCAGGTCGTATACTTTTGGCTGAGGTGAATCAATCAGAACGTGCTGCTGTTAATAATGCTGCTTTTGCTTTTAATGATGAGATTAAAGCATTGGATTTGAACTGGTCGCATTATATCCGTCCCGACATGCCACTCAAATTCAATGTCTGGGTGAGTAATTCCGAGGTGAATGGCCAAGATGGGGGAGCCTCACTTGGAATCGAAATTCCTTTAGAGAAAGGGCTGTTTAAATACTAATTTTAGATACTGAAAAGTCCTGCGACTGAGTAGGCTTTTTTATTTTTATAGGTTTACTAAATTCAAGACAAAAAAAACGCAATGATTGGGGTTGTCATTGCGTAGAAAAAGGAACGTCTTTCAAACTACTTCATTAACTGTGGAGAGAGTTAAATCTGATTCCTTACTGAATATGATCATAATAGGATGCATTCTCATATGACTCATCAGTATTCATGTTAATACATGTTAAATAAGGTTAAAACTATGGAGATTATGTGGGGATATTTGCATTATTACTGCGCATTTTCAGCTTAAATAAAAAAGCTCTTCATCAGAAGAGCTTTTAAAAGCAATTTTTTATATTTAAAAATGGAATACGCCGAGACCAGATTTAACTTCATCCAGTGTTGCTTGGGTAATATCGCGACATTTATCAGTTCCGGTTTTCAGAATGTCCATGATGTAGTCTGGATCTTTAGCCAGTTCAATACGACGCTCACGAATTGGACCAATCAATTCTTTAAGAATGCCTTCCAGACGTTTTTTTACCGTACCATCACCTAAACCGCCACGACGATAATGGGCTTTGAGTTCTTCCAGCTCTTCTTTATTTGGATCAAAAGCATCTAGATAAGTAAATACTACATTGCCTTCTACCTGCCCCGGATCTTCAATGCGCAGATGATTCGGATCGGTATACATGGCGTTTACCGCTTTCTTGATATCTTTATCTGTCGCATCCAGCACAATGGTATTACCCAAAGATTTCGACATTTTTGCTTTACCATCGAAACCAGGTAGGCGCCCAACATTGGAAAGAAGTGCCTTACATTCTGGTAACAGGTCATGACCAATTTGACGGTTTAAACGACGTACAATTTCGTTGGTCTGTTCGATCATTGGAATCTGATCTTCACCCACAGGAACCACAGTGGCCTTGAAGGCTGTGATGTCAGCAGCCTGAGCCACTGGATAGCACAAGAAGCCAGCTGGAATATCACGTTCGAAACCACGCATCTGGATTTCAGACTTGATGGTCGGGTTACGCTCAAGACGTGAAACCGTCACGAAGTTGAGGTAAAGCATGGTCAATTCATTCAGTGCAGGAAGGCAAGACTGAACACAAATTGTGGTTTTAGTCGGGTCAATACCCACAGCCAGATAATCCGTTGCCACTTCAATAATGTTACGGCGTACCTTTTCAAAATTGTCCGCGTTATCGGTTAAGGCTTGAGCATCCGCAAGTAACAGGTGTTGATGATGGGAATCCTGCAGACCTACACGAGAGCGTAATGAACCTACAAAGTGGCCGAGGTGGAGTTGTCCGGTAGGACGGTCGCCCGTCAAGATCACTGGACGATTATCTTGATTACTCATTATCTATTCCAAAGGGTAGTCAGTACTACAGCTGTATTTTAACGAATGGCAACATTGTACGGCATTCTGTTTTTGATTGTCAGCCAGAAAAAAAGCTGTAGTAAAAAAATCTTATAAATTAAACAAGTGAATACAATATTTTTAAGAATTTTGATTAAAATAAGCTGAAATACGATAAGGATAATAAGTATGGCGAGCAGTTTATTACTATTATTAGATGATATTGCTACTGTTCTGGATGATGTCGCTGTCATGAGCAAAATGGCAGCAAAAAAAACAGCAGGCGTCCTCGGTGATGATCTGGCATTGAATGCCCAGCAAGTCAGTGGTGTACGCTCCGAGCGTGAACTGCCTGTCGTGTGGGGAGTCGCCAAAGGATCTTTTGTTAACAAGCTGATTCTTGTTCCTCTAGCCTTACTGATTAGTGTCGTCGCTCCATGGCTTATCAATCCTCTGCTGATGATTGGTGGCTTGTTTCTGTGTTATGAAGGTGTGGAAAAAGTACTGCATAGCCTGAAGCATAAAAAAGTTAAAACTGAAGAAGCAGCTGAAATCGAATTCAATACAATTGAAACCGATTTAGCCCAATTTGAAAAAGAAAAAATTAAAGGTGCAATCCGGACCGATTTTATTCTGTCGGCTGAAATTGTGGTGATTTCATTAGGCACAGTAGCAACAGCAGCTTTTGGTACTAAAGTCATGGTACTTTCACTGATTGCTATTGTAATGACCGTTGGTGTGTATGGATTTGTAGCCATGATTGTCAAAATTGATGATCTGGGACTGTATCTTACTGAGCAGGCATCGAGTTTCAAGCAGAGCATTGGACGTGGCTTGCTGGCTTTCGCTCCAAAATTAATGAAAACACTGACCATTGTGGGAACACTTGCCATGTTTTTGGTGGGCGGCGGGATTATTGCCCATACTATTCCGTGGTTTCATCATTTAACTGAAGATTCTGTTGATCATATACAGCATATTCCAAATGTTGGAAATATTATTGGTGCGGTTACTCCCACTTTAATTAATCTGGTCATTGGTTTTGTTGCGGGCCTCGTGGTATTGCTTGTAGTCGCAATGATCCAAAAGATCTGGCCTAAATCATCAAAAGCTTAAGATGCAGAAATATCTGGAAATTGAGCAGATTAAAAGAAGGAAAAGGCTATGCGTTGGAAAGGTCGTCGTGTCAGTAGCAATGTAGAAGACCGTCGCGGTGGCGGTGCCAAAGCTGGCGGAATCAGTATTATCGGGTTAATTGTCGCCTTTGTGGCCTGGAAGTTTTTTGGCGTTGATCCACAACAAACCTATCAAACCACCAAACAGGTAACTCAGGGTATCTCGGGTGCAACAGAAACCCGTGGCCTGGAAAATCCCACTCCGGAACAGCAGGAATCGATTGAGTTTGTCGGAACCGTATTGGCGGATACTGAAGATACCTGGAATCAGGTGTTCCAGCAGCAGTTAAACCAGCAGTATGTTCCTCCGAAACTGGTGCTGTTTAATGGCATCGTGAATTCGGGTTGTGGTACGGCTCAGGCGGCGATGGGACCTTTCTACTGTCCGGCAGACCAGAAAGTCTATATTGATACTGCATTCTTTAAAGATATGCGTACCCAGATGGGCATTAGCGGAGAACAGAATGCCACCGAACTCTCGCGCAATGATCAGGCTGGAGACTTTGCCTTGGCCTATGTTGTGGCCCATGAAGTGGGCCATCATATCCAGACGATTTTAGGTATTTCTTCCCAGGTACAACAGGCACGCCAGCAGGCAAGTGAAGTACAGAGTAACCAGCTTTCAGTACGTCAGGAATTACAGGCAGACTGTCTGGCCGGCGTCTGGGCCTACCATAATCATCAGCGGACCCAGTTTCTGGAACAGGGTGATGTGCAGGAAGCCATGGATGCTGCACATAAAATTGGTGATGACTATTTACAGAAACGTGCTCGCGGACAGGTGGTACCGGACAGCTTTACTCATGGCAGCAGCGCACAGCGAGTACATTGGTTTAATACAGGCTTGCAATCCGGTCAGATTGCGAATTGCGATACCTTTAATCAAAATATTTAGCTCATTTGCTTATAAAAAAGGAGCTTTAGGCTCCTTTTTTATTTGTATAGAAAACGTCGGAAATTTCTTAATATTTTGATACTGACAAATAACGCAGCCAAAGCAAACAGGGTAATTGCAAAGACCGTATATTTCAGGTTGCTGATGTCATTCTGATAAAACTGCTGAATATCCTGTTTGGAATATTTAAGAGTAGTTTCTTTGCCGCTCCCGCTGTCTCTAAACTGGATTTTTTCAATATAAAACAGGTTTCCTGCTTTAATGAGGTCAATGCTCTGAATTTGGCGGGTATGTGATTGATTATAATCATCGCTGCATAAAGTGCTGTAATGCTCACAGTTGATTTTAGCCACATACCCATTTCCTGCTATCAGAATGAAAATAGCATTGTCCGGTCGCTGGTTATTAGATACCAGAACATACTGTTCGCTAGCGGTACTTTTCAGGGGGATGCTGGTTGCCTGCTGATAATGCTGTTCAGCTTGCAGAATTTCCTGAATTTTAGCGAAGCTGGTAAAACATAAGGACAAGGTGACCAGAAAAATCACACTTGCAAAACAGAGGCGGAAAATGGTTTTGACAGTTTGATGCATGGGAGAAAAATTCAAAATAGAAAGGTGAGGAAAGCAAAAGCCAAGTGCTGATCTGTATGTTAAATCATCATTCGGAAATACTGAAAAGAAACTTAACTCAATTCGATAAAAAGAGGATTAAACTTGTTTTGTCAGAATACGCTGCTATTCAAACCTCTATTTTAACAACGCCGCTCTGCGCATAGTGCTCCATCTCGCCCGATTTTAGGAAACCGAATGGGAAATTTCTTTTTTCTTCAGCTACTCACAGTCGTCTTTGCCTTGTCCATTGCCACAACCATGTTTAATAAGCGTGTGTTGGGCTTTCCACAAGCGATCGGTGTTCCGATTGTCTCGGCAATTTTTGTTTTTATTTTGCAGTGGGGTGCCAGTTTACTGCATGGCAATCCATTCTTTAGCATCAATATTGACAATATCGAGCAGGCTGTTCGTCATGTGGATTTTTATGATTTTCTGATCAATGGCGTAATCTGTTTTATTCTGACCTCATCTGCACTGAAGTTTAAGGTCTCGGATTTGCGTAACCACTGGCGGCCCATCAGTATTCTGGCGGGCCTGGCTTTGGTGTTTTGTGCGGTATTCTTTGGTGTGGCCTTATATGGTTATCAATTCCTGATTGGTAAGCATGTCGACCTGCTGGTTTTACTGTTGCTCGGTGCGGCCTTGGGTGCCACAGACCCGATCGGTATTAAGGGGGTATTGAGTTCGGTTCGCGCACCGCATCATCTGATTGTCAAGCTGGAAGGCGAATCACTATTTAATGATGCAATGTGTATTGCCCTATTTATGACCTTGCTCAATGTTCTGCAAGGTGAAAACTTTACAGTCTTAGGGGTGTTGCAAACCCTGCTTTATGAGATTGTGGTGGCAGTGCTGATCGGTCTGGGATTTGGTTTTGGGATCTTGCGGATTTTGCGCGGCAAACATGAAATGGAATCGCTTATTCTGACCACAGCCTTGCTGGCCTGCGGTTCATATCTGGTGGCATTACTGGCCCATGCTTCAGCGCCAATTGCTTGTGTAATTGGTGGCTTGATTGTTGGTAATAAATGGAAAGAAATCCTGGCTGATGCTGAAATCGGTGATGTTAATCATTTCTGGCATACCGTTGAAGGAATTATCAATTCATTCCTGTTTACACTGATTGGTCTGGAATTGTTTATTCTGGACTTGAGTACCAGCCTGGTTCTGGGCGGAATGGTGGCCTTTGTCATTCTGCATTTGGCCCGGTTTGCAGCCAACTATCTGGCCTTTGCCATGTTTCCAAAAGTCAGCAAGAAAAGCTATAACGGTAGCTTAACCATCCTGTCTTGGGGTGGGGTACGGGGCGGGATTTCCCTGGCACTCATTTTAGCTGTAGCCAATGTTCCACAACTGGAAGCCTATAGCAGTATTCTGGTGGGCTATACCTTTATTGTGGTGCTATTGTCCGGTGTGGTATGTGGCTTGGGCTTACCTGCAGTGATGAATGCCTTTTACTATAATCCCAATGAAGAAACTGAGGGCTTCAAAGGCTGGTATCAACGCATGTGCCACAAGCTGAATCGTAAGGGCTTTCGCTATATTGTCGGGGAAGATACCAAAGGAAATGAAACCATCACCGTCTTTCAGCCTGATATCATGATTGATCAAAAAGATGAAGATGGCGTCGCTACGGTGCATCATCCAGATAAGGTTCAGGAAGTCAAACGTTTGGAAAACCCGGACAACTTCTAAATATAAGATCAATGATATCAAAATACTATGGGGTTTTTTATTGAGGCAAAGAATCGAACAAGCCTAAATCAGTATAAGCAGGCTTGATCATTCTCAGAGAGTTTTGTAAGGAGACAGGTATATTTTCATTTAAACGGGTTATTAAAACATGCCAGTGACCAAAACAACTTCAGCCAGTCAGGAAATGGCAGAAATGATTTTGGCTGTGGTGAATCAGATTCCGTATGCCAAAGTCGCTACTTATGGACAGATTGCCAGACTGGCAGGTTTGCCTAAACATGCACGCTTGGTCGGACGAGTATTAAGCCATTTAGAACCTGATAGCGATATTCCCTGGTATCGGGTGATCAATGCTCAGGCGAAAATCAGTCTGAAGCAACTGGATCAGCATGGCCAAAATATCCAGCAGCAAAAACTCATGCAGGAAGGAGTTGTTCTAAGAGGTGAGCGTGTGGATTTAAAATGCTATCAGTGGAATGGTCAGGTTGAAGTATAAAACCTCCACTTTTTGAGAAGTGGAGGTTTGTATAAATGGGAATTTTAAAAATTATTTACTTGCGAATCACCATGACTGGAATGTCCGCCTGTCCAAGAATACTTTGCGCTACGCTACCAAGGAACAGTTTTTTGAAGCCAGTACGGCCATGGGAACCGATTACAATCAGATCAGCATTTAAATCTTTTGCGGCTGCCAGAATCTCACTGTGAATCACTTGACCTTCAAGCAGCTGTGTATCCACTTCAATACCTGACGCAGAGAATTTTGCTTTGGCTTCATCCAGGGTTTTTAAGATTGAAGTGCGGGCACGTTCAATCAGGTCGTTGGTCTGTGCCGCAGAGATATATTCTGCAGCGATATAAGGATCCAGTGCCAGCACCTGAACGACTGTTACTTTACTGTTGAATGCTTTGGCAATTTCTACTGCTTTATCTACTGCAGCATAAGATGTTTCTGAACCGTCGATGGGTACTAAAATATGTTCAAAAGGCATTAGAATTCTCCTGAGAGGAAGTAAGAGTTATAAAATTGTGACGCGTTGAACTGAAATACGAATAATTGTTTATACTTTGATCATAGCCTGTATTTTATAAAAATAAAACCAAGTAAATACATAGGTATAAGATCTAATAGATTGAAGAGTAAAGCATCTGCTAACAGTGCTTTAATCTGATTGTTGATGAAATCTAAGTGAATCATTTATATGTAAAAAAATAAGCTTGCCCAAAATTGCGGTCAGTCACATTGAATAGAGGCGGGGTCTAGTTTTATTTGCGGTGACAGCTGTTCATAGCGATTTAAAATGGTTTGGGTTTCATCTGCATAAATTTGCTGTTGCAGCTGCCGGATTTTATGTTCTGTCACATGCAAACGTGCACAATGTAAGGCGATCTGATTTTCTCGGGTTACTTCCAGTCTTTGATTTTGCTCATATTCCGGATAGCGTTTGATTTTCTGCTGCGCTCTGCTGAGTTGTGCCAAAGAGCGTTTCTGCTGCATGCTCATCAGTTGCTGCTGGTTAATCCACTGTGCGACATCACGTCTGACGCCATTGTAATCTACAAAAATCGGGGAAATGATCTGACAGGCACTGAGACATGAAAGTCCAGTTGCTGAAATAAGTATTTTGATTTTATGCATTTGATGAATCCTATAAGCAATAAATAGTGTTATGAATACGTGAATTACCTACTAAAAAAGCTTTATTGTTTATATTTTAAAAGTTTATTGGGTATTTGCATAAAGTCTGAACATTTGTGTTCTAAAATGCTTGACGATACACGCTTAAATTACGATAATGCGCACACAGTTTACGGCTATGTAGCTCAGTTGGTTAGAGCACCGCACTCATAATGCGGGGGTCACAAGTTCAAGTCTCGTCATAGCCACCATTTTTAAAGACCAAGCTCTCAGCTTGGTCTCTTTTTTTGTCGATAGAAAAGCCTGCAGAGAAAATCATAAATAATATTTGAAGTATCTACTAATTTTGCACATGTTCTCAACATACCAGTTTTATTTGATGTGAGATATGAATGATCTTTAATCTTTAGTACAACATAAAAAAAATCGTCCCAGCACTCGCTGGAACGATTCTAATTTATATCATTGAAAACTGGATTTAGTTTCCTGCTTTCCAGCCATTGACGAGTGGGTAACGGCGTTCACGACCAAAAGACCGTGAGCTGATACGAGGACCTATTGCTCCTTGGCGGCGCTTGTATTCATTGGTATCAACCAGACGAATCACTTTCTTCACCACTTCAGCATCAAAGCCTTTGGCAATAATGTCATCCTGACTCATATCTTCTTCAATATAAGAATACAAGATCGCATCCAGAATGTCATAGGCAGGTAAAGAGTCTTGGTCGACCTGATCTGGGCGCAATTCTGCTGAAGGCGGACGTGTAATGACACGTTCTGGAATTACTGGCGTTTCTGAAATGCTGTTACGGTATTTCGCCAATTCGAACACAATAGTTTTATACACGTCCTTCAGAACAGCATAACCACCCACCATGTCGCCATACAGGGTGCAATAACCTACAGAAATTTCGGATTTATTGCCAGTTGCCAGCACCAGGTTACCAAATTTGTTGGACAGAGCCATCAATAAAGTACCACGCGAGCGTGCTTGCAGGTTTTCCTCGGTCGCATCGACTGGAGCATTACCAAAGAATGGGAACAGCACCTGCATAAAGCCGTTTACCACTGGATTGATTTCGGCAATACCGAAAGTCACGCCCATATTTTTGGCCTGAGCAGCTGCATCTTCCACACTGATTTGTGCGGTATAAGTATAAGGCATCATCACAGCCTGAACTTTATCTGCACCAAGTGCATCTACGGCAATTGCCAGAGTCAGGGCAGAGTCAATACCGCCAGACAGCCCTAGAATTACACCAGGAAAGCCGGAGCGCTGTACATAATCACGTGTTGCCATGACCAGGCTTTGATAAATCTCAGCCATGGTGTCTAAGGCAGGAGTGATGCTACCTGTCTTGAATTGAAGCTTTTCAGCATCATACTCGGCAATCGCCAGTTTTTCCTGAAAGCTTGGGGCCTGTACAGCTACCTCACCAGATTTGTTCAGCACAAAGCTGGTACCATCAAAGATCAAATCATCCTGTCCACAAACTTGGTTACAGTACACCAGATTGATATTCAGCTGCTTGACTAAGGCTGCCATAGTTTCAATACGATGCTGGGGCTTACCTACTTCATATGGAGAGGCATTGAGTACCAAAGCGGTGTCAACATTCAATTTAGCCAGTTGCTGAACGGTCGCTAAAGACCAGACATCTTCACAGATCAGTATGCCAAATTTGTGTCCGAGATACTCAAAAACCAGGTGCTGATGACCTTCGCCAAAATAGCGCTTTTCATCGAATACCCCATAATTTGGCAACACTTGCTTGTTATAGATCCCCAGCACTTCGCCATCTTTCATGACAGCAGCTGAGTTATAACGCTGACCATCTTCGGTTTGATTGACGAAACCAAAGACCATGACAATATCTTTTACTTCAGTCAGTTTTTCAAAAGCCGCCTTGGTACGTTTCACCAGACTTGGGCGAATTAATAAATCTTCTGCAGGGTAGCCCAGTGTTGAAAGCTCAGGAAAGATGATCAGATCCGCTTTATCTTCTTTGGCCTGACTAGCCAACTCAATCATTCTTTGCGCATTTGCATCCAGATTGCCGACATGTGGAGAGAATTGAGCAATTGCAATTTTAAAACTTTTCATCCAATTAAATCCTATTCCTATAGGTTAATACACTAAATTACTGATTTTTATTATTCTAATTATCCAGTTAAGTGCACTTCGATATTCATAAAATGCCAAATGGCTAAACTAAAAACTTTTTATCGCATGATTACTGAATCTTAATGTGCGAAGTAAAATAATCATACTGGCTTATTTTATCGAAATTTTATCGATAAGCTAGACTTGACTTAGCAAGAAGAGACTTCGAACGGGAAAGTAATGATATAAAATTACAAAATATGCTGATGTTTTATACATCTATACCTATGCAGAAGTAAAGACTTAAGCGGGAATAAGGGATTTTAAAATATGTGCTTTTGATTTTTCTTAAAATTAAAGTAATTAAATATCATCTGTTTATTTGGGGGTTCAAAATTATATTCGGAATTCTTTTTAAGAAAATATCTCTTGCAATATCACCTTGTTGTTCAATATTGTAGTGGGAAAATGATTTGTTGGGATTAAATTGATATTTGTAAGGATTATATTTCCTAAAGCTTAAAAAATAAGCACTTTGCAGGATTGCACCTTTTAAAACCACATTAATCTTCTGTTGATATTGATAAATATGCGTCATCTCATGAATGAATAGTGCCTGATATGCCAAGCTTTCATGTGAATAGTCTTCTCGATAATTTAAATTGCGTGCATGAATATAGCCGCTGGGCGCCATAATGACATATCTGGATTGCCAGGGAAGGTAGGGGTGGTTCATGACTTTGACTGTTGAGTAGTCAATCAGGTTGCCAAATACCTGCTGGCAGATGCTGATTTCACCAGGGGTTAGGCTGCGACATTTGAACTGTTCAAAACGGACAAGTTTCAGAATGAAAGGCAGAGCAGCATAAAACAACATCAAGTACAAATCCTGTTCGAATTTTAATCTATGAATTTGGTTTAGATTTATTCATTTTAAAAGATATTAAATAACCTAAGTGTAGGATTTTGTCAGTAATAAAAAACCACCCTTTAGGGTGGTTTTTCTGTCTTTCAACGTCGTTCGAATTAACGAGCGATATCGCGTTGAACTTCGCCAGTATAAAGCTGACGAGGACGACCGATCTTGTAAGGACCGCTGTGCATTTCTAGCCAGTGGCTGATCCAGCCAACAGTACGTGCAAGCGCAAAGATCACAGTAAACATTTCTGTCGGGATACCAATCGCTTTAAGAATGATACCTGAGTAGAAGTCTACGTTCGGGTAAAGGTTACGTTTGATGAAGTATTCGTCAGAAAGCGCGATACGTTCAAGTTCCATAGCCAATGCAAGCTGTGGATCATTGATGCCAAGCGCACCAAGAACTTCGTCGCAAGTTTCTTTCATTACTTTCGCACGTGGATCGAAGTTTTTGTAAACGCGGTGACCGAAGCCCATCAGTTTAACTTCTTTGGTCTTCACTTTTTCCATGAAGCCAGCAACATTTTCTACAGTGCCGATTTCGTCCAGCATCTTAAGAACAGCTTCGTTCGCGCCACCGTGAGCAGGACCCCAAAGTGCAGAGATACCAGCAGCGATACATGCATACGGGTTCGCACCGGTAGAACCAGCTAAACGTACTGTAGATGTAGACGCATTTTGTTCATGGTCAGCATGCAGCGTGAAGATACGGTCCATTGCTTTTGCAAGGATAGGATCAACTTTGTAATCACGGTCTGCAGGAGTTGCGAACATCATGTGAAGGAAGTTTTCAGCATAGTTCAAGTCGTTACGTGGGTAAACGAACGGTTGACCGATCGTGTACTTGTAGCTCCAAGCCGCCAGTGTTGGAATCTTCGCGATTAAACGAATCGCGGTGATTTCACGGTGGTTTACATCTTCAATGTCAAGGTTGTTGTGATAGAACGCAGATAACGCACCAACCACACCCACCATGATCGCCATAGGATGCGCATCACGACGGAAACCATTGTAGAAACGGCTAACTTGATCGTGAACCATCGTGTGGTTACGCACTTTAGCGTCAAATTCTTCTTTTTGTTCAGCAGTTGGAAGTTCACCATTTAATAGTAAATAGCAAGTTTCCAGGTAATCTGCTTTAGTTGCTAACTGGTCGATTGGGTAGCCACGGTGTAAAAGTACACCTTTGTTACCGTCGATGAACGTGATTTTAGATTCGCACGCCGCTGTCGCCATAAAACCAGGATCAAAAGTAAAGTGACCTGCAGCCAACACATCTTTAACGTCGATTACATCTGGGCCCAATGTGCCGCTGTAAATTGGTAGTTCAATTTCTTTGCCATCAAGCTGTAAAACGGCTTTCTTGCCAGTTGCTTCAGACATTCAATAGATCTCCTGTCCTGGTGAATGTATATCCGGTTTGCCTATCAATTTTTTAATGCACAAAACGGACGGATCAAAAATTTGCTATAAGATTAGTGAGTACTGAAATTTTGTCAATTATACTTATGGATGAAAAATGACAGTCGCACAGCAATTTAGTCAGATCTGTTCAGTATAAAAAGTTCAGTAAAATCACAGCATCAAACCTCTATAATAAGTCAAATTAATGCCTAGGTGCAGAAAAAAATAGATTGTCTGGGGTATTTGTAAGCGTTTTTTTCTTATAAGAAATCGAGATAAAAGCTGTCAGAAGTTAAAGCCAATATGCTTAAAACTATATAAATCTCATAACTTACATGGTTTTTGTCATCCAAAACGTCACATTCGGAATTATAAATAAAAGCAATTAATTGGATTTTTAGTTCTGTTTAATTGATTAAAAAATAGCTTAATAAATGGCCAGTTTTATAGCAGAAGGGCGTGGTATAAAAATAAATAAATGATTTTTTGAATCCAAATAGCCTAAATCGATTGAAAAAACCATCGTAATGAATATTAAGTGGCTATTTAACAACGAGATATCTTCATGATTGATCTGCTTTTTATGGAGGGCAATTGGTCTGTAGAATATAGGCAATTGATTTTAATCTGATTTAAAAAGAGATTTAAATAATATTTGTGTTTGAACTGTGCGTCTTTAGTCTAAAACGAGCACATGAGTCTTTAGGTTGAAAGTAGATTAAATTAATCAAATTAATTTTTTAAAAACAACCATATAGATAAGATTAAGGAGGACTGGGAGGGTAGAGAGATTTAAATTGTTGATGTTAATGATTCTTATTTAATGGCTTTTTCTCCAAAAAGCCAAATTCCGCCGTTTGTATTTTGATAGTTGACGTTTTATAATTCAGTGTCGTTTTGATTTTAGGTAATGAATTTGCCTAAAAATGCCAGCTTTCCTTCGAATTAATTCCAACAAACTCCGGATGGAGTTTTTACTTACAGGATGCCCGCTGTGAAAAGCAACAGACCTGTCAATTTGTCCATGGGTCAAGTTTTAGAAGTAAACTTAAAATCACCCGTGGCTATTGCATCAATTCTACACCGTCTTTCAGGTGTTATCGTATTTTTACTCGTACCGGTCCTTCTATGGCTCTTAGACAAGTCATTGTCTTCGCCTGAAGGTTTTGCGCAAGTTCAAGAAATCATGAGTGGTTTCATTGTTCGTTTCATTGTATGGGTATTTGTCGCCGGCTTGATTTTTCACTTCATCGCTGGTGTTAAGCATTTACTTGCTGACATGGGTGTTGCTGAAGAACTAGAAAGTGGCCGTGTTGCATCTACTATCGCATTAATCTTGTCTGCAATTGGTATTGTTGCAGCATTTGTATGGATCGTACTCTAATGAAAAGCGCTACTGGTTTAACAGGTTCAGGTTCTCGCGATTGGTTTCTCCAACGTATCAGTGCTGTAGTTCTAGCTGTTTATACCGTTGTTGTACTGGGTTGGATTCTCCTAAATGGCGGTTTCAACTTTGAACAATGGTACGGCTTTATGATGACAGTTCCAATGAAGATCATGTCTTTATTGGCGGTCTTATCTCTTGTTGCACACGCATGGATCGGCATGTGGCAAGTATTCACTGACTATGTGACAACTCGTCAAAACATCCCGGGTGCAGCAGGTTTACGCCTTGTACTGACTTCAGCAGTGATCATTGCTGTACTTGCATATGCAATCTGGGCCATCCAGATTTTTTGGGCGAATTGATAGGAAACAATCATGGGCGCTATAAACCCTAAAGAAGATTACACAAATATTCCACACGAAACTTTCGATGCTGTCATCGTTGGTGGTGGTGGTTCAGGTATGCGTGCGTCTTACCAACTTGCTCAAGCTGGTTTGAAAGTTGCCGTTCTGACTAAAGTATTTCCAACCCGTTCACACACTGTTGCTGCGCAGGGTGGTATCGGTGCATCTCTTGGTAATATGCAAGAAGATAACTGGCACTACCACTTCTATGACACAGTTAAAGGTTCGGACTGGTTAGGTGACCAAGACGCGATCGAGTTCATGACTCGCGAAGCGCCACAAGTTGTATATGAACTTGAACACCTGGGTATGCCATTCGACCGTAATGCTGATGGCACAATTTACCAACGTCCGTTTGGTGGTCACTCAGCAAACTACGGTGAAAAAGCGGTTCCGCGTGCATGTGCTGCTGCCGACCGTACAGGTCACGCACTTCTTCACACGCTTTATCAAAGCAACGTGAAAATGGGTACTCAATTCTTCGTAGAATGGATCGCGCTTGATTTGATCCGTAATGAAGAAGGCGACGTACTTGGTGTGACTGCAATTGACCAGGAAACAGGTAAAATTGCAGTATTCCAGGCGAAAGCAACATTATTCGCTACAGGTGGTGCGGGTCGTGTGTACCGTGCTTCCACAAACGCTTATATCAACACTGGTGACGGTCTTGGTATGGCAGCTCGTGCAGGTATTCCATTACAAGATATGGAATTCTGGCAGTTCCACCCAACGGGTGTTGCGGGCGCAGGCGTATTGTTAACTGAAGGTTGTCGTGGTGAAGGTGCAATCCTTCGTAACAAAGACGGCGAACCGTTCATGGAACGTTATGCGCCTACTTTGAAAGATTTGGCACCGCGTGACTTCGTATCACGTTCTATGGACCAAGAAATCAAAGAAGGTCGTGGTTGTGGTCCTAAAGGCGATTACATCCTACTTGATATGACGCATCTGGGTGCGGATACGATCATGAAACGTCTTCCATCTGTATTCGAGATTGGCAAGAAATTCGCGAACGTTGATATCACCAAAGAGCCAATTCCGGTAGTACCAACAATCCATTACCAAATGGGTGGTATTCCGACGAATATTCATGGCCAGGTTGTTGTTCCTGAAACTCGCGAAACTGAAGCGCTTGTTACTCATTACGACAAAGAAAATGACGTTTATTCAACCAATCAAGAAGGCCGTGACTTCACTAAACCAGTGAAAGGTTTTTATGCAATCGGTGAATGTTCATGTGTATCTGTACACGGTGCAAACCGTCTAGGTACAAACTCATTACTTGACCTGGTTGTATTTGGCAAGGCTGCTGGTCAGCACATCATTGATTACGTGACTAAACATCACGGTGATGAATACGAACCACTGCCTACCACTGTACTTCAACAAACTGTTGAGCGCGTTCGTAAACTTGACGAATCGACCTCAGGTGAGAATGCACAAGAAGTTGCTGATGCAATTCGTGACATTGTTCAAGACCACGCGGGTGTATTCCGTACATCTGCACTGCTTGAAGAAGGTGTAAAACAGATTCTTGCAATTGAACCGCGTGTACGCAACATTCACTTGAAAGACAAATCTAAAGTATTCAATACAGCACGTATTGAAGCACTTGAAGTTGAAAACCTGTATGAAGTTGCTAAAGCAACGCTTATTTCAGCTGCAGCGCGTAAAGAATGCCGTGGTGCGCATACGGTGGTAGACTTTGAAGAGTCTCCAGACCATCCTGCTTACCCATACGGTCGTCGTGATGATGAGTGGATGAAACATACTCTTTGGTTCTCTGCTGACAACCGTCTAGAGTACAAGCCAGTTCGTTACCGTCCATTGTCGGTTGATGCGATTCCACCTAAACCACGTACATTCTAATCAGGAGAATTCAGATGAGTAGAGGTACTCGTACATTTCATATCTACCGCTATGATCCTGATAAGGATAAAGCACCGTACATGCAAACTTTTAAGCTGGAACTGACTGATAAGCACCGTATGTTGCTTGATGCGCTTCTTGCATTGAAAGTACAGGACGAAACTTTAACGTTCCGTCGTTCATGTCGTGAAGGGATCTGTGGTTCTGATGGTGTGAACATCAATGGTAAAAACGGTTTGGCGTGTCTTTGGAACCTGAACGATTTACCAAATGAAATTACTGTTCGTCCATTGCCTGGTCTTCCTGTGATTAAAGATCTGGTAGTTGACATGAACCAGTTCTACGATCAGTACAACAAGATCCATCCGTTCTTGATCAACAATCAGCCTGCACCTCCTAAAGAGCGTTTACAGTCTCCGGAAGAGCGTGAGCATCTTGATGGTCTTTACGAATGTATTCTATGTGCATGCTGTTCAACTTCATGCCCATCATTCTGGTGGAACCCGGACAAGTTCTTGGGTCCTTCAGCATTGTTGAATGCTTACCGCTTCATCATTGACTCGCGTGATACTGGAACACAAGAGCGTTTGGCTCGTCTTGACGACCCGTTCTCATTGTTCCGTTGTAAAGGCATCATGAACTGTGTATCTGTATGTCCGAAAGGTTTGAACCCTACTAAAGCAATCGGTCACATCCGTAATATGCTTTTAGATATGGCTGGCTAATAGGCTGTTCCTCTAGTTTGAAAAAGGCACACCTCAGGGTGTGCTTTTTTATGCAAATTATTCAAGAAAAAATAATCAATCATAAGATAAAAATAAGAAGACCATACTTAATATGTATAGAGTTGATTCAGGCAATTCGGGAATAAGGAAGATGTTGAACATCATTAACGGCGGACACTGGATTATTTGGGGGTATTTATGACTTTTAGAGCTAAAAATGAGCTGAAAAATAACAAGATCGGTGTAAAACTGACCTGAAAAATAACAAGAACGATGTTATTATATAACGGAAATTTGAAAAGGGAGTGGATTGAGAGGTTTGCTCTCTTTTTATTTATCGGAAATGCTTAGAACTTAAGTCTACATTGAATCTATTTTTAGGATAAAGCACCATATATTAGAGTAAAATATCTGAACTGTATTTAGCCAATTTATAGAAGGTATGTGTCAAAAAAATCAATTGAAAAGTGGAGAACATGGTAGCATTCAGCCCATGTATATCTTTAAAAAAAGCACTTTTAGGTACATTTTTTAAACACTGTAGAATCTGGGACTGGTATATAAAGATAGAACTGAGTCGCTTTAGAAAAAACTTTTGTTCATGCTTATTTTTTTCTAAGTCGATTTGCAAAAAATTGCCCGGTTTCGATCGGGTATTCGATGAGTGATGATACCGCTGAGGGGTGTTATTGTTCATTATACATATCAAGATTTTCTTGGTGTGGTGATAACGCCTCATGGCTTATGCCTTATGGGGGACTAGTATCATATTACCAATTTGATGCTAATAATCCTGGGTTTTGCTTAAAAAGCATCCTGAAAATGTTTTTGCAATAGGAAATGGGTCCACAAATGCAAGAAGTTGCTGACGCTCTGCGTCTTGACACTGAACTTTCCGCTGATAGTGCAGCGTACATTGAAGAACTTTATGAGCAGTATCTGACTGCTCCAGATTCAGTGGGTGCTGACTGGAGAGCGTACTTCGATAAATTCCCAAAAGGTGATCAACCACACAGTAATGTACGTGAGCAATTCCTGCTGCTAGGTCGCAATTCAAGCCGGATTCAGCCTGTTGTTCAGTCAACAGTCAGCTCAGAACATGAACGTCGTCAAATTGGCGTGTTACAGTTGATTGCTGCGTACCGTAATCGTGGCCACCAGAAGGCAAAACTGGATCCATTAGGTTTGGCAAAGCGTGAAGTTGTACCTGACCTTGATCTGGCTGCGCACGGTTTGACTCAGTCTGACCTGGATACTGTATTTAATACTGGTAATCTGGCGATTGGTAAAGAAGAAGCGACCCTGGCAGAAATTGTCGAAGCCTTAGAATCTACCTACTGTCATACAGTAGGTTCTGAATACATGCACATCGTAGACACTAAAGAGAAACGTTGGATTCAACAACGTCTTGAAGGTGCGCGTGGTAAATTTAACTTCTCTGCAGATCAAAAGAAACATATCCTTGAGCGTTTGACTGCAGCCGAAGGTCTGGAAAAATATCTTGGTAATAAATTCGTTGGTGCTAAACGTTTCGGCGTTGAAGGCGGTGAAGCATTCATCCCGATGGTCAACGAAATCATTCAGCGTGCAGGTTCTGTAAGTTGTAAAGAAGTTGTGATCGGTATGCCTCACCGCGGCCGTTTAAACCTTCTTGTTAACATCATGGGTAAAAACCCGGCTGACCTGTTTGGTGAGTTCGAAGGTAAGTCTATTCACAAGAAAGGTTCTGGTGACGTTAAGTATCACCAAGGCTTCTCTTCAAACGTCATGACTCCGGGTGGCGAAGTTCACCTGGCATTGGCGTTTAACCCTTCACATCTGGAAATCGTTGGACCTGTAGTTGAAGGTTCAGTACGTGCACGTCAAGTACGTCGTAAAGACATTGGTGGCGATGATGTATTGCCATTAATCGTACACGGTGATGCTGCATTTGCCGGTCAGGGCGTCAACCAGGAAACTTTCCAGATGTCACAAACTCGCGGTTATACCGTGGGTGGTACGGTTCATATCGTGATCAATAACCAAGTGGGTTTCACCACTTCTGATCCACGTGATGCGCGTTCTACAGAATACTGTACTGACATCGCAAAAATGATTCAGGCGCCAATCTTCCATGTTAATGGTGATGATCCTGAAGCGGTGGTGTTCATTTCACAATTGGCACATGACTTCCGTCATACTTTCCGTAAAGATGTTGTGATTGACATGTTCTGCTACCGTCGCCGCGGTCATAACGAAGCAGATGAGCCGGCTGCAACTCAGCCAATGATGTATCAGGTGATTAACAAGAAAGCGACTACACGTACGCTTTATGCGGATCAATTGGTACAGCAGGGTATTCTTGATCGTGCAAGCGCAGATCAGATGGTAGAAAACTACCGTTCAGATCTTGAAGCGGGTAATCACGTTGCCAATGCACTGGTCCTTGAGCCGAACAAAAAAATGTTTGTGGACTGGACGCCTTATCTGGGTCATGAATATACTGACGAATGGGATACAACTTTCCCAATTGAACGTCTGAAAGAGCTGGGCGTAAAAATGCGTGAGCTTCCTGAAGGCTTCGTGATGCAGCGTCAAGTTGCAAAAGTAATTGATGACCGTCTGAAAATGCAAACAGGCGAAATGCCACTGAACTGGGGTGCTGCTGAAACTCTGGCGTATGCATCTGTACTAGATGAAGGTTACTTGCTTCGTTTAACAGGTGAAGATGTAGGCCGTGGTACCTTCTCGCATCGTCATGCGAAACTGCATAATCAGGTAGATGGTTCAACTTATATTCCACTTTGTCACATCAAAGAAAACCAGCCGCGTACTGCAATCTATGATTCTTTATTGTCAGAAATGGCGGTATTGGCATTTGAATATGGCTATGCGACCACTCTTCCAAAGAGCTTGATCATCTGGGAAGCACAATTTGGTGACTTTGCAAACTGTGCACAGGTTGTAATCGATCAGTTCATCTCATCTGGTGAAACCAAATGGGAACGTGTGTGTGGTCTGACCATGCTTCTTCCGCATGGTTTCGAAGGTCAGGGTCCAGAGCATTCATCTGCACGTTTGGAACGTTTCTTGCAGTTATGTGCTGAAGACAACATGCAAGTGATCACACCGACTACACCTGCACAGATTTTCCATGCATTACGTCGTCAAGCGATTCGTCCAATTCGTAAGCCGCTGATCGTTACTTCGCCGAAATCTTTACTTCGTCACAAGCTGGCTGTATCGAGCCTGGAAGAGCTGGCAAACGGCACATTCCAAACTGTGATCGATGAAGTAGATAACATCAACAAGTCAGAGGTAAACCGTCTGATTCTGTGTGGGGGTAAGGTGTATTACGATCTGATTGAAAAACGTCGTGAAAAAGAATTGAACAATACTGCTATTGTACGTATTGAACAATTATATCCATACCCAGAAAAACGCCTGGCAGAAGTTCTGGCTCAGTATCCAAACGTGAAAGATCTTGTTTGGGCACAAGAAGAACCGAAAAACCAAGGTGCTTGGTTGTTCATTGCACCGCGTCTTTATGATGATGTGATGAAAGCGGGTAAACAAGTACGTATTAGCTATGCCGGCCGTGAAGCTTCTGCTGCACCGGCATGTGGTTCACCATATTTGCATGCAAAACAACAAGCTCAGCTCATCAACGACGCGCTTGCGATCGATGCTGAATAATCCAGGAGATTCTAAGTAATGGCAACCGAAATTAAAGCACCGGTATTTCCAGAGTCAGTTGCGGACGGTACGATCGCAACTTGGCACAAACAACCAGGTGAAGCAGTTTCACGTGATGAAGTGATCTGCGATATTGAGACTGATAAAGTTGTTTTAGAAGTTGTCGCTCCTGCAGACGGTACACTTGCATCTATTATTAAAGGTGAAGGCGATACTGTTCTTTCAGCTGAAGTAATTGCACAGTTTGAAGAAGGTGCTGTTTCTGGCGCTACGCAAACTCAAGCAGTTCAGTCTGAAGAGAAAGTTGAACAAGCTGCTGCGCAAACTGAAGCGGGTAATGCACCGATCGTTGAACGTCAACAGGTACAGGATCAGGCTCCAGCCGTGCGTAAAGCATTGACTGAATCTGGTGTGGCTGCTGCTGATGTCGAAGGTACGGGCCGTGGTGGTCGCATCACTAAAGAAGATGTGGCAAATCATCAGGCGAAGCCGGCAGCACCTGCAGCGCAGCCATTAAGCGTTGCGGTGGGTGAGCGTATTGAGAAACGTGTTCCGATGACACGTCTTCGTAAGCGTGTAGCTGAACGTTTACTTGCAGCAACTCAAGAAACTGCAATGTTGACCACGTTCAACGAAGTGAACATGAAACCAATCATGGAAATGCGTGCTCAATACAAAGATGCATTCGAGAAGCGTCATGGTGCGCGTCTTGGCTTTATGTCATTCTTCGTTAAAGCAGCAACTGAAGCCCTAAAACGCTATCCAGCGGTAAATGCTTCAATTGATGGCGATGATATTGTTTATCATGGTTACTATGACATCGGTGTTGCAGTTTCATCTGAACGTGGTCTTGTGGTTCCTGTACTTCGTGATACAGACCGCATGAACTATGCTGAAGTTGAAAACGGCATCCGTGCATATGCTGCGAAGGCACGTGACGGTAAGCTGGGCATCGAAGACATGACTGGTGGTACATTCACGATCACCAATGGTGGTACTTTTGGCTCATTGCTTTCTACACCAATTCTAAATACGCCACAAACTGCGATTCTGGGTATGCATAAAATCCAGGAACGTCCGATGGCTGTAAATGGTCAAGTAGAAATCTTGCCGATGATGTATCTTGCATTGTCTTATGACCACCGTTTAATCGATGGTAAAGAAGCAGTTGGTTTCCTTGTAACAATCAAAGAATTGTTAGAAGAGCCAGCACGTCTTATCCTTGATCTTTAATTTTTAAGAATATATTTATGGGCTTAGGGCAAAACTCTAGGCCCATTTTTGGAGATGAACATGTCTCAATTCGATTTAGTCGTAATTGGTGGTGGCCCGGGCGGCTACGAAGCAGCAATTCGTGCAGCTCAACTTGGTTACAAAGTTGCGTGTATCGAAAAACGTATTCATAAAGGCAAGCCAGCTTTGGGTGGTACTTGCTTAAACGTGGGTTGTATCCCGTCTAAAGCATTGCTTGATTCTTCACATCGTTATGAAGATACCGTTCAGCATTTAGATGACCATGGTATTACGACCGGTGAAGTTAAATTTGATCTTTCTAAAATGATGAGTCGTAAAGACAAAGTTGTAGATCAGTTGACTGGCGGTGTTGCCCAGTTGCTTAAAGGCAACGGGATTGAATGGTTGCAAGGTACAGGTAAATTGCTTGCGGGCAAAAAAGTTGAATTCACACCATTTGAAGGTGAAGTTCAAGTTTTAGAGCCTAAATACGTGATTCTTGCGACAGGTTCTGTACCAATTAACATTCCTTCAGCTCCTGTAGATCAAGACTTAATCGTTGATTCTACTGGCGCACTTGAATTCACTGAAGTGCCTAAGCGTTTAGGTGTGATTGGTGCGGGTGTAATCGGTCTTGAGCTAGGTTCAGTATGGCGTCGTCTTGGTGCAGAAGTTGTTGTATTTGAAGCAATGGACGCATTCTTGCCAATGGCTGATAAAGCATTGTCTAAAGAATACCAAAAAATCCTGACTAAACAGGGTATGGATATCCGTATCGGTGCGAAAGTTTCTGGCACTGAAATTAACGGTCGTGAAGTGACAGTTAAATATACCCAAGCTGGTGAAGATAAAACTGAAACTTTCGATAAATTGATCGTTTGTGTAGGTCGTCGTGCCTATGCTGAAGGTCTACTGGCTGAAGATTCAGGTATCAAGCTGACTGAACGTGGTCTGGTTGAAGTAAATGACTGGTGTGCAACTTCAGTTGAAGGTGTATACGCAATTGGTGATTTGGTACGTGGTCCAATGCTTGCGCATAAAGCCATGGAAGAAGGTGTGATGGCTGTTGAGCGTATTCACGGACATGCTGCGCAAGTAAACTATGACACCATTATTTCTGTGATCTACACACATCCAGAAGCGGCATGGGTTGGTTTAACAGAGCAGCAGGCTGTAGAAAAAGGTCACGAAGTAAAAACTGGCCAATTCGGTTTTGCTGTCAATGGTCGTGCTTTGGCTGCGGGTGAAGGTGCTGGTTTCGTGAAGTTTGTTGCTGACGCAAAAACGGATCGTCTATTGGGTATGCATGTGATTGGACCTGCTGCGTCTGATATCATCCACCAAGGCATGATCGCACTTGAGTTTGTATCGTCAGTTGAAGACCTGCAGTTAATGACATTTGCTCATCCAACCTTCTCTGAAGTGGTGCATGAAGCAGCTCTTGCTGTTGATGGCCGTGCAATTCACGCGATTCAGCGTAAACGTAAGTAATGCAAAAAAAGAGCGACTTAGGTCGCTCTTTTGTATTTCATGGTTGTTTTTATTGGAACAATCATCTAAAAATAAAGATAACGATTTGAAGAAATGCTGGTGCTGCTTTGACGGACGTCTGGGTGCTGGTGAGTTATAACAAGCTAAAGAAGTAATAAAAGGTTATTCCATGAATTTACATGAGTATCAAGCAAAAGCGCTATTAAAAAAATATGGTATGCCTGTACAGGAGGGCATGCTGGCCACTAATGCCGATGAAACGGTGCAAGCTTTTGAGCAGTTGGGTGGAAAGTTCGCAGTATTGAAAGCACAGGTACATGCCGGCGGTCGAG
Source organism: Acinetobacter sp. 228 (assembly GCF_048147885.1). Classification (NCBI taxonomy): domain Bacteria; kingdom Pseudomonadati; phylum Pseudomonadota; class Gammaproteobacteria; order Moraxellales; family Moraxellaceae; genus Acinetobacter; species Acinetobacter sp. 228. The sequence goes on from NZ_JAYWYV010000001.1 coordinate 83,071, forward strand.
GTAAAGCAGGCGGTGTAAAAGTAGTAAAATCGGCTGCCGAGGCTGCTGAATATGCCAACCAGATAATTGGTTCACGCTTGGTCACTTATCAGACAGATGCCAATGGTCAGCCAGTCAATAGCATTTTAGTCTCGGAAGATGTTTATCCGGTTGAGCGCGAGCTGTACTTGGGTGCTGTAGTCGATCGTTCGACTCGCCGGATCACTTTTATGGCATCAACTGAAGGCGGTGTTGAGATTGAAAAGGTGGCTGAAGAAACCCCGGAAAAAATTATTAAAGTTGAAGTTGAGCCTTTAGTCGGTTTGATGCCATTTCAGGCACGTGAAGTTGCTTTTGCACTTAAACTGAAAGATGGACAAATCAATCAATTTGTAAAAATCATGACAGCTGCCTATCAGGCATTTGTAGAGAATGATTTTGCACTTTTCGAAATCAATCCACTATCTGTGCGTGAGAATGGTGACATTCTGTGTGTCGATGCCAAAATCGGAATTGATTCAAATGCGCTATACCGTTTGCCAGAAATCGCGGCTATGCGGGATAAATCTCAGGAAAATGAGCGCGAATTGAAAGCCTCTGAATTTGATCTGAACTATGTGGCACTTGAGGGTAACATTGGCTGCATGGTTAATGGCGCGGGTCTTGCCATGGCAACCATGGATATTATCAAGCTCTATGGCGGTCAGCCAGCCAACTTCTTGGATGTGGGTGGGGGTGCCACGAAGGAGCGTGTGATTGAAGCCTTCAAAATTATCCTTGCAGATAGCTCCGTACAGGGCGTATTAATCAATATTTTTGGTGGAATTGTACGTTGTGACATGATTGCTGAAGCAATTATTGCAGCGGTTCAGGAAGTAAATGTGACTGTTCCAGTGGTTGTTCGCCTTGAAGGCAACAATGCGGAATTGGGTGCAAAATTACTGGATGAATCAGGTTTGAAGTTGATTTCTGCACATGGTCTTGCTGATGCTGCAGAAAAAATTGTTGCTGCTGTAAAAGCTTAAGGAGTATCCATCATGAGCGTATTAGTTAATAAAGACACCAAAGTGTTGGTACAAGGTTTTACAGGTAAAAACGGCACATTCCATTCTGAACAGGCTTTGGCTTATGGCACTAAAGTTGTGGGCGGTGTCACTCCAGGAAAAGGCGGTCAAACCCATCTGGATTTACCCGTTTTTAATACCATGCGTGAAGCGGTGAAGGAAACTGGCGCAGATGCTTCGGTGATTTATGTTCCGGCACCTTTTGTACTGGATTCCATTATTGAAGCGGTTGATTCCGGCATTGAATTAATTGTGGTAATTACTGAAGGTGTACCAACCCTCGACATGCTGAAAGCCAAGCGTTATCTGGAAACCAATGGCAACGGTACACGTCTGATTGGACCAAACTGTCCGGGTATTATTACGCCGGGTGAATGTAAGATCGGGATTATGCCGGGACATATTCATCAACCAGGTAAAATCGGAATTATCTCGCGTTCAGGTACACTGACTTATGAGGCCGTGGCACAGACCACTAACCTAGGTTTAGGTCAGTCGACCTGTATCGGTATTGGTGGTGACCCGATTCCGGGCATGAACCAGATTGACTGCTTAAAACTGTTCCAGGAAGATCCGCAAACTGAAGCCATCATTATGATTGGTGAAATTGGTGGTACGGCAGAAGAAGAAGCAGCTGAATATATTCAATCGAATGTGACTAAGCCGGTTGTTGGTTATATTGCGGGCGTAACTGCGCCTAAAGGCAAACGTATGGGTCACGCAGGTGCGATTATTTCAGGTGGCAAGGGTACAGCTGAAGAAAAATTTGCAGCCTTTGAGCGTGCGGGCATGGCCTATACGCGTAGTCCTGCTGAACTCGGTTCAACCATGCTGCAAGTGTTAAAAGATAAAGGTTTGGCTTGATATCTAAAGTAAGGCTGTAATAAAAAAGCTCCCAGATGGGAGCTTTTTTATATCTCAGTCTATTTTTCAGGTTTTAGCTTTGAGACTCTGGGTCATGCCGTTGATATCACCCCCCTGAATGCCCAGCTCACTCATCAGGCTGTCAATGAGCGGTGCCTGACTGCGATAACGCAGGGCGCTATTGACCACCTGATCTGAAAGGGCAACATTGCCCCCTTCATGATGTGCATCTGCCTGACAAGAACCGGCATGACTGCCATGTAGTCCATTGACCTGAAGAATTTTGATATCGTCAATATTTTCCATTGGCTTGACGCTTTCCCGGATAATTTCAGGCAAGTATTTCAGCATGGCCAGACGGATCTGCATCTCGACCTGTTCTGAAGACAGCACATTATTAGCTTCATTGACCGCACGGGTACCTTCAGCATCGACCTGATACTGTTTCTCCATCGCCTGAGCCAAGAGGACTTTAGCATCTGCTTCACCTTTCGCTTTTAAGCGAACTTTTTCAGCTTCTGCTTCAGCAGCAATACGAATGGCTTCTGCATCATCCGCCGCTGCCTGTTTGCCTGCCTCAGCCGCTACGGTAATCGCAATCGCATCCTTTTCAGCCTGTTCTTTGGCTGCGACCAGCTCAACCGCCTTTTGACGCTCTGCCTGCTGGATTTGCCGTACTGTGATGACTTCTTCTTCAGCTTTTACTGCTTGAGCACGGGCAAGGTCGGCTTGTGCTTTGGCTTCAGATTCGGCACGGGATTTTTCAGCAATGGCAATGGCACGATCCTGTTCAGCCAGTTCAATGGTTTTCTTTTGCTCGACCTGTGCTTTTTGAATCAGCTGGGCCTTTTGAATGTTTTCATTTTCAACATCACGGGCGGCCAAGATCCGTTTTAGTTCGACCTCGCGTTCAGCCGCAATTTGGGCTTCCTCTGCTTCGCGTTTTTTGCCAGCTTCCTGAGCAGCAATTTCAGCCAGCTGTTCAGCACGTCGAATGGCAATTTCACGTTCCTGTTGCAACTTGGCATATTCTTCTTCACGAATAATTTGCAGACGAGCCTGTTCAGCTTCCAGATTCTTGGTCTTAATTGCCAGATCTGTATCCTGTTCAATATGGTTACGCTTGCGACGACGATCCTCAATAGTTTCAGTAAGCTTGGTCAGGCCTTCTGCATCGAAAGCATTTTGTGGATTGAAATATTTAAATCCGGTCTGATCCAGACCAGTCAGTGAAACAGTTTCAAGCTCCAGACCATTTTTATGTAAATCTTCAGACACCACCTGCTGAACTTTCTGTACAAAATCCACCCGCTTTTCGTGCAATTCTTCCATGGCCATTTCTGCGGCTACTGCGCGCAGTGAATCGACAAACTTGCCTTCCACCAGATTTTTTAGTTCATTGGGTGACATGGTTTTTTGACCGAGTGTTTGTGCTGCGGTGGCAATTGAATCAGCGGTAGGTTTGACCCGTACATAGAATTCGGCCATGACATCGACACGCATCCGGTCACGGGTAATTAGTGCCTGATCATCTGCACGACGCACCTCCAGGCGCAAGGTATTCATATTTACCGGAATAATTTCATGCAGGACTGGAAGCACAATGGCACCTCCGCCTAAAATCACTTTTTCTCCACCCCAGCCGGTACGTACAAAGGAAATTTCCTTGCTTGAACGACGGTATAAGCGTGCAATGATGAGACCGAAGGTCACCAGTGCTACAAAAATAATTCCCGCAATAATTAAAATATTATATAAATCAAATTTTAACATTGTTATAAAGTCTCAATTGAGTTTTAGCTAAATAAAATTAAAGTTCAATGGCTTGAAAGCCATTTTTAGTTTTTTGGGTCAGAACCACATCCTGGCCTTGATTTAAAGTCTGACTACTTTCAGGTTCAACCAGCACATAATGGGTCTGCCCATACTGGTCCTGAACTCTGGCCTGTGCCGGAGAATTCACTCTAGCGTCTCCCAGGATAATGGTCGCGGTACGTCCGATCAGTTCATCGCTATGAATGGCGGAAGTTTCATCTTGAGGCAGAAGCTTGCTTGCCGCCTTGGCAAGAAAGCGTACTACGGGCATACACAGAAACAGGCAGGCTGGAGAAATCAGCCAGACACTGAAAAGTTGGCTGGTCAGGCGTTCAAATATGCCCTGAATCAATAAACCACTCAAACCATAACTGGTCAGAAAAATAATCAGCCAGATAAATAAAGGCAGACGTCCCAAATATAACCAGTCAAATACTTTGCTGAAAACACCGGGAGGGTGATCCGGACTTATTTCCGGATGCAGGGGGTCGTCAGGTAAAAACTGTTCAAACATATGCTGTGATCCGCCACCGAGCAACAGCAGAATGCACTCAAGTGCAGCAAACATCAGCATTAGACTTAAACTGATGCTAAATACGATATTGGATGGATGTGTAAACAGTTCCCACATTTTTTATCTCTATAATTATGTTTTTAGGAAAAGTATCTGAAATTTTTTATCAGGCTTACGATAGCAGTAATTGTAGTTTTTGTATGCAAAAAAATAACAAAAAACCTGATAAACAGGGATTGAATATATAGATTATTTAATAATCAGTGAACTATTAAAATTAATAATAAACTATAAGCGAATCAGATTTTTGATAGAGAAATGGAATAATTCCATAGAAATTATGGCAAGTAACGCCTGTTGTCTGTATGTTTCTGGGAAAAACATAAAGATACTTCAACCCGAGTATCTTTATATTTTCTGTTTAATTCTGCTAGAGCAGGGCGGTCTGAATTCGCACTTTCATATCGAGGGTCTGTTGCAGAATATACTGCTGCATCCATTTAACCTGTTCACCCCTAGGATTGACCTTGACTGCGGTATTCAGAAAGTTCAGATCAGGTTGACTGAAGAGCTGTTGTTGCAGGGTTTGCTCCAGCATTTGACTGCTACTCGTTAAAGGTAATGCCACCAGATAGAAGGCTTTAGGATAATTATAAAAGGCATATAGCAAGTTAAAGGCTTTTTGATCTCCTTTGAGATGGCTGACACCGATTTCGAAAGCTGCATTCTGGTTGCTATAGGTGATGCCCACTAGAAATTCCCAATGACCTTCATGTAAACGTAAAGCAAACTGCAATCCGATTTGGTCTGCGGTCAGTTCATGTTGCAGATAGATATTCAAGGGCTTGCCATCATCACTAAAAGGTTCTTGCAGAACTAAAATATGCTGCTGGTGCTGATAAATGTAGCCGGCAAGCTGAGCCTGTTCCAGGCGCTGTTTTACTGTGCTGAGATCAAAAGCGCTATAGGGCATAAATAACATATATGAAAGGGCAGAATTGAGCTTACTCTAGTAATTTTTCAACTGTTTGAGAACCACTACTTTAGATTATTTTTCTATGATTTTATTGGTTTGGTGACAGAGTAGCCGTAGATAAATACTACAAAATATCCACGCCTGCGTTATGCAAAACCTTGATTCATAAAAACTGATATTCATTATTGATGAATTTTTATATGAGCTTTTGATATATCAATATCATAAAACAAGCAATGGATAGGATAGGTAAATCACTATAATGAATATAAATTTTCAAAAGTGTCATAAGTACACGTTTTTCTAAGCTGGTGTTGTCCATGTCGTTAAATGAGGAAAGACTTACTCATCTCAAACAGCTCGAAGCTGAGAGTATTCATATCATCCGCGAAGTTGCTGCCGAGTTTGAAAATCCGGTCATGCTGTATTCAATCGGTAAAGATTCAGCAGTAATGCTGCATTTGGCACTAAAAGCGTTTTATCCTGCAAAACTTCCATTTCCATTGCTGCATGTAGATACAGGCTGGAAATTCAAAGACATGATCACGTTCCGTGACAACATGGCCAAAGAACATGGCTTTGATCTGATCGTGCATCAGAACAAGGAAGGCCGTGATGCGGGCGTAAATCCATTTGACTATGGTAGCTCAAAATATACCGACATCATGAAAACCCAAGGTCTGAAACAGGCGCTGGACAAATATCAGTTTGATGCAGCTTTCGGTGGGGCACGTCGTGATGAAGAAAAGTCACGCGCGAAGGAACGCGTGTATTCATTCCGTGATTCTAAACACCGTTGGGACCCGAAAAACCAGCGCCCAGAGCTGTGGAACCTTTACAACGGTAAAGTGAATAAAGGCGAAAGTATCCGTGTATTCCCATTGTCTAACTGGACTGAACTCGACATCTGGCAATATATCTATCTTGAAAATATCAAACTTGTGCCATTGTATCTGGCGGCTGAACGCCCAGTGGTTGAGCGTAATGGCACGCTGATCATGGTGGATGATGAGCGTATGCGCCTGAATCCAGGCGAAGTACCACAAATGAAATCGGTTCGTTTCCGTACTCTAGGCTGTTACCCGCTTACGGGTGCTGTGGAATCTACAGCCAACACCTTGCCGGAAATTATCCAGGAAATGCTTTTAGCGACCACATCTGAACGTCAGGGCCGTATGATTGATCATGATGAAGCAGGTTCGATGGAAAAGAAAAAGCAGGAAGGTTATTTCTAGAGTCTCGTAATCTCCCCCTAACCCCCCTCTTTTCTAAAGAGGGGGAACTCCAGAAATTGATTGGAGGAAAGTCCTCCTTTATTAAAGGAGGATTCAGGTGGATTTAAAGATTAGCAACCGATTTCAACGTATTTGTGGAGCTTTGAGCAATGTCTCATCAATCTGATTTAATCAGCCAAGATATCTTGGGTTATTTGAAACAACATGAAAATAAAGACTTATTGCGTTTCCTGACGTGCGGTAACGTAGATGATGGTAAATCAACTTTAATTGGTCGTCTGCTTTACGATTCAAAACTGATTTATGAAGATCAGCTGCAGGCAGTTACCCGTGACTCGAAAAAAGTCGGTACCACTGGCGATGCACCTGATCTGGCGCTTCTTGTAGATGGTTTACAGGCCGAACGTGAGCAGGGCATTACTATTGATGTGGCTTACCGTTATTTCTCGACTGAAAAACGTAAGTTCATTATTGCTGATACACCGGGACACGAACAGTACACCCGTAACATGGCGACAGGTGCGTCGACAGCAGATCTTGCGATCATCCTGATTGATGCGCGTTATGGCGTGCAGACCCAAACCCGCCGTCACTCATTTATTGCGAGTCTTTTAGGAATTCATAATATCGTAGTGGCCGTGAACAAGATGGACCTGGTTGAATTTTCTGAAGCACGCTTCAATGAAATTCAGGCGGAGTACAACAAGTTCATTGAACAGTTGGGTGAACGTAAGCCTGAAAATATTATTTTCACGCCAATTTCTGCACTCAACGGTGATAACGTCGTTAACAAATCACCAAATATGCCGTGGTACCAAGGTCAAACCTTAATGGAGACTTTGGAGACTGTTGAAATTACGCGTAATACCAGCAAAGATGAATTCCGTTTTCCGGTTCAGTACGTGAACCGTCCGAACCTCGACTTCCGTGGTTTCTGCGGTACCATCGCACTGGGCGAAATAAAAGTTGGTAATGAGATTGTTGCGCTGCCATCTGGCAAGAAATCAACAGTCAAAGAAATCGTCACTTTTGATGGTAATCTGGATCACGCTGTTGCGGGGCAAGCCATTACTTTAACTTTGAATGATGAAATTGATATTTCACGTGGTAACGTTCTCGTTAAAGCGGGTGAGCAGCCTTTAATTTCACGTTCCGCGCGAGCCTCAGTGGTTTGGATGAATGACCAGCCGCTAGTCATTGGCAAACTTTATAACGTGAAGTTCGGTACTCAGACCATTCCAGCAAAAGTTGCGAAAATTCACTACCGTACCAATGTTAATACATTGGAAAAAATGGAAGTAGAGCAACTGGAGCTGAATGCAATTGCTGATGTCACTATCGAATTTGATGCGCCAGTGGTATTCGACCGTTATCAGGATAGTCGTTACACCGGCTCATTCATCTTTATTGACCGTCTAAGCAACGTGACTGTGGGTGCGGGGATGGTTGAGGCGGCAGTGGAATGGACTGCGCACAACGAGCCTGTAACGGCTGAAACGCGTGCTGCGCGTTTAGGTCAGAAACCTGCCGCAGTAACTGTGTCTGCTAAGGCACTGGAAAATGCTCAAGCACTTGAAAGCCTGCTGATCCAGCAAGGTGTGGTTGCGATTGCGAAAGCGGGTCTTTCAGCTGATCAAGTTACGCTGGTTCGTGAAACTGGTGTGATTGTAGTAACTGATGCAACTGAAGGTACAGATGTTACTTTTGCTCAGGAATCTGCTGAAGAACTTGCTGAGAAAATTGTGGAACTGGTTCGTCTATAAGACTGGATTGGTTTTAGAGAAACCCGCTGTAAAGCGGGTTTTTTATTGCCTAAATTTTGTTTGCATGAAAATCATTCGATTAGTCAAAATGTGATCTTTCAATTTACTAGTCAATTAATACAATGCTCCCTAGATGGGGGTATTTATGAAAAAATTATTATTACTGGTTGGTTTGTGTGTAGCTTTTGGAGCTGAAGCCAAACAGAGTAGTCAAAGTGTTGAAGCAATCAAGCAGAAGATTATTAAACAGTCGATTGAGAGTTATCCGGGCAATTGTCCATGCCCTTACAATACTGCACGTAATGGCAGCCGTTGTGGGAAACGCAGTGCTTATAACCGCGCTGGTGGATATGCACCACTTTGTTATCCGGAAGATGTAAGTGAAAAGATGATAAAAGAATTTTTGAGTCGGAAATAATTAAGAATTAATCTGTTAAAAAAGAGAAATTGAAATGTTGTACTTTAATTTAAATGAGGTAAAGGGTGAACAAAATAATAATCAATCTTTTTACAAGAATGGGGTGGAAGAATATCACTCTCTATTGATGGATTATGCATATCAATTTGAAAGAAAATTAATTTATAACACTTTCTTCTTATCAAAAGCTTGAATGTTATAAATATGATATTAAACATGGTAAAAGAAAACTATTGAGGTTGAATGAATTAAGTGGAAGTTTATTTGAGTCCGAATCATCAAGTTTGACTTTTCTAAAAGAAATGAGAAATAAAATTATTCATGATGGTTTTCTAGATGCTTAAGTTGATCAAATAAAAGTTGAATTAGAACTAGAATTTTAATTAAATTCTCAATAAGATATATCTTAATTAAATTTAAGATATATCTTAACCATGCCTGTAAGTCCTCACTCTGTTATTTCAGAAGAACAAGAAAACTCTCCAAAACTTCGCAAACGTCTGTTTGAAGCAGGTGAAATGAAATTGCTGGTGCTGCATTTTATTGCCCAGGCACCCAGGTTTAGCTATGACATTATTAAAGAAGTGGCTGCTCTGGTCGGCGGAAACTACAAGCCGAGCACCGGCACGATCTGTCCAACCATTAGTTATTTGGAAGAGCAGCAATATACACAAGTGACTATGAGTGCTGATGAGCGCAAGCAATATCACATTACTGACGAAGGTCTTAAGCATCTGGAAAGCTATCAGGAAACCCTGCAAAAAGTTCTTCGCCGGTTTGAAACCCGTCGCCGGATTAAAGATGATGAGCGTTATATCGACATTAATACTGCGATGGAAAGTCTGAAAGCTGCATTGCGATACAAACTGTTTGATGATGAATTAAGCACTGAAGATATTCAAAAGATTGCAAAACAGATCGACCAAGCAGCAATAAACATCACACGTCTGTAATTCGATTCACGATTTAAAAATTAGGTAAAATGATGAAAAATATAGTTCCCAAATTTCATGCCAAACATCTGAACTGGCTCATGCCGCTGATCCTTTCCGGTATTATGAGTGGTGCAATTTCCTGCTTTAATCTGCTACTGAATAAAGGCTGGAGTGATCAGTTTATCTCAGTGTGGCTGCATGCCTGGAGCATGTCATGGCTGATGGCATTTCCACTGATTCTGGTGGTACTCCCACTGGTGCGTAAATTCCTGATGCAGTTTGTGCAGATGCCGAATCAATCTGCCAAATAGGGCATTGGTCTGCTTGCATCAGTTGGATGATTCGTCCATTACTTGAGACAGAATGGCTTTCATTTCAGTCAGATTTTTTACACCGGCAATACGGTGAATAATCTGGCCATTTTTAAAAATCAGGGTGGAAGGTAGGCCATAGACGTTATAGCGTAAAGTCAGAATTGGCGATTGATCGACATTGATCTTGCCGAACTTGATGGTTGGTTTGTACTCAGCATAATACCCTGCCAGTTGTTCAAATACAGGAAAGTTTTGAACACATGGCTTGCACCAGTCTGCATAGAAGCGGATCACCGCAAGGCCTTCATACCATTCAAAATCGCTATAATTATCTTCATTATAAAGGATGACTGCTGACATAAATTGCCCTTATATGTTCCGGATCAAGGCCTGCACCAACTCATAGCCAGTTCTGCATGGCCGGTATTCTGGTCAATCCCTTGACTGGTCATTTTAAACCCTTGTTTCTGGTAGAACTGAACTGCTGAGGTATTTTCAGCATACACATTTAAATGCAGTTGCTCACATTGCTGTTTCAGGAAATCCAGCAGACGTACACCATAACCTTTGCCCTGCTGGGCGGGATCAATGAAAAGTGCGGCCAATACCTGCTCTGATCTTAGCAGTGAGGCAAAACCCATAACTGTATGATTTTCTTTGATTACATAATTTTCAGAAAGAGGCAGATATAGATCACGCATGGCAATCAGCTGTTGTTGCCAATATGTTGCGGGAATAAAGGCATGCGCCTGTAAGGAGGCATGTAGCCAGATGTCTAGAACTGGATTTATATCTTCTGTTTCAACTTTTTGAATAATAATAGTCATGGTCTGCTTGATATCAATTTATAAAATACCCCAAAGATTATACATAAGTCCATTAGCCTTCAATCCATAAGCGTTCTATGTTCAAATAAGTTTAAGAGAGATAAAACATCAATGTTAGGGAAACAATCCATGTCGCAACAAAACATGCAACACGTCATTATTACAGAACCGGGTGGGGTGGATAAACTCGCTTATGAAACAGTTGCTATTCCTGAACCCAAAGCTGACGAGGTGCTGGTCAAGGTTCATGCCTTTGGGATTAACCGTCCGGATATCTTGCAGCGTCAGGGTCTATACCCGATGCCAAAAGGCGTGACTCCTGTTCCAGGTCTGGAGGTGGCAGGTGAAGTGGTTGCGGTCGGAACTGGTGTAAGTCAGTTTAAAGTCGGTGACAAGGTTTGTGGCCTGACCAATGGTGGTGGCTATGCAGAATATTGCGTCGTACCTGAAAGCCAGACTTTAAATATTCTTGAAGGCGTGAGCTTTGTGCAGGCCGCCGCGATTCCTGAAACCTTCTTTACGGTGTGGGCAAATGTGTTCCAGATGGGTAAAGCCAAGGCAGGAGAAACGGTACTGGTGCATGGCGGAACCAGTGGGATTGGAACCACGGCACTCATGCTATGTAAATCCTTGGGGATTAAAACCTTTGCCACAGCAGGTAGTGACGAAAAAATCCAGGCGATTTCACATCTAACCACAGGAATCAATTACAAGACTCAGGACTTTGAGCAGGTCATTAATGAAGCAACGGATAAGGCAGGTGTAGATGTGATTCTGGATATGGTCGGTGCGCCATATTTAGAGCGTAATTTGAATTTGCTCCGCCGTGATGGCCGTCTGGTATATATCGCATTTTTAGGTGGTGCCAAGGCTAAGGAAGTGAAACTGGGTCAGATCATGATGAAACGTCTGACTATTACCGGTTCAACAATGCGTGCACGTAGCACGGCTGAAAAAGCTGAAATTGCACAAGGTTTGAAAACGCATGTGGCACCCTTATGGGCACAAGGCGAATGTCTGCCAATGATTTATCAGACCTTTAAGTTTGACCAGATTCAGGAGGCGCATGCAGCCATGGATACGGGTGAGCATATTGGAAAAATTGTGGTGGAAATCATCTAATTATTCTTGTGATTAGAATACTAAAAACAATAAAAGCCAACTTGTGTTGGCTTTTATTTTGCATAAAAAATGACAACCAATTTAAATTAATTGATTGATATAGGGGTTTAAATTTTAAAAAATGGTAAAAATGTTAATTGTTCGACACAACCTGTCGAAACTGGGGAGTAAATTAACAATTAAAATTAACCTGACTAAATTGTTTGGTATTGAATGAAATATCACATAACAAGAGGAAGTATATGATGAAAATAGTGTCAGCTCCCTATACGCGTGAACACGGCTTTCGGGCATTAAAGCGGTTACATAAAGTCATTATTCTTAATCAGTTCATCCGTTCGGATTTACACAAGCTGTATCAGGCCATGCTGCATCTGGAACGCTATATGGAACGGCTTAACCGGAAAAGTTCTAAATCTGCTTTTAAACGCCGTAAAAAAGCTTAAAAAGACTGTGCCTATTAGCCTTAAGTTGAAGTAATTAACTCTAATCTCATTTTTATTAAGCTGTATAATTTTCCCATAATTTAAAAATTCTAAGCAGAGTATGCATTGCGCTAAAAATAGCGAAAGAGGGGATTTATGAAGGGCAATGCGTCAACGCATGAGCGCCTTGCAGAACGTTTGGCCAGTATTTTAACCAAACTTAATATAGGGCATCAGTTAAATGTGCAGGAGTTGGCACGAGAATTTCAGGTGAGCACCCGAACGATTGAGCGTGATTTTGATCGCCTTAATTCTTATTTGCCGCTGATACAGGATGAAAATACAAAACGCTATTATCTTGAACCTTCCTATTTAGGACGTTTCAAGTTACAGGATATCCAGAATTTTGCCCAATTGTCCGGGATCAGTGATCTGTACCCGACACTGGATATGTCTTTTATACGTGAACTGCTGGATGAGCGGGCAAATCAGGTATTTTCGGCAAAAGGCTACTATTTTGAAGATGCCAAACAGTTTGCCGAACATTTCAAGCTGCTTGCAGGTGCGATCTATAAACGTCAGCAGATTGAGCTACTCTATTCAGATCAAGTGCAAATTATCCAGCCTTATCGCTTGATTCATCATCATGGTATCTGGTACTTGGCTGGTGTGATACAGGGCGAGTTGAAAACCTATCGCCTAAGCCAGTTGCAGCAGGTAAAACTGGTCTTCGAGGCTGAAAGTTTTGAGCATGATTCTGAAGTACTGAAAATGCTAACAGATGAAGACAGTATCTGGTTTGGACGGCAAAAACAGCAGGTTTTGGTCAAGGTACAGCCTGCAGTCACAGTATTTTTTAAAGAGCGCCGTTTATTTCCGGAACAGCAGATTGAGCAGGAGCTGGAGTCTGGAGAATTATTGATTAGTTGCCAGATTCGTCATGAAATGCAGTTACTGCCTTTGGTGCGTTACTGGTTACCTTATGTGAAAATCATTGAACCAATTCATTTTCAGCAAAAACTGGAACAGGATCTGCAAGGATATTTACGCTCTGCCGGATGATATTTTAAATGAAAGCAGGGTGGCATAATAGGTAATGAAACTTAAACAGGAAATTTAGACTTACTCATTTTTTGGAATAACTAAATTAAAGGCATAAAAAAACCAGCTTTCGCTGGGTTCTTTATTTGCACCATCTTTCTGTAGTAGAAGAATGGTGCCCGAGGCCAGACTCGAACTGGCACGCTTTGTGGGCGGGGGATTTTAAATCCCCTGTGTCTACCGATTTCACCACTCGGGCTTTAACAAGATGGAGGCGGAGGTCGGAATCGAACCGGCGTCCACGGAGTTGCAGTCCGCTGCATGACCACTCTGCCACCCCGCCGCGTCTTGTTGATGCGTATATTATCAAGCTCAGAAAAAAAAACAATAGTGTATTCATTCGTATGCGCATAAAAACAGCATCTGGCGGAAAATATTTAGCATTATCATGTAGAATGTGCAAAATTGATTCATATCAACACTTGGGAGAAATGCTGTGGCATTAGTTCTAGACGGTCGTGCATTGGCGAAGCAAATAGAAGCTGACTTGTTTACTCGCGTAGAAGCGCTGAAAGCAAAATCAGGTCGTACTCCAATTCTTGCGACGATTTTGGTAGGTGACGATGGTGCATCTGCTACTTATGTTCGCATGAAAGGCAATGCTTGCCGCCGTGTTGGTATGGATTCACTTAAAGTGGAACTTCCTAAGGAGACCACTACTGAAGAATTACTTGCTGAAATTGAAAAACTAAATGCAAACCCAGATGTACATGGTATTTTGCTCCAACACCCGGTTCCTGCGCAAATTGATGAGCGTGCATGTTTTGATGCAATTTCGCTTGAAAAAGACGTAGATGGTGTCACTTGTCTGGGCTACGGCCGTATGGCAATGGGTGAAGCAGCTTATGGTTCTGCAACGCCTGCAGGCATCATGACCATCCTGAAAGAAAACAACATTGAAATTGCTGGTAAACATGCGGTAGTGGTTGGTCGCTCTGCAATTTTGGGTAAACCAATGGCAGCAATGCTGCTTGAAGCCAATGCAACTGTGACCATTTGCCACTCACGTACTCAAGATCTTGCAAGCTTCGTGAAGCAAGCAGATATCATTGTTGGTGCGGTAGGTAAGGCTGAGCTGATTCAGAAAGACTGGATCAAACCCGGTGCAGTAGTTGTAGATGCCGGTTTCCATCCACGTGATGGCGGTGGTGTGGGGGATATCCAGTTACAAGGTATTGAAGAAATAGCTTCTGCTTACACGCCAGTTCCAGGTGGTGTAGGTCCTATGACCATTACCACCTTGATTCGTCAAACGGTTGAAGCTGCTGAAAAAGCGCTAGGTTAATTTTAAATCCTCCCTAACCCTCCTTTTTCAAAGGAGGGAACTCTGATCACTATTTTTGGATGGAGTTTCCCCCTCTTTTTTAAAGAGGGGCTAGGGGAGATTCTTCAAAGATATAAATACCAATTAAAAGAAATCCAATGAGCTGTACTTTTCAATTCCCCAAAGCCCCTGATCATTTACTTCAACCCTTGCATGAGGTAATTCCCGGTTGTGAGTTGCTGGCACAGCAATTGCCTGAAACGCCAATTTCACTTTGGCTGATTCCGCCAGTATTTCCGACAGATAAGCTGGATGATGAAATCATCCGTCGCATCTGGAACGATACGCCATACTGGATCTTTTGTTGGGCTTCAGGCTTGGCAATGGCACAGTGGCTACTGGCAGAACCGCATCATGTCAAAGATAAGGTGGTGCTGGATTTTGGTGCAGGGTCGGGTGTAGTAGCAATTGCCGCAAAAATGGCGGGCGCGAAACGTGTGATTTGTTGTGACATCGATCAGGTCAGTCTGGAGGCAT
Source organism: Acinetobacter sp. 228 (assembly GCF_048147885.1). Lineage (NCBI taxonomy): Bacteria > Pseudomonadati > Pseudomonadota > Gammaproteobacteria > Moraxellales > Moraxellaceae > Acinetobacter > Acinetobacter sp. 228. The sequence goes on from NZ_JAYWYV010000001.1 coordinate 98,224, forward strand.
GTCGCGCCAATGCTGAGCTGAATGATGTCGAGCTTGAATATCTGGATGATTTGTATAAGGCAGAGCAGGTAGACATTTTGCTGGCCGCTGATGTCCTGTATGACCAGTGCAACCGTTTCTTCTTGGACGAGTTTTTAAAATTTGCACCTGAGGTATGGGTTGCAGATAGTCGGGTCAAAAACTTTAGCCATCCCCAATACGAAAAACTGGAGGAACGCAGCGCAACGACCTGGCCAGATTTAGATGAGTCACCCGAGTTTCGTAATGTCAGTTTTTATAAAACCCTTTAAAGTTAAAAAATAAAAGGGTTGTTAGCCCTTTTATTGCCTCATTTTAAATAAGTATCAGTGATTAAGAGCAAGTATAACGAATCACACGCATGATCGTCGGGCGGGCATCTAAGGCTTCGCGTGCACCGGGGTTATCGCTATTATATAAATCAGGTGTATTGCTTAAGCTGATTTGCGTACGGCTGTTCCCTAATTGTCGGCCATATTGTTCTTGTTCCGCAGTGGGGTTGGGAATTTCATTTATGCTTAGAATCTGGATATTATAAGTTTTAGAGTTGCCTAAAACCTGTCTGCAAGCGGCTTGCAGGCGGTTTTTATCTTGGCTTGGTCGTCCTGCGAGTGTATAGCTCAGGGTCGCAGCATTTTCTGAACGCTCCAGGACTTCATAACCTGTCTGGCCATTAAATTGTTGTGGTGCTGTCTGGCATGCGCTGATGAGTAGACTGCTGAGACCTAATCCTAAAAAAATTGTGGTTTTATTCATAGTTATATTCCCTGATGTATTGTCCCGAGTATGCCATAGTTTGCCAGATCTGTTGATCTGGCGAATTGTGATCAATTGTTTAGACACCTAATAAAAAAGGCCGCTTACGCGACCTTCTTAAATTAAATCAGCACTTAAGCAGATTTAACAGCTTCAAGTAATTCAGCTTGACGTTTTTTCAACGCTTCAGGTAAACGATCACCTAATTTGTTAAATAATTCAGTGTGGCTTTCAAGCTCTTTGATCCATTGATCTTTGTCTTGAGAAGTTACCAGGTCAAACTGTTCTTTAGAGAAATCAGTACCGTTCCAGTTCAACTGTTCGTAAGTTGGAACACGGCCAATTGGAGTCTCAACAGCAGTCGCACGACCTTCACAACGGTCAATGATCCACTCAAGAACACGCATGTTTTGACCGAAACCAGGCCATACGAAGTTGCCTTCAGCATCACGACGGAACCAGTTCACGTTGTAGATACCTGGAAGCTTGTTGCCTGCAGCAGCAGCTTTCTCGCCCACTTTCTCACCCATTTCTAACCAATGCGTGAAGTAGTCAGCCATGTTGTAGCCAGCAAATGGCAGCATCGCGAATGGGTCACGACGAACAACACCTTGTTGACCAACAGCAGCGGCAGTGGTTTCAGAACCCATGGTTGCAGCTTTATACACGCCATCAACCCAATCAATAGCTTCTGAAATTAGCGGTACTGTGTCTGCACGGCGACCACCGAAGATGAACGCAGAAATTGGAACACCCGCTGGATTTTCCCAATCAGCATCGATAGAAGGGCATTGACCAGCAGCAACGGTGAAACGAGCGTTTGGATGCGCTGCTTTTTCTTCGCCAGTGTGTGGTTGACCTTTCCAGTTGGTCAGGTTAGCAGGTGCTTCTTTAGTCAGACCTTCCCACCAAACTTCGCCGTTGTCAGTCACAGCAACGTTGGTATAGATCACGTCTTTGTGCAGTGTAGCCATACAGTTCGGGTTGGTCTTGGTATTCGTACCAGGCGCTACACCGAAGAAACCAGCTTCAGGGTTGATTGCGTATAGACGACCGTCTTCACCTGGTTTGATCCAGGCAATATCGTCACCTACAGTTTCAATCTTCCAGCCTTCGTAGCCTGCTGGTGGAATCAGCATCGCGAAGTTTGTTTTACCACAAGCAGATGGGAATGCAGCTGCGATGTAGTGTTTTTCGCCTTGTGGATTTGTCACGCCAAGGATCAGCATGTGTTCAGCTAACCAGCCTTGTTGACGACCCATATAAGATGCAATACGTAAAGCGAGGCATTTTTTACCAAGCAATGCATTACCGCCGTAACCAGAACCGTAAGACCAGATTTCACGCGTTTCTGGATAATGCACGATCCATTTTTCAGGGTTGCAAGGCCAGGCAACGTCTTTTTGACCTTCTTCTAAAGGTGCACCAACTGTGTGTACACATGGAACAAATTCGCCATCAGTACCCAAAACGTCATAAACAGCTTTACCCATACGAGCCATTTTAGACATGCTGACTGCTACATAAGGAGAGTCAGTCAGTTCGATACCGATATGTGCAATATGAGAACCTAAAGGACCCATAGAGAAAGGTACAACGTACAAAGTACGGCCTTTCATAGAACCGTCGAACAAACCGTTCAGGCGAGCACGCATTTCAGCAGGTGCTTCCCAGTTATTGGTCGCACCAGCGTCTTCTTTGTTTTCTGAACAGATATAAGTACGACCTTCAACACGAGCAACGTCAGAAGGATCAGAATTTGCAAGATAAGAACCCGGATGTTTTTCCTGGTTAAGTGCTTGCATTGTGCCGTTAGCGATCATCAAGTCGATATAACGTTGATATTCTTCTGCGCTACCGTCACACCATTCAATTTTTGCTGGTTTTGTCAATTTAGCAATTTCTTCCACCCACGCAATAAGCTTAGGGTGACGAACGAATTCTGGTGCGTTCACTTGGGTCATGGTGAGGCCTATCTCAAATGTGTACAAAATGTTGTACAAAGTACAATCTGGTCAATAAAATACTGGCCAGATGAAATATGAAAAAAAAGTGGCTGTATTAAAGCATAAAATCGTAAAAAAAATAAGACCAAAGAAGCGTTGGATCTTATTTGGAATATTATGTTATTTTCAATTTAAATATAGAAAAAACAGTTAGATGCAAATAAATTCAAAGACTTAATATAATATTTATTAATTTTATGTATGGTATTTATTTTAATTATTTTATTTAAAATCAATAATATAAATAAAATGATTTAATCTTGTTTGTTATTGATTAAATAAATGGTCACTATTTGAATTTTACATAAAGCCACTATTAATTGTGTATGAATTGGACAAAATGCCAATAGGTCTACATTAATCTGAACAAAAAATGTCTAATCAATCTAAACCCTTATCGATTATTTATAATCATAATTCTGGTTTTCGTTTACTCGATCAGCAAGAAAATTATAAGCAATTGATGGAAATTTTTTCAACGCATGGTTATCAGATTAAAAGCTATGAAATCAATGATTCACAGCAATTTATAACAATTATGGCCGAAGTTTTGCTGCGCCATCAGCAGTCTGTCGAACCTGGGGTAGTGGTCGCAGCTGGTGGAGATGGAACATTGAACTCTGTCGCAAAACATTTGCTTGAAACGCAGATTCCGGTAGGTATTTTGCCCTTAGGTACTTTTAATTATGTAGCAAGGTTGCTGGGTATTCCTTTGGACTTGGTTGAAGCCGCACAAGTCATTGCCACAGGTCAGATTAAATCCATTCATGTCGCTCGCATTAATCAGGAAATTTACCTGAATAATGCCAGTTTGGGACTCTATCCTTTATTTATTAAAAAGCGTGAAGATTACAACCGGATCTTTGGACGGCTACCTATCCATGCCTATACCTCTGCGCTAGATGTGCTGATTCGCGATCGCAAAGAATTAAAACTCAAAATCTGGGTAGATCAAAAAAAATACCCGGTTAAAACTCCCTTGATTTTTTTTGGTAATAATCCACTACAACTGGCCGAAATGAAAATGCGGATTGCTCAGGCTGCGGAACAGGGAAAGGTTGCCGGTGTCGTAGTCGCTAAAAGTGACAAAATGACGTTGTTTAAGCTGGTATATCAGCTCGTCCGGGGCAAGATTGATGAAGCATCTGATGTGTATAGTTTTGCTGCGGATCAGGTACGGATTGAATCTAGACGTAACAAGCTGATGATTGCCATAGATGGGGAGACTGTAGAAATGACACCTCCTCTAAATATTTCAGTTTTAAAAAATGCTTTAAATGTAATGGTGCCGCATGATTCTACATCTTTCTGATCTGCATTTTGGTACAGAAAGACCGGAGTGTTTAAAAGCGATTCAGCAATTTTGCCAGTCTCACCCATTGGAGGCGGTAGTGGTGAGTGGTGATCTGACGCAACGTGCGCGTTTTGGTCAGTTCTTTGACTGTAAGAAATTTCTGGATCAACTCGATACACCTTATATGGTAATTCCAGGTAATCATGATATTCCGCTTTATCATTTGTGGAATCGGTTTTTCAATCCATTCACCCGCTACCAGATTTTTTTTGGTGAATTGGAGCCGGTGTTTGAAACAGAAAACTTTTACCTGATTGGCGTGAATTCAATTCGACGCCGGTATCATACCAAAGGACATTTATCGCTTGAGCAGATTCAACGTATTGATATAAAACTGGCCCAAGCGCCGGTTTCCAAACTAAAAATCATTGTCAGCCATCAACCTTTTTATGTGCCTTCTCAAAACAAGCGCGGTTTCAAGGACAGCCCACTGATGGCTAAAATTGCGTTACAAGCCTGGGCGGAGCATGGCCTGTTTGGTGTGTTGCATGGACATCTGCATCAACCGGCGACTTATGATCTGAACCAGATATTTGAGCTAGGATTGGATCATCCAGTTTACGATGTACATGCGGGGACTTCTGCCTCAAATCGTCTGCATCAAAATGAACCTAATAGCTTTAACCTGATTGATGCCACAGGAAACATTTCTCAATATCTGTTCGATGAAATGGCACAATCTTTTGTGTTTAAAGCTGATCTGTCCAAGAAATAGACGAAAATTAAGAATTCTTTAAAAAAAACCAATTTTTTTTCATTTTTGCCCTTGAAGCGTTTTATTCCATCTCCATAAAAGTGACATCAAAAATTTTTGATGATGACCCATGGAATAATTAAGTCGTCATCAGTGACCTTAAAAAAGACTTAGTCTGATGGAGTTATTTATGAGCAACATTCGTCCATTACATGATCGCGTTGTTATTCGTCGTGTTGAAGAAGAAACTAAAACAGCGGGAGGGATTTTACTTCCTGGTTCGGCTGCTGAAAAACCTGCTCAAGGGGAAGTTATTGCAGTTGGTAATGGTCAAATCACCGACAATGGTGTACGTGCACTAGATGTAAAAGTTGGCGACAAAGTATTGTTCGGTACGTATGCAGGTACTACTGTAAAAGTAGACGGTGAAGAGCTTTTAATCATGAAAGAATCTGACATTTTAGCAGTATTAGAAGCTTAATCTACGCTAAAAAGTTTTATTCGTTCCAAATCAGATTTTGTAAAGATACAATAATATTCGGAGTCAAATATGTCAGCTAAAGACGTAAAATTTGGTGATTCAGCTCGTTCAAAAATGATTGCTGGTGTAAACACCCTTGCAGATGCAGTAAAAGTTACGCTTGGTCCTAAAGGCCGTAATGTTGTCATCGACCGTTCTTTTGGTTCGCCGCACATCACTAAAGATGGTGTTACTGTAGCCAAAGAAATTACTTTAAAAGACAAGTTCGAGAACATGGGTGCTCAACTTGTTCGCGAAGTATCTTCTAAGACCAATGACATCGCAGGTGACGGTACAACGACTGCGACTGTTCTTGCTCAAGCAATCTTGAACGAAGGTATCAAGTCAGTAACTGCGGGTATGAACCCAATGGACTTGAAACGCGGTATCGATATTGCAGTACGTTCTGTTGTTGAAAACATCAAGGCAACTGCAAAACCAGCATCAGACTCTAAAGCTATTGAACAAGTAGGTTCGATCTCTGCTAACTCTGATACGACTGTAGGCCAGCTGATTGCGCAAGCGATGGAAAAAGTAGGTAAAGAAGGCGTGATCACGGTTGAAGAAGGTTCAGGCTTCGAGGATTCGCTGGATGTAGTTGAAGGGATGCAGTTCGATCGCGGTTATATCTCTCCGTACTTTGCAAACAAACAAGATACTTTGACAGCAGAACTTGAAAATCCGTTCATTCTTCTTGTTGATAAGAAAATCGGTAATATCCGTGAACTGATCACTGTACTTGAAGCTGTTGCAAAAACTGGCAAACCGCTGCTGATCATTGCTGAAGATGTTGAAGGTGAGGCACTGGCTACACTTGTGGTAAACAACATGCGCGGCATCATCAAAGTATGTGCAGTGAAAGCGCCTGGTTTTGGGGATCGCCGTAAAGCGATGCTTCAAGATATCGCGATCTTGACTGGCGGTACTGTAATTTCTGAAGAAATCGGCATGCAGCTTGATCAAACAACACTTGATCACTTGGGTACTGCACATAAAGTAACTGTATCTAAAGAAAATACTGTAATTGTTGATGGCGCTGGTGATGCAACTCAGATTTCTGAGCGTGTACAGCAAATCCGTGCACAGATTGAAGAGTCGACTTCAGAATATGACAAAGAAAAACTTCAAGAGCGTGTAGCGAAACTTGCTGGCGGGGTTGCTGTCATCAAAATCGGTGCTGCAACTGAAGTTGCAATGAAAGAGAAGAAAGATCGCGTAGATGATGCGCTTCACGCGACTCGTGCTGCAGTTGAAGAAGGTGTTGTTGCTGGTGGTGGTGTTGCTCTGGTACGTGCAGCTAAAGCACTTGAAGGTGTAACAGGCGCGAACGATGACCAGAATGTAGGTATCAACATTCTTCGCCGCGCGATCGAAGCACCGCTTCGTCAAATTGTATCTAACGCGGGTGATGAGCCTTCTGTAGTGATCAACGCTGTTAAAAATGGCGAAGGTAACTTTGGTTACAACGCTGCAACTGGCGAATACGGTGACATGCTAGAGATGGGTATTCTTGACCCAGCGAAAGTAACTCGTTCTGCACTTGAGCACGCTGCATCTGTAGCTGGCCTCATGTTAACAACTGAATGCATGATCACTGATATTCCAGAAGACAAACCTGCGATGCCTGATATGGGTGGTATGGGTGGTATGGGCGGTATGATGTAATTCATCAGCTGATCATTTCATAAAAAAATCCCCGCAATTGCGGGGATTTTTTGATTAAAAAATATGGTTTCCTTTAATAAGTAAAATTAAGTGATTGATTGAAATTGTTTTTTTGCTTATGAACCAGGTCACAGTTTTATAGACAAAAGTATATTTTTGTGGCTTTTTTATTGGTTTTTTATTGTAGATGGTTTATGATTTAATCAAATATTGATTTATTATTTTAAGTATGGAACAGAAAAAAAAGGCATGTTTAGGAACTTGTTATGATCCTATAGATTCAGTGGTCATTAAAAAAAATGAGCTGAAAAGATTATATGCAAAAATAAGAGAATATGAAGATTTGCTTGAGATCTACAGGAAGGAGAAGCAACATTATATGAAGCTTCTACATAATAAATTATCTTAGAATTTCATCTATCAATGAAGTAACCAGTTTCTTTTGAGAATTACTTAATCTTCTGAATTTCAATAGAAAATCTAAATCCATTGACTCTAATGAATTACTATTAGGTGTATTTATTTGATCAATGTCTCCAAAACGTAACCATTGATTAGATACATTTAACCATAAGGCTAATATGGCTAACTTATCCTGATTAGGAATTGCTTTACCTAATAACCAGTTATTGGCTGACTGTACACTGATAGGTTGACCATTGTAACGGTTGTTAAATTCATTCGCCAAGTAAGTGGGACTAATAGGATGCTTTGCTTCCAGCAAAGCTTTATTCAATCGTTCAGCAAATAGCTTTTTTTCTTGTTGATTACTCATAATCCAAAATAAATCTTATACCTTTTTATATTTTATACTTTTTGTACAATTATTTGTTTATTAAATTGTAGCTTTAAAGTTAAATTAATCAAAAAACAAGAAATATGTTAAATAAAAAACAAATTTGTGATCTCTATCAAAGCATCACCTCCTTTTTGTAGGGCCCTCCTAAGATGAAAAGGACTATTTAGATACCACGGTTATTTATTAGTTTAACTTAATTATTAAAATTCCCACAAATCTATATCAACTTTCGATTTATATATATTTTTTTATGTATCATTTTTTGTAATTAAACAATTGAAATTATTAAATATTTATTTTTTATTAATATATCTAGTTAATTATTACTTTAAAATTAAATCAAATATTGATTGATATTATTGTTTCTTTTTGTTTATTATTGCTGCAGAACCGCTATGACAGCGGTTTGTAGTGGATGGCAGTCTCCAGAACAACCAGACATTCAAATCAGTTTTGCTGGTTTACATCAATCCTAGGGTAGACCAGTCTTTTTATAAAAATTGAAGGAAATTTATATGAAATTTCAAAAGACATTATTGGCAGCAACTTTAGCATTTGCAGCTTTCACTTCTACAAATGCAGCACTTAATAATTTACCTGATCCAGTGAAAGCAGATGCTTGGGTTTATCAGAATGCTGAAGGTGATGTGGTACTTAAGTTAGCCAATGGTAATGAGGGATATGAGTACTGGAACCTTGAATTTAATGAAGATACAAATAGATACGAATTTGGTTCGGTTGTAGCAAATGGTCAATTACCTGCAGGTTATGAATTAGCGTTAGGGGGTCAAGTAGACTCTCAAACCGATTCTGATGCTGGTGGTGTAGTTGATCATGGTATTACGCCTAACAATAATGATGAAGGTGTTCTGCATGTTTGGTCTCAATCTCAAAACCAAACAGGTACTGCTGCATATGAAAAGAAATTTGTAGAAGGTACATTCATTAGTGCTGATGGTAATGTTGTTATCGAAGTGAAAGCATATAATGCAGAAGGTGGCAACCAAGTAAATACTGGTACTGTTAATACTTTAGTAGCTGGCGCTTTACCAAATGAATTAACTGGTAAATCTAATACGCAGTTGGAAACTCACGGAGTTTTAGCCTATAACCTTGACTTTGCTGCTAATGGTAAAGTTACAGGTACTGGTGCTGCATTAACACATAATGGCTTGGGTCTAGCTTCTGTATCAGATTTTGATGGGCAGGCTTACGATAATATAGAGATTGATGCTACTAAAGGTACTGTGACAGCTTCCATCACAAAACCAAATGCTGATGTAGAAAAGTTCGAAACACGTTCATACCGAGATGACAAAGATAATACCTATTTTGAACTTGTAGGTAAGGGGCTGTATCAAGTAAATCAAGATGGGACTGTTTCTGCATCAAATGCAAAAATTAGCACACTTACACAATATGCGACAGGTGTAGCAGACGTTGCTACTGGTACAACTGAAAGTACGACGGTAACTAAGAGTGTTAATTCTAACGCAGTTGTTTATGGCGAATCTAAAAGTACTCAAGCAAGCGCAACAAATGTGCTTATAAGTAGCGCAGTTGCAGGTGGCATTTTTGAAGAAGGCGACCGTTTCGGTTTAGGTGATGTAGGTACAACTACAGAAGTATCTTCCCAATCAGTAACTACTGGTATTGTAAAATCTGAAGATGGTAAAAATACTTATGGTGTAGTTGTTTCTCAAAAAGAAACTGGTAAAGCAGATAAGTTCACAGAAGTAAATGCAGATGGTATCAACACTACAGGCGTAATTAATGCTGCTGACTTCCAGATCGGTGGTGTAAGTATCGTTCAAAATATTCAAACTTCTGTAGGTGAAGCAACTCAGGAAGTTGTGGCACAAGTTGAAACTCAATTAGCTGCAAATCAAACATTCGTAACCGAAGCTGTAGCTGCAGTTGATGCAGGTTTAACAGCAGCGGCAACAGACCGTCAGGCGATTCGTGCTGCAGCTGTAGAGGGGGATGCAGCAACTTTAGCCTCTGCAAATGCTTATACTGATAATGCAGTTGCAGGATTCAATAGCCGTGTTGGTCAATTGAACAGCCGTATTGATGATGTAGAGAAGACTTCTTACCGTGGTATCGCTATCGCGTTAGCGACTCAACAACAAATTCCTAACATCGGTGCTGGTCAGTACGCAGTGTTTGGCGGTGTAGGTCACTATGAAGGTGAATCTGCTGCTGCTCTAGGTGTTGCAAGTGTTCTTGCTGATGGCCGTACTTCTCTAAGCGCTGCACTAGGTTTCGGTGGTAGCGAAGTTGGTGGTCGTGTAGGTGTTTCATATGTGTTTGGCGGTAAATAATTTAAGCTTAGCCTGATTGAAACTAAAAAATCCCCGCAATTGCGGGGATTTTTTTATATGTTTACAAAATTAAGATGCAGATTTTTTAACTAATTTATAATTTAAATTACTGTCAATTTTTTTACCTGATTCTACATCACGTGCTTCAATAAAATTTTCACCCACAAAAAACTTACGATTGTCAGCATGGTTATCTAGAGTAATGATAGACGGATCTTGAGGGTCAAAACTGAAACTTCCTTTAGTCTCAAACTCATTCTTTCCAGTTTTACCCAAATATTCTTCATTGAGCTCATAAGTTTTATCTGGATGCAGGTCTAATTCGACTTTAATTCCTTCACAGTCCGCACAAGGGAAAACACCTTCGTATTCACCCGCCCAGTCTAGTGAGGTTTCTGCGCTATCAGCACGAGTCATGTTGGTATCTGCGGTGTTTTGTTCCATGGTTGCCGGGCTTGATTCAGCATTATTATTCATCGGTTCATTATTATTTGGCTTTGAACATGCGCTTAAGGCTACTGCAAGAGTGGCTGCTGTCGCTGCAATAAGTGGTAGTTTTTTCATTGTTCAGACCTTATTGATTTAGTTGCTACCACTTAGCTTAAAAGTAGTCTGTACAGATAACTAGGGCAATCCTGTTAATGTTTGATTCATTAGGTGAATGAGGCTGAAGTTACTCCTAGTTGAATAGAATTAAATAATTTTTATCAAAGTTCAAAGTAATTTTATGCTGTTTCGTTCTGGGATTCTGAACGCTATTATTAAGAAAATAATGATAATGATAAAGAGCAGAGGATAATGAAGTTAGAACGAGAAAATAATCTGATCGCAAAAATTTATGATGCTGCTTTATTGCCGAATCTATGGCTGGACGTAATCAAAGATATTGTGAACCATACTAAAAGCAAGAGCGCAATTTTTACCGGTCTGGATCAGCTTAATCCAGGTTATGATTTTGTGTATACGCATAATATCCCAAATGAAACTCTGGCCGCTTATCAAGATGACCGGATCAGAGTAGTTGATATGAAACTGCATATGCCATTATGGAATGGAAGCGAGATAGGAGAGGCATTAAGTCAAAGCTGTCAGCATTATGCCCAGCATCCGGGAACCGATCACTATGTATTCTATGAAAAATGTTTAAAACCGAGTGGTATCTGTCATCTGGCAGGAGTACTGCTGGATCGGGGGAATTATCGTTGGGCAGTATTGGGTATTCATCGTACACGCGAAGTGCAGCCTTTTGCGCAGGTTGAGCTGGATTTTTTAAGGCGTATCAGTCTCCATTTACGTCGGGCTTTGCAAATTCATCGGCAAATCAATGTCATCCAGCAAGATAATTTAAGCTTGTATACGGTATTGGATAATTTCAAGACAGGAATTTTACTGCTGGACCAAAATTTGTGTTTAAGCTATTCCAATCCGGTTGCACAAAAGATGCTAGATCAAAGTTCATGTCTTGATTTAGATATGCATAATCGTCTGAAAGCCGCTCCTGGGCAGCAGATACGTCTCGATCAATTGCTGGAAACTGCTTTACTCGAAGATACGGCTATTCACACAGAAGCAGGCGGGGTTCTGGCGCTAAGTGATACTACGGGCGCGCAACTCATGCTTACAGTGGTGCCCTTTAAGAAATTAAGAAATATGCAACATTTACAGTCTGCCCAACATCAGGTTGCATTATTTATGACCCATAAAAACCAGCATTATTCACTTTCAAGAGCTTATCTACAACAGTGCTATCAACTTTCTAAACGGGAATTTGATTTATGTGAGTTGTTGATTAATGGATATAAAATAGAAGACATTGCAGAGCAGTGTGGCATTACCCTTAGTTCGGTTCGGACTTATTTTAAAAATATCTATGAAAAAACCCACTGTTGTTCGCAAATCGAGCTGATGCATTTATTGATGGGCTGTACGAGTCATTTTGAACATGTTGATTAAAATAGTTAAATTTAACTTTAAAATTTAATCGAGTTTAGCCAAATTATTTGGCCTACTTTGAGTAGAATGAGTGCTTATTATCTACAGTTAATAATAAGATGATTGTCATAATATTTGAGATACATACTTGATTTTGCCAGCCTGTTGCAGGGCTTTCAAGGTCTGAATATTCCTTTATTTCGCTCCATTTTAGAGCTAAGAGCATAAAGCCGTTTTATGACTTATTGATCAGTAGGGATCAAATATTAGAACTATAAATTAATCTTTCATTTGAAAAATATAATTATACAAATATAGATTAATTGGTTATTTATTGATCTCTTTGCGCTATCTATATTTGCTTAGGTTGTTAAAATTCGCGCAATTTTGAATTGAATTGGTGCGTGACGTGTTTGAGAAGTTAGCAGAACAAAGCCTGAACATGCTGGGTTGGGAAATTGACAATCACTGGCCATTAGATTTAGATCAATGTGTCATGATTGCTGCGCCACATACCAGTAATTGGGATGCACTTTATGCGCGTCTGGCTTTGAAAGCATTAGGGGTGAATGTTCGCTTAACCATTAAAGACAGTTATATGAAGTTTCCATTGGGGCCTTTTGTTCGAGCTATGGGTGGAATCGGTATTGATCGCCGACCTAAACAGCCGGGGGAGCCTCGTCCGAGTATGGTTCAGGTGATGTCGGAATTATTCAAGACCCATCCGAAACTGGTCATGCTGGTCACGCCAGAAGCGACCCGAGCCAAGCAGGAACAGTGGAAGACGGGTTTTTATCATGTCGCCATCAATGCTGGTGTGCCAATTGCATTGGCCTATATGGACTATGCCAAGAAAAAAACTGGTGTAGGAAAAATTGTCTATCCGACGGGGGATTATGAAAAGGATATGGCAGAAATTATGGCATTTTATGCAGATATTGAACCAAAATTCCCTGAATGCTTCAGTGTAGATCAGCGCTATTATCAGAGTTAAAATTAGGTTGGAAAAAGCAGGAAAATATTTCCTGCTTTTTTTTCGTCTAATCTTAAAATTGACAGGCTTAAGATGCATTTTCAGAAGCGGGTAAAATTCCTCCCAGGTTTTGGCAGGCATCTTTATACAAAGCATATTGTTGTTCCACTACCTCATGTAGCGGTAGATCAAACAGCTTTTCACCCTGATGATACTGTTTGATATAAGACTCGACTTTGGATTTGCTGCTGTACAACATCTGCTGATAATAATCAGTCATACTGCTATGTGGCATTTGTGCGGTATCTACCTTGGCACAGTGGAAATTTCGCAGTAATTGTTCGGATTTTTTCAAATCGCTGGACATACAACCTGCCAGCAGCAAGGTACTGAGCAATGTCGTGATAAATTTCATGAAAGTAGGCAAAAGGTTTTATGAGAACGCTCTATTGTAGAAGTAAAAACTGTTCCAAAAACCTTTTTAATCTACCAAATGGTTAAAAAATAGAATAATAGAATTTTAAAATCAATTGCATGCACTAAGCCCCTAACCTTTGACCAGGCCGCCATCTACAATCAGGTTTTGTCCTGTGACTGCACGTGAATAAGGCGACAGAAACATCAAGATTGCAGCGGCAAATTCTTCGGGAGTAATCACACGGCGTAAAGGGGTCGATTGAGCAATCAGGTCAAAGACAAAGTCAGGTGTGGCCTTACTGGCATCTGTGGTTTGTAACAGGCCGCCAGAAAGCATATTTACATTAATACCATACTGTCCCAAATCCTGTGCCGTAGTACGGGTAAACGCCAATAATGCGGCTTTGGCAGCAGTATAGTCATGATAAGGAACTACCGGATTTTGCACGAGGTTTGTACCAATATTCACAATCCGGCCAAATCCTGCCTGTTTCATATCATCCAGTGCGGCTTGGGTGGTATTTAAAGCTGCCTGTACTGCACCGCTGAACTGCTGTTGCAACATTTCCCAAGTGAGTGTTTCAACTTTAGGCCGTGCATCGCCATTAAATTCAAATTGAATCAACGCATTATTGACTATCGCATGAATTGCTTCCCCAAAATGATTTTTTGCCGCGGCAAATAAAGCGCGTACCTGATCAGCCTCAGTAACATCTGCCTGATAAGTAAATACCTGCGCAGGATATTGTTGGGCCAGCTGTCCAGCTTGCTGCTGACTGCTATGATAATTGACGACCACGCGCGCACCCTCAGCGAGTAAAGCCCGGGTAATGGCTAAACCCAAACCACGTGCACCGCCAGTAACAAGAACGATCTGATCACGAATCTGCATAATGATGATCTGTATTGCGAAAGAATGGCCTTAAAATAGCATTTATCTTGCTAGATTCAAGCTTTAGAGGGAAAACAGGGCGTGGCTTTTTCTTATGCCTAAATGAATTGAGATGCTAATAGAAAACAGCCAGTACTAAAAAGTAAACTTAAGATAATACGTTTAAATAGTAATTCTGAAATTTTATAAAATAATTTTGCCCCTAGAATCGCCGGAAGGCTCACAAAAACAATCAGCAAGGCCATATAGGGTAAATGGCTTTGGTTAATCAGACCTTGCCATAGATACGTACCCAGCGTGAAAAGCTGAATGGCAAAATTGAAATGCCGCAAAATATAGCGCTGCTGCGCTTTGGGTAATTGCTTTAGCATGACCCAGGCTGAAGGAATAGCGCCGCAAAAACCACCCAGTCCGCCTAAGATGCCACCCATGAAGCCTATACCACTATCTGCTAATTTTCCTGAATGCTGAATCATTTTAAGTTGTGGGTTAAGCAGCATCATCGGGCACCACAGCACCAGAAACAATCCTAGAACCATTTTGAAGGTATCTGCTTGAATGATCTGCAACAAATAAGTACCAAGCGGTACTCCGATCAGGCCGGCAATCAGATAAGGCAGTACCAACTGTCTGGATAAAAGGGGTTGCGTCTGTTCCTGACTCAGTGAAATCACATGACTCCAGACCGAAGCAAATACCAGCAGGGGCGCGGCCAGTTGCGGAGCTAATACCCAAACCCAGAAAGACATGGCAATCAGGGCAAAGGCAAAACCAGTCAGTCCCTGAACAAAACCTGCGACCATCGCACCAAAAATAAATAACAACCAGGTCATAAGGATCGGTACGAAATTAAAGTCAGTAGTATTAAAAAGATAACGGGAAAAACCAAGTACTTGCTTAGTGGTATTTATGCAAATCTCAGTGCAAATTGATATAAACGCCAGGGAATTTAGTTCTTGTCTGCATCGGAAATCAAGAAATCAGAGCATAAAATAAAACAAGAATCCAACAGGGAGTTTCTGAATTATCATTCAAATTACCGGATACTGAAACCTGTACCGCAAGAGGTAATGAACATGAAAATAGTAATATTACTTTCTGTATTGGCAGTCTCATTAACCGGTTGTGTTGTAGATCCTCACGATGATTATCGTGGTCATAAAGATCGGGATAGGCATCATGATCGACCACATGGTGACCGGGATTGGAATAACAACAAAGATCGTCCTGACTGGAATAACAACAAAGACCGTCCTAACTGGAATAATCCCGGCCAAAACAATCGGAATCCGCCACCTCCACCTCCGACCCGTTAATTGCTCTGTTATCCGCTCATTAATTTTTAAACCCTATGATTTGACCAAAAGGATTTCTTGTTCAAGGAATCCTTTTTAATTGTACTCTTGCGAAGGTGTCTTTTGATAAAGTCCCGCACGAACCATTCCGGCTTTGGTATTTTTAATTAAACGCCATGAGGCGGGTAATTTAAGAGATTGCAGATCGCGGTCCGCTTCTACATAAATATAAGCATTATCCTTGATCAGATGATTTGCCTGTACAGCCAAGGTTTCCCATAAATTCAGGCTATACGGCGGATCTAGAAAAACCAGATCAAATTGTGTTTGAAGCGTGGGCAAGACTTGTTGCGCCGTAGCCACTTTTAATTGGGCACGTGTCTTGGTGACTTTCAATAGTTCCAGATTCTGGGTTAAAAATTGTGCCTGAGTCCGATCAGGTTCAATCATCACCACTGAGGCAGCGCCACGAGATAATGCCTCAAAAGCCAATGCTCCTGAACCGGCACACATATCCAGAACCTGGGCATTTTGCACCTCCCACATCAGCCAGTTAAATAGAGTTTCCCGAACACGGTCAGGCGTCGGGCGCAAACCCTCAATACTGGCAAAAGGTAGTTGACGACGTTTCCAGTCACCACCAATAATTCGAAGCTGGTTTTTCATCTTTAATCTCGTTCTACTGGTGTCGGAGCATGAGGCGCTGCGGGAGATGCAGCAGTATTTGTAGAAGCCGGAGCAGCAGGAGCGGAATCGCTACTGGCTGGAGTTGCACTAGAGGCTGCATCCTGACTTAGCATACCTGCACCACTTGGTAATTCAGCTGGCTTGATTCCGGCTGTCATCAGGCCGCCACTTAATTGGTGTCCCTGTGGGCGTATTGGATTTTTATCTTTATGCAGTAACCAGTAATCGAAAATTGGTCGGGCCAGGGCGGTTGCCGCACTACCACCACGACCATTTTCTAGAATGACTGCGATCGCAATTTCGGGCTGTTCAGCAGGGGCAAAACCGACAAAAAGACCGTGATCCAGCTGACGGTCCGTCAACAGGGATTCATTATAGCGTTTGCCCTGAGCAATACTTTTAACCTGTGCTGTCCCAGTTTTACCTGCAATAGAGTATTGCAGGCCACTTTTGATGCCTCGACCTGTACCCGACTGAATGACATCTACCATCGCCTCACGCATCTTGATCCAGTCTTCTTCCTGACCGTTAAAATCGATCTTGCCATGAGTACCATTATGTACCTTGAATGGTTTGGCACCGCGACTTTCACGCAGCACATGAGGAATAACTTTATTACCATGGTTGGCGGTAATCGCGGTGGCCATAGCCAGCTGTAACGGTGTGGAGGTAAAAGCGCCCTGACCAATACTGACAGAAATGGTTTCACCACGTGACCATTTGGCATTACGGGTACGCATCTTCCATTCCGGGCTAGGATAAAGTCCGGAACTTTCACTTGGTAAATCGACCCCGGTTTTTTCACCAAAGCCAAACTGACGCATCCAGGTGTTCATTTTTTCAATGCCCATGCGGTAGGACATGACATAGAAATAGGTATCACAGGACACAATTTGTGCTTTATGCATATTTACTGAGCCATGCCCAGTTTTTTTATGATCACGGAAGCGGTGACTGTCACCAGGCAAGGTGAAATAGCCTGGATCCGAAATAGCAGTATTCCAGTCCACCAGGCCATAATGTAGTCCGCCCAGACCAAACATCGGCTTGATGGTAGAGCCGGGTGGATAGGTACCCTGTACAGCCCGATTATAGAGAGGCTGATCGAGGTTATCACGTAGACCGCTGTAGTCCTTGGTACTGATTCCGGTGACAAACAGATTTGGATTAAAGCTTGGGCTGGATACTAGCGCCAGAATTTCTCCGGTCTTGGGATTCATCGCTACAATTGCGCCACGACGCCCAGCCAGCTGTTCTGAAGCTACTACCTGTAAGCCGTAATCGAGTGACAGGAACAGGTCGTTACCGCGCACCGGATCCTTGCGGCCCAGATGACGTAGTACATTACCAAAGGCATCGGCCTCTACCGATTCATTTCCTGGTACACCATGCAGAAGCTCTTCATAGGATTTTTCCACCCCGATCTTTCCGATCAGGTTGGTTCCGGCGTACAGGTCCTTATCAATAGCCTTAAGTTCTTTGTCATTAATTCGACCTACATAACCAATCACATGCGCGAACAGATCACCATGCGGGTAGTAGCGGGTCATCTGGGTTTCAATATTCACGCCCGGAAACTGATATTTCACTTCACTAAAACGGGCAATATCATTTTCATTCAGATTGAGCTTGATCGAAACCCGTTCGGTCTTACGTGCTGTTTTAATACGGGTTTGAAAGCGTTCCAGGTCTTCTTCGGTCAGTTCCAGAATTGGTTTCAGGCGTTCGAGTGTCTGGTCAATGTCTTGTACATCGGCACGACTTAAAGTGGCAGTAAAGACTGGATAGTTGTCGGCCAACAATACGCCGTTACGGTCATAAATATAACCGCGTGCTGGGGGTAGGGGCTGCAAGCGAATCCGGTTCTCGTCCGAAGCCGTACTAAAGCTCTCAAAGTTGAACAGTTGCAAATAGGCATAGCGGCTGACCAGCAGCAGCATAAAGAAAATCACAATCCCCATGGAAATCAAGACTCGACTGCGATAGATGCGCTTTTCTTGTTGTGCATTTTTTAAAGGAAAGTGCTGCTTCATACGCGATCGACTTAAGACCTGAGAGTGATTGAAAAGAATCAAAGTGTAATATTCTAACGCAAGTACACTTGATTTGATAATGAAAAACTGACCTTGTCATCAGTTCTATAAGCTTTGACTTTGCAGACATTAAAATTGTAAAGTGCTGTATACAAGAGTTGTGATAATTCTGCTAGAGTAAAATCCAATAAAAATAGGACTATACCAAAAACTATAATTAAGGAAGATGGTGAAGGAATGAACAAGGTTTACCCTTTGTTAGCGTTTGCATTTTGGGCGAATGGGGCTTATGCACATGATCAAATCAATACTACTGCTGCTAAAATAGAACCTGAGCCGGCAAAAGCCTTTAATGTTGGCGTTGGTATTACCCAGGAATTGATACACTTAAATACTGAATGGGTTAATCCTTACGGGATTGCTTATGTGAAAGGTGGGGTTTTTCTGAATGATGACCATAAGATAGGAGCACAGGCCGGCTTTCGTTATCCGGCCTATCTCACTGGTAAAGACAATAATGGTTATTATGTCGGGGCTTATGCAGGGCATATTGATAGCAGGCGGATTGACAATGAGTACAAGACCCGCTTAGGTGCCGGTATTGACTTGGCTTATGTTTTGCTTAGTTCTGAACGGATCAGCAGTTTTAGTGTAGGGATCGGTGTGGGGGAGAAACTCGAAGACCGAACTGGTTTTGTTGTGGCTGAAACAGAACCCCGGCTACAATTTTCCTATACTTTAAGTATCGGTTTATAGACAAAATATTCGACCTTATTAATATGTGTATTCTGTGAACAAAAAATTAAATATGGAAATTATGCATGCTTGAGTACGTCAACGAGTTGTGGCAAGCCTTTGTAAATCGCCCAGATTTTTGGGCCGTGCTCAGCATTATTCCGGTGACTGCATTTGTAACCTGGGCTCACGTCTGGATGGCACTGAAAATGGTCTTTTATCCGATCAATTTTTGGGGTTTTCATTTAGGGCCCATTCCTATCGGCTGGCAGGGAATTGTGCCACGCAAAGCTGGGCGTATTTCAGGCATTATTACCGATAATACACTCTCAAAACTAGGTTCCATCCGTGAGTTCTTACAGGCGATGGATCCCGATGACATGGCACGGATCATTGGGGAGCAGGTTGGCTTTGAACTGGAACACCTGATTGATGAAGTCATGATGGATCGCAATGCGGTCCTTTGGGAAAACCTGCCTTTTGCCATCAAGCGCAGAATTTATGCACAAGCACAGAAACAAATGCCGGCAATTTTACGTGAATTAGTGACTGAGCTGACCATGAACGTCGAGTCACTTGTGGATATGCGTGAAATGGTGGTCAGCCAGATGGAAGGTGACCGCCGACTTATGGTACGCATGTTCCTGAAAGTGGGTCAAAAAGAGATCAATTTCATCTGGCATATCAGTGCGCTCATCGGGATGTTCTTTGGTATTTTCCAGATGATTGTCTGGTTTGTGGTGCCTTGGCACTGGACCGTACCGTTCTGGGCGGCCATCTGGGGCTTTTTGACCAACTGGATCGCCATCTGGATGGTCTTCAACCCACTAGAACCACATCCGGTAAAATACCCGCAATTCTTTAGCCGTACCGCGGATCGCAAGTTTCCATGGATCAAACCGGTGATTCCTCGTATCGGCACCTATAACATACAAGGCGCATTTATGAAACGTCAGGATGAAGTCTCTGACGTCTTCGCAAGTGTAGTCACAGAAGACCTGATTACGTTAAAATCGATCATGACCGAGATGATGTATGGCGGCAGAAAAGACAAAACCCGCCGCATTATCAAACGTCATATTAATGAAATTATGGAAACACCCCTGGTCAGGACCTCTTTGCAGCTGTCTTTAGGACCAAAAGAGTATGCAAAACTCAAGACGGACTTGATCGATCGCTCGATTGAAATTACGATGGTACCTGTATGCGACCCAGCATTTAATGCGAGCCGTGCACAGAAAATCTATCAAATGTTTAGAGACCGCATACGTGAGTTGACTCCGAAGGAGTTTCAGAATCTTTTACGTCCTGCATTTCAGGAAGATGAATGGATTCTGATTTTATTGGGTGGGGTAACCGGTTTTGTCGCGGGTTTAATCCATTTGTTTGTGGCTTTCTTATAATGAGATGCCGGGGGACACAATCGGGTGATTGTGGTCGTGGCGTCATACATATTGTTTAAATGAGGATGTTTATATATGCGCATTATCTTACTCGGACCACCTGGAGCAGGTAAAGGTACACAAGCTCAGTTGATCTGTAAGCGCTACAATATCCCACAAATTTCAACCGGTGATATGCTCCGTGCTGCAATTCGTGAAGGAACTGAATTAGGTCTACAAGCTAAAAGTGTCATGGACAATGGCGGTTTGGTTTCTGATGAGTTGATCATTGGTCTGGTCAAGGAGCGTATTGCGCAACCTGACTGTGTAAACGGCTGCATCTTTGATGGTTTCCCGCGTACCATTCCTCAAGCAGAAGCCTTGGAAAAAGAAGGCATTGCAATTGATCACGTGATTGAAATTGATGTGCCAGATGAAGAAATCGTTCAACGTCTGTCAGGCCGTCGTCAGCATCCGGCGTCTGGTCGTGTTTATCACACCGTTTACAATCCGCCAAAAGTGGAAGGTAAAGATGATGAAACAGGTGAAGATCTGGTTCAGCGTCCTGATGACCAGGAAGAAACAATTCGCAAGCGTCTAGGTTCTTACCACACTGAAACTGAACAGCTGGTGGGTTTCTACCAAGGCCGTGCAGCATCTGGTGAAAATGCACCGACTTATGACAAGCTAAATGGCTTGCGTCCAATCGACGAAGTTCAAAAAGATCTTTTCGCGATTTTAGATCAATCAAAATAGTCCTTAACCGATTATTTTGACAATCGAAGAGCCCTAAGCCATATTAGGGCTCTTTTTTGTTGTGTATTTAAACAGGGTGCTTGCTGCTATGAAATTTGGCATATTGGTATTAATGGTTATATTTCTGGCAGTAGTGGTGGGTCTGTTCTATATCAGTTTTAAAATACTGAACAAAGTACGCCAGGAAGAACGGGCAGAAAATGCCGGAAAAGTACCGGCACGTCAGTTGCACCCCAAATTACAGGCAGAACTTCAACAGAAGCGCGAACAAGAGCAGGCTGAGCAAAATAATAAATAAATACTTTGAGGTGCTATAAGCGAAAAAAGCTGAACTTAAGTTTCAGCTTCAATATTTTTCACCGGAATTGCACGATCTGCACCAAACTCAAACCGGTCCGGCCAGTTACATACATCTGCAACTACACATTCATGGCATTTCGGTTTACGTGCAACACAGCAATAACGGCCGTGTAAAATCAGCCAGTGATGTGAATCAATAATAAATTCTTTTGGAATGACCTTCACTAAACGATGCTCGACCTCAAGCACATTTTTACCAACTGCCAGTCCAGTACGGTTACCGACCCGGAAAATATGTGTATCGACCGCCATGGTCGGCTGACCAAAGGCCGTATTCAGTACCACATTCGCCGTTTTACGGCCTACACCCGGCAGGGCTTCTAGGTCTGCACGATTGTCCGGTACGATGCTGTTGTGCTTCTGAATCAGCATCTCACAGGCCTTAATCACGTTGACCGCTTTCGAGTTATATAAACCAATGGTCTTGATATATTCCTTCAAGCCGTCCACACCTAGTGCATAAATTGCTTCCGGTGTATTGGCGACTGGAAACAGTTTGTCTGTGGCTTTGTTGACACTGACATCTGTGGCTTGGGCTGACAGCGTGACTGCGACCAGCAATTCAAAGGGATTAGCATAATTCAGCTCGGTTTTTGGATTGGGTCGCTGTTCACGCAGGCGTTCAAAAAAGGTCTGAATCTGTTTTTTGGTCATGTTTTTAACGGGCTTGGCCTTGGCAATTGTCATGTTATCCCTGTAAAGCCTGTAATTGCTGTGTCAATTCTTCTAACTGGGCGCGCTTTCGGGCATCTTCACGAACTGAGAGTTGTTTTTCCAGTTTTTTAATTTGGGTACGTAGTTTTGCCAGTTCAATCGTGGTCTTGGAATCAAGTGATACGGGGGCATTCTCTGGCTTGCTCGCGACTTCAATCACGGGGAGTTGCTCATTTAAAGCTGAGAAACGGGCAAACAGGGCAGTATCGATTTCTGCACGGACCACAGGCCCCTTACGATCGGTACGCCGTTTTTCTTCACGCTGGATGTGCGCATAGTAACGCTGACGCAGATCATCCTGTTCTGCAATGCGCTGTGCTTCAGTCGGTAAGGGTTGTTGATCTTCAACCAGATCGATGCAGTCTACTGGACAAGGCGGGATACAAAGCTCACAACCGGTACACAGGTCAGTAAGCACTGTATGCATCAGTTTACCTGAGCCAATAATTGCATCGACCGGGCAGGCACTAATACATTTGGTACAGCCAATACATTCATCTTCACGAATAACCGCTTTCATGCGCTGGGGACGACCATCGGCTTGAACTGGCCAGACGCTTTCTTCAGCCGGTAGTTTAGAGCGATTTAATAATACGGCCAGAGCATCGGCAACAGGCTGCCCGCCAGGTACACATTTGTTGGCATCTTCACCCTCAGCAATCGACTGGGCATAAGGTAAACATCCGTCACGGTGACCGCATAGACCACATTGGGTTTGAGGGAGTAAAGCATCAATCGATTGGACCAGAGAAATAGGCGAATTCATGTATAACCAGCATTACTCATGGCAAGCATGAGAGAGTAAGTGAAACAAAATATGTCGATTTATCAATTTTAACATGTTTTTTGGATGCTGAGTGGTGCACGAATTAAGGTCATTTTATGCCTTATTTTTAGGCATAAAATGACAATTAAGTATTGATTCAATTGGTATTTAATAACCCAGAAAAAATATTCATAATCAATATAAATATTTGTTATCAAATTAATTTTAAAGTATTTTCAAAAAAAGTATTGTAGATTGGTTACAAAAGATATTTAATATTTTGCGCCAAAATTTAACATTGATTGTAAATTTGACCAATTTTGATCCATTTTCTGCTGAGGATTAAGCGTTGAAATACAACACACTTAATGAGTTCCTAGATTACGTAAAATCACGTGATGCACACCAACCAGAATTTCTTCAAGCTGTAGAAGAAGTGATGACCAGTTTGTGGCCGTTCATTGAAAAGAATCCACAATACGCAGCACATGGTTTGCTAGAGCGTCTAGTTGAGCCAGAACGTGCGATCCAGTTCCGAGTTTCTTGGGTAGATGACCAAGGTCAGACTCAAGTAAACCGTGCGTTCCGCGTACAATACAACTCAGCGATCGGTCCATTCAAAGGTGGTATGCGTTTCCACCCTTCAGTGAATCTTTCAATCCTAAAATTCTTAGGCTTTGAGCAAACATTTAAAAATGCTTTAACCACACTTCCTATGGGCGGTGGTAAAGGCGGTTCTGATTTTGACCCTAAAGGCAAATCAGAAGGCGAAATCATGCGTTTCTGCCAAGCTTTAATGATCGAGCTGTATCGTCACCTTGGTGCGAACACAGATATCCCTGCAGGGGATATTGGTGTAGGCGGTCGTGAAGTGGGCTACATGGCCGGCATGATGAAAAAATTAAGTAACGACACTGCATGTGTATTCACTGGTAAAGGCTTAACTTTCGGTGGTTCATTGGCACGTCCGGAAGCAACGGGTTACGGCACTGTGTATTTCGCTGAGGAAATGCTCAAGTCTCGTGGCGAAAGCTTCAAGGACAAAGTTGTTGCGATTTCAGGTTCTGGTAACGTTGCGCAATATGCTGCTGAAAAAGCAATGTACCTTGGTGCGAAAGTAGTTTCACTTTCGGATTCTGCGGGTACAGTTTACGTTAAAGACGGTTTCACTGAGGCGCTTCTTGCTGAAGTTATGGAACTTAAGAATGTAAAACGTGGCCGTA
Source organism: Acinetobacter sp. 228 (assembly GCF_048147885.1). NCBI lineage: Bacteria > Pseudomonadati > Pseudomonadota > Gammaproteobacteria > Moraxellales > Moraxellaceae > Acinetobacter > Acinetobacter sp. 228. Next base: position 122,525 of record NZ_JAYWYV010000001.1, read on the forward strand.
TTTCAGAGTTTGCCTCTAAACATGGTTTCGAATATCTTGAAGGCCAACGTCCTTGGGGTATTAAGTGTGATATCGCACTGCCATGTGCAACGCAAAACGAACTGGATGCAGACGATGCTGCTGCGCTTCTTGCCAATGGCGTAATCTGTGTTGCTGAAGGTGCAAACATGCCTTCTACGCTTGAAGCGGTTGAGAAATTCGTTGAAGCGAAAATTCTTTATGCGCCAGGTAAAGCATCAAATGCAGGTGGTGTGGCAACTTCTGGTCTGGAAATGTCTCAAAATGCATTACGTTTGGGCTGGACTTTCGAAGAAGTTGACGAGCGTTTACACGCAATCATGAAAGAAATTCACCGCAACTGCGTAAAATTCGGTACTAAGGAAGACGGTACTGTGAACTATGTTGACGGTGCAAACATTGCGGGCTTCGTAAAAGTTGCTGATGCAATGCTTGCTCAAGGCGTATTCTAAGTCTGACTTAGTCTAAGCTGAAAAAAACCGAGGTATTTACCTCGGTTTTTTTATTTTCCTTTTTTGCTTTAGAGTGTGGCTTTTACCACTTCACGCTCTACTGCCATATCAAATACATAGGCGTATTTAGACTGGTCTGCAGCCGGATTCTTAATTTCATAACGCTTTACCCGGATAATCTGGCGCTCATCTGGTGAGTGCTGAAAGCCTTCAATCTGGTCATAGAATAAAGTCCAGTCTTTATCGACCTGAGTCTTTAAACCTTTATCATCATATTTAATTTCTTTCACCTGTAAACAGGTTTGTGGAGCTACCCCGGTACAGGTTTTGGTTTGTGGCGAAATTTCCAGGAAAATAGTTTCTGCCTGCCCTTGGTATTTGGTTTCTGGGGTCATTTTTCCAGTAAAAATATATTTTTTCCCATCGGCTGCAGTAATGCTTAATTTTGGCTGATTAGAATCATTGAGATCTAAGCTGTAAGGAATATCACGCTTTTGCAAAAGCTGGCTGACAAACCCTTCCTGCTCCATCAGTGCTGCATCACAGGCCATTTCGGTGCCTACGACTTCGCTGGTCGTGATGATATTGTTTTTGACTGACCAGGTCGTTGCGAGTCCATTACAGCCCGTGACGGCGCTCAGCCGGCCTTGAGCATCAAAATGGAGTACGATGGGTTGTTTTAGTCCATGATCCAGTTCCCAAGTATAAGCAGACAGGATTTGCGCTGGTGTTTTTAATGTAGTCGATGGAGTGGAAATAGCCGTATCTCCTGAAGTCGCAGGAAGATGAGAGGATTGACACGCAATTAAAGCTAAAGGGAGCAGAGCAAGTGCAAAAATTCTTGATTTCATCAGTGTAATTCTATGTGCTAAATTTCAACGTGATTATAATCAGGAGATTAGTAAAAAATATGGATACAAATCGTAGCTTTTGCTAACAAAATGTATCCAAATCAGGGGCTAAATTTAGAAGCTTGGTATTATCGGCTAGTCGAAGCGGTAAATATCCATTCCTAATGCACCCATGGTAAAGCTGCTATGCACGACACTGAAGCGGTTTCCCGTACCCATAGCAAAGAATAAGGGTGCAAAGTGCTCCAGGGTTGGATGATTACGTTTGATATGGGGTAATGTTTGCCAGTCCAGTACGGCATCAAAATCACTATGAACCAGTTTATTCGCTACATAATTACGGAAAGTTGAGGCCCATTCCGGAACCTCATCGGTATTTCCCTGCCAAGACAGTTCCCGCAAATTATGAGTAATACTGCCTGATCCAATCAGAAATACCTGCTGATCACGTAAAGATGCCAGGGTTTGACCAATTCTGTAAATATCTTCAGCACTCATCGTGATTGGCAAAGAAATTTCAACGACTGGAATATCTGCTTCTGGATACATATGCAATAGAGGCATCCAGACACCATGATCTCGCGGGCGGGTACTATTGGCATGTGCAGAAAAACCGGCATTGGCCAATAAGCCTAGCACTTGCTCAGCCAGTTCGGGATTTCCAGGAGCCGGGTAGCGTAATTCATACAACTCAGGTGGAAAACCGCGGAAGTCATGCCAGGTTTCAGGACGGATGCTGGTATTCACCTCTAGCACTTCGCTTTCCCAGTGTGCCGACATGACAATAATCGCAGTTGGACGTGGCAGATTCAGGCTTAAGCGATGCAATGCTGGGCCTACCTGCTCGGGATTGAGTGCTAGCATGGGCGAGCCATGAGAAATAAATAAGCCCGGCAAGGTCTGTAAGTTCATAAGTCAAACCACATTAGTTGAATGTTTTAATCATGCAATAAAGGCAGGGGTAATAATTCAACAAAACGTTGCATATACAGAACGCATTATTAAATTATCCCGCTCGATGATAGGGATGGTTATGGTTGATGCTCATGGCACGATAGAGCTGTTCAATCAGCATGACACGTACCAGAGGATGCGGCAGGGTTAACTTCGACAAGGACCAGTGCCATGCCGCAGCTTTACGCACGGCTTCCGAGTGACCATCCGGCCCACCGATCGCAAGTGCCACATCATTGCCTTCCAGCATCCAGCCTTTCATGGTTTCAGCCAGTTTTTCGGTACTGAATTCACGTCCGCCTACTTCTAGCGCAATCAGGGTTTCATTCTGCTTCAGTGCATTTAAAATGCTATCACCCTCAATATTGCGGTATTTCAGAATATCCGCTTCAGAATCGTTTTTTCCGCGCTTGGCCATGGGCAGTTCAATAATCTGGGTCTGTACAAAAGGCTGAATACGTTTGAAATAATCTTCAAAACCAGTCAGCACCCAAGCTGGCATTTTTTGACCAATGGTCAGAATACGGATTTTCATACAGGCAGATCAATAATTGGATACTTCATTATAACGATCAAACAACATGAATTTGAACCAGGAAACAAATTGAAATTGAAAGGGGGGATTTAGTGTTGCTTTAATGTCCGTAGTTCAAGTATCCGCTTGATAAAGGAATGGAATAATAATAAATGCGGAACAGTGTCATGATAAAAGGATGTTGTACTGTGCTCCTGTTACTGCTTGGTCTCATGGGTTCAAGCCTATGTATGGCCAGCTCAAGCAAAAGTGCTCAAGTCCCCCATCTGGAATTGTTTTTTAGCCAGATTATGAATGTGGATGAATACCGGAATTATAAAAATATTAAGGAGCTGAATCGGGTGTCTGCCTGGATCAAAGGGCAGATGCAGCGTCTGGGTGTCCCATGTCAGTATCAGGTTTATGTGGTCAATAACTTGAGTTACCGGAATGTCGTCTGTCAAATCAATACTCAAGCCAAAACCAAGATGGTAATGGGAGCACATTATGATGTTTTCAGTGCCCGATATGGGGCTGACAATAATGCATCAGGTGTAGCGGGTCTGCTGGAAACGGCAAGACTACTTGCTTTGCAAAAATCCAGACTCAAGCATGATATTGAATTTGCTTTCTATACCTTGGAAGAGCCACCCTTTTTTAAGACAGAACACATGGGCAGTTATATACATGCCAAATCATTAAAAGTGCAAAAACAGAAAATTAAAGGCGTGGTGATTCTGGATTCGATTGGCTATTTTGATGAACATCAGGTACAGAGTTATCCAGTCGGATTAAAATGGATTTATCCACGACATGGCAACTTTATTGCATCAATTGGACATTTGGCCTCAACCGGCCTGACCGGCGATTATTGTGATGCTATGCAACGGCTTAACAGGTTGGATTGTCAGCGTTTTGTCAGTCCAAGTTTTGCTCAGGATATGAGTTTCTCGGGCTATCTGAATTATACCAAATTCAATTATTCAACTATGCTGATCACCGATACTGCGAATTATCGCAATCCTTATTACAACACCGAACTGGACACCTTAGACAAGCTGGACTTGAACAAGATGACGTATGTGATTGATGGGCTGGTTGCTATGGCGCTACAGCCATAATTGAGTTAAGTGGCTTTTTACCCAATAAAAAAACCCTGCCGGAGCAGGGTTTTTAGGAATCAGCAGGTCTTAATGACGTGCTGCTTTCGCTTCTTCTTTGGTTTTCACAATTGGCGGTTTAACCAATGCTTTTGGCAAGGAGGTCAATGCCAGCGGTAAAATCTCATCAATTGATTTTACTGCTTTGATCTCTAAACCTTCTTTGACATTTTCTGGGATTTCCGCCAGGTCACGTACGTTTTCCTGTGGAATGAATACCAGCTTGATGCCACCACGATGGGCTGCCAGAAGTTTCTCTTTCAAGCCACCGATACGTAGTGCACGACCGCCCAGACTGGTTTCACCTGTCATCGCGATATCCGGACGAATCGGAATACCGGTGAAGGCAGATACCAGTGCAGTGGTGAGTGCCAAACCTGCCGATGGACCATCTTTTGGTGTCGCACCTTCAGGTAAATGCACATGCACATCAGTTTCTTCAAAGCGAGAGGCTTCGATGCCGAGTTCATCTGCACGGGTACGCACAACAGTCATGGCAGTGGTAATCGATTCTTTCATGACATCGCCAAGAGAACCGGTAGTAATAAACTTACCTTTACCCGGAACTGCAGCAACCTCAATAGTCAGTAACTCACCACCGACAGAAGTCCAAGCCAGACCGTTCACACGACCGATTTGTGCTTCTTCTTCCGCCATACCATAGTCAAATTTGTGTGGACCCAGGTATTCTGGAAGATTAACTGCTGTTACATCTACCTCAAGATTTTTAGCTTTCTTGCTGACTGCTTCTTTCACTACTTTACGTGCAATTTTTGACACTTCACGTTCAAGATTACGAACCCCGGCTTCACGGGTGTAATGGCGCACGATGTCACGAATGGCTTCTTCGTGAACTGTAAGCTCTTTAGAACGTAAACCATTGTTCTTGATTGCTTTAGGAACCAAATAACGCTCAGCAATATTCACTTTCTCTTCTTCGGTATAACCCGGAAGACGAATCACTTCCATACGGTCCAGCAGCGCCTCAGGAATGTTCATGCTGTTCGCAGTACAGATAAACATCACTTCTGACAGGTCAAGATCGAGATCAAGATAATGATCACTGAACTTGCTGTTTTGCGATGGATCTAGTACTTCAAGCATCGCAGAAGCAGGATCACCACGGTAGTCCTGTGCCATCTTGTCGATTTCATCAAGCAGGAACAAAGGGTTCTTCACACCTACTTTAATTAAAGACTGCACGATTTTACCTGGCATCGCCCCGATATAGGTACGACGGTGACCACGAATCTCGGCTTCATCACGTACACCACCCAGTGCCATACGGACAAACTCACGACCGGTCGCCTTGGCAATGGATTCGCCCAGTGAGGTTTTACCGACACCTGGAGGACCAACCAGACATAGAATCGGGCCGCGCAATTTTTTCACACGTGACTGGACAGCAAGATATTCCACAATACGATCTTTGACATCGTCCAGACCATAATGGTCTGCATCCAGAATTTCCTGCGCCTTGTTCAGGTTAATGCTGACTTTGCTGGCCTTATTCCATGGTGTATCCAGAATGACTTCAAGATAGTTGCGTACCACAGCAGCTTCACTTGAAGCAGGCTGCATTGCTTTCAGCTTGCGGAACTCGTTTTCTGCTTTCTTGCGTACATGCTCAGGCAAATCTGCTTCAGCAAGACGTTTTTCAATTTCGGCGACATCATCTTCTGCACCGCCGTTCATATCAGAAAGCTCGCGCTGAATGACTTTCATTTTTTCATTCAGGAAGTATTCGCGCTGGTTCTTTTCCATCTGACGTTTAACAGAGTCATGCAAGGTTTGCTCGATCTGCTGTTCTTCAGACTGTTGTAATAGATAAGTCATTAATTCAGTTAAATGCGCTTCGAACTCGTCCTGTTCGAGGAACTTTTGTTTCACTTCAATATTCAATGGAACACGGGTTGCAACGAAGAACAATAACTGTAATAAGTCTTCAATTTTGTTGGCTGCAGTGATCAGTTCACGGGCATTACGTAACTTCGCTTCTGCATATTGAGCGAAAAGCGCACGTAATTCTTGCAAGCGCACAGCTTGCGTGTCTTTATCCATCGTAACTGTCATTGGGCTGAGTTCATGCTCTGCTGTCAGATACTCGTTTTCGTCAATGATCGTTTTCAGCTTGGCACGATGCAGTCCTTCAATCAGGACTTTAATACAGTTTTCATCATTTTCGTGATTCACAACTTGCACAATCTTCGCGACAGTACCGTATTGATATAAATTGTCGTGATCAATTTCTTCTGTAAGCGAATCTTTTTGTGCAACCACAAATACTAGATTGTCACTGTTACGAGCCACATCAACTGCATTGATCGATTTTTCACGACCGACAAACAGCGCAATTTGCATGTGCGGATAAACCACCACATCACGCAGCGCCAAAAGGGGTAGTACACTTGGAACCTGCGGCTCTAAGGTTTCTGGATTCATGATAATTTCAGACATGGGCACTCCTAATGAGTGACAACGGTGTTGCCATGCTTTTAATAGTGATGGGTAATTTTAAAAATACAAGGGCAGTTGAGATTAAATTGTATGAAAAATGACTAATTATGTGATTTTGAAGTAGTTATCAAGAGCAAAATTGAAAAATTAACGTTTGAACTTGATAGAAACTGTCGGAGTGATTAAAGCATCTAGGGGCTGATCCCATTTTTCCCGTTTTAAAGGTTGGCTAACCAGTTGAAAATCATACGCAAGTCCCAGACGGAAAGGGCATCTAGGTGCAGAAGCTAGGGTGCGATCATAAAAACCGCCGCCCATACCAATCCGGGTGCCTGAAGTATCACAGGCCAATAATGGCATGAGCAACAGATCCAGTTTGGAAACATGGACACCACGCGTACTCATTGGCTCTCGCATACCCAGCCGATGGTGGGCAAAGCGCCTGTTATGGTATTGATGCGGGCTGATCCGGATCCAGACCAGATGCTGATTCATGTCGCAAATTGCAGGGAGATAAACCTGCTTGCCCAGCTGAAAGCAGCGTTCAATAATCGCCTGGGTCTGAATTTCCCCAAAAGCATGCAGATACAGCCCAATACGTCGGGCTTGAATAAATTGTGGGCTATGGATCAGACGGTTCAAGACTTTTTGTGCGGCCTGCCTTTGCTCAAATTTAGAGAGATGACGACGCGTTTTACGAAGGTATCTTCTTAATTCCTGAATGGTCATAGGCGCAAAAGCATGTGCAACAAAATTGTGCTCTAGTCTAAGTGGGAATTCTGGAAAAGTAAAAAATAATTCTGAATTGTAATGTCCTATTGCATTTTATCTCCCGATATAAATCGTGCCAGGTTTAAAGTCTAATTAAAGAAATTTTATGACCTGTTTTTAAAAGGTCATGAGGTGAGTAGTTTACGCTCTTTGATTTTCATCGCTTTTTATGTAATTAACAGTGTGATAGCAAGCTGCAGCAGTGAATAATTAGAAAAATGTTGAAAAGCTTTAGATCAATAAACATACAGCTTCAGAATGGATTTATCCCGTTTTTGGTGAAATAGTATAGATACGGAATCATATGACGATTCTCGGCTGAGAAATGATACACATTGGACATTGGACTTAGGTAGGCACGTAAGACCTAACTCAATGGAGAACATGATGAATATTGTGAAGAACACTATCTGCCTCTGGTACGATAACGATGCTGAAACTGCTGCGCGATTTTATGCGGACACCTTTCCAGATTCCTCGATTGACGCGATCAACCTTGCTCCTGGAGATTATCCCTCTGGGAAAGAAGGTGATGTCATTACGGTCGAATTTACAGTAATGGGCGTTGCCTGCATCGGGTTGAACGGTGGTCCTGGTTTTCAGCATAATGAAACATTTTCATTTCAGGTGGCGACTGAAGACCAGGAGGAAACAGATCGCTACTGGAATGCCATCGTGGGCAATGGCGGTCAGGAAAGTGAGTGTGGCTGGTGCAAGGACAAGTGGGGCATTTCCTGGCAGATTACGCCAGCTGTCCTGATCAATGCCTGTAACAGTTCTGACCGTGCTGCAGCCAAACGTGCATTTGAGGCCATGATGGGCATGAAGAAAATTGATGTTGCCGTGATTGAAGCCGCTTTTCGTGGTTGAGTGACAGAGGTTATCCGTAATTTCAGTGAATATTACTGGGCAGCCTTATTTACTTCAATATTTGAAACCTCTCCTTTTATATTTCCTTTCGATCATCTCCTGTGTGCCTATATGCATCTTGGGTTAAACCCTTTTCATTCCGGCATGGAGTACCTCCAATTTTATTACTAGCCCAAGATATAAGCTGAATGGTTCCCTTAAAGGTTCATTAATAGATAGGCTTTTATATCAGTGTTGTACAAGTTGAAGGGATGCAGATCATGCAATATGAGTTCCAGAATAATTTTTGCACCGAATTGAAAACAGACTGAACCAAAAACAGTCATCTAATCAAATTTCCCTCTCATTGGGACATCTTAAATAATATTAAAATATTGAAATTAATATAAAAATAAAACTGGCATAAGTTCTGCATATTTGTATTCAAACTTGGATACAAGATTGGATACAGAATGCTTCCTCACAAAATGATCGACTGGACAGTCCTGAAATGGCGTGCGGCCGATCAGCAAAAACAGTTCTCACCGAAAAATCCCGCTCAACCCAATGCGCAATTCGAGCGCACTGGGTCTGCCTGTATTTTGGTTGCGACTGGCACATATCTGAAAGAAAAAATTGATGCATTCAGGAAAGCTGTATATGTGGATAGCGTGCATCTGCACCTGCATTACAGATCAGTGAACTTGGTAGGTAGCGGGTCTATGTCCATGAGCTGAATCAATAAAAAAATGAAACAGAGCCATTCAACAGATTCAAAAAATAGATAAAATAACTGGGGATTCATATGTTTAAGACTGTACTGATTGCAAACCGCGGCGAAATTTCTGTTCGCGCCATTCGCACATTAAAAAAAATGGGTGTAACCAGTGTCGCCGTTTATTCAGAAACAGATCGTTATGCGCAGCATGTACTTGATGCAGATGTTGCCGTATCTCTGCAAGGAACTAAACCTAGCGATACCTATTTGAGTATCGAAAAGCTGATTGCTGCAGCCAAAAATACCGGGGCCGAAGCAATTTTCCCGGGTTATGGTTTTCTGTCAGAAAGTGCTGATTTTGCCCGTGCCTGCGAAGAAAATGGCATTGCTTTCATGGGACCCACAGCTGCGCAGATTTTAGAGTTTGGTTTAAAACATCGTGCCCGTGAACTTGCTGCAGCTGCCAATGTACCCATGACTCCCGGTACAGGTCTGCTAAATAGTCTGGACGAAGCTTTGGCAGAAGCTGAAAAAATTGGTTATCCAATTATGCTGAAAAGCACAGCAGGCGGTGGCGGAATTGGCTTGACCCGTTGTGATGATGCAGAAGCACTTCGAGAGGCTTATGAAAGTGTAAAACGTCTGGGTGAGCAGTTCTTTAAAGATGCCGGGGTGTTTCTGGAACGCTTTGTGGATAAAGCCCGTCATGTCGAAGTTCAGATTTTTGGAGATGGACAGGGACAGGTAGTGGCTTTGGGTGAGCGTGACTGTTCATTACAGCGCCGTAATCAGAAGGTCGTAGAAGAAACACCAGCGGCTCATTTACCTGATGTAACCCGTCAAAAACTGCATCAGGCGGCAGTTGAACTGGGCAAATCGGTGAAATATCGCAGTGCCGGTACGGTTGAGTTTATTTACGATGCAGCACGTGACGAGTTTTATTTCCTTGAAGTGAATACCCGTTTGCAGGTGGAACATCCTGTCACTGAAATGGTGACCGGTTTAGACCTGATCGAATGCATGTTGAAAATCGCAGCAGGCGATACTTTGGATTGGAAGCATCTAAGCAGTATTCAGCCTCGGGGTGCAGCGATTGAAGTACGCATATATGCCGAAGATCCAGTCAAGAATTTCCAGCCGAGTCCAGGGATTTTGACCGATGTTTTTTTTCCGGAAAATGTCCGGGTTGATACCTGGGTGAGTACCGGAACTGAAATTTCCCAATATTTTGATCCGATGGTTGCCAAGATTATTGTGCATGCTGAAGATCGTGATACTGCCATTCGTACGCTTAAATCAGTTTTAGCTGAAACTCGCCTGAATGGTATTAGTACCAATCTGGATTATGTGCATACTGTTATTTCAGATCCACGTTTTAAACAGATGCAGATCTGGACACGCATGCTGGATGATTTCAAATATGTGCCGAATGTGATTGAGGTGATTCAGCCGGGTACACAAAGTTCGATTCAGGATTATCCGGGTCGTGTCGGGTATTGGGATATTGGTGTACCGCCTTCAGGCCCAATGGATGATTATGCCTTCCGGCTGGCCAATAAAATTGTCGGGAATGCCGAGGCCGCCGCCGGGTTCGAATTTACCCTGCAAGGTCCAACCCTCAAGTTTCATGCAGACAATGTCATTGCTTTAACTGGCGCCCCTTGTCCGGTAAGTCTGGATGATGAAGCAGTAAATTTCTGGCAGCCTATTCAGATAAAAGCAGGACAAACCTTAAAAATTGGACAGGTTGAATCCGGATGCCGGACTTATCTGGCTGTGCGAAATGGTCTGAATGTACCGGAATATCTGGGTAGCCGTTCTACCTTTGCTTTAGGTAATTTTGGTGGACATGCAGGCCGAGTATTACGGGCTGGTGACATGATTAAGATGGTGAATCCTGAGCTGCCGGCCGATGGTCTACCTTTGGCGATTGCAGAACCTGAAGCTTTGGCAACAGCTCTGATTCCAGGTTATGGCAAGGAATGGAAAATTGGTGTGCTCTATGGTCCGCATGGAGCACCTGATTTCTTTAAAGCTGAATATATTGAGGAGTTTTTTGCATCAAGCTGGAAAGTGCATTTTAACTCGAACCGGTTGGGTATCCGTTTAACCGGACCGACGCCAAGCTGGGCGCGTGAAAATGGTGGTGAAGCGGGGCTGCATCCATCCAATGTGCATGACTGTGAATATGCCATTGGTGCAATCAACTTTACCGGTGACTTCCCCGTAATCCTTGCCAAAGATGGTCCGAGCCTGGGTGGCTTTGTCTGTCCGGTGACCATTGCCAAAGCTGAACTCTGGAAAATTGGTCAACTGAAAGCCGATGACACGATTAGCTTCTATCCAATCTCGGTAGAGCAGGCCAATGCGCTGGAGCGGCAGCAAATTCAAACCCTCCAAAACTTTGCCAAGGCAGAGATGACCCACGAAGCTGAAGTTGTTGCAGTTCAGGCAGAAAGTATCCTGGCATTGCGTGAAGCTATGCCAGATGCACCAAAAGCTGTATATCGTCAGGCTGGTGACAGTTATATCTTGCTGGAATATGGCGATAACGTACTGGATTTGGCTCTGCGCCTGCGCGTACACCGTTTGATGCAACTGATCCGCGAAGCTGATCTTGAGGGTATCTTGGAATTGTCACCTGGTGTGCGGTCCTTGCAGATTAAATATGATGGTCTGCGTTTGAGCCAGCAGCAACTGATTCACTTCCTGCTTGGTCTTGAAGAACAGATGGGCGATTTGCGTGACATTAAAATCCCTTCAAGAATTATCCATTTACCCATGGCCTTTGAGGACTCGGCGACTCTGGGTGCGGTTGAGCGTTATCAGGAAAGCGTCTGTGCCACAGCCCCCTGGCTTCCGAATAATGTCGATTTTATTCAGCGGATTAATGGTTTAAGTCACCGCCAACAGGTCAAGGACATTATTTTTGATGCCAACTATCTGATTTTAGGGCTAGGTGATGTATATCTGACTGCACCTTGTGCAGTGCCTATTGATCCGCGCCACCGTTTACTGAGTTCCAAATATAATCCGGCCCGTACTTTTACCGCTGAAGGTACAGTCGGGATTGGTGGCATGTATATGTGTATTTATGGCATGGACTCACCGGGTGGCTATCAGTTGATTGGCCGTACCGTGCCGATCTGGAACAAGTTTAAAAAGAACAAGCAGTTTGGCGATCAGCAATGGTTCTTACGCTTTTTTGACCAGATTAAATATTATGAGGTTACTGAGGCTGAACTGGATCAGTTCCGTGCTGATTTCGCCCATGGTCTGGCAGAAATCAAAATTGAAGAATGCGAGTTTGACTTTGCAGCATATCAGGATTTCCTTGCTGCAGAACACGACAGCATTGCCGCCTTTAAAGCGCAGCAGCAGGCTGCTTTTAGTACCGAGGTAGAACGCTGGAAAGACGAGTTTGATGCACCTGTAGAAATAGAAGTGCTGCAGGATGATACCGATTACAGCCAGTATGTCCCTCTCAACGCCTCTATGACCGGCAATATCTGGAAGATTTTTGTAGAAGCCGGGCAGATTGTGAAAAAAGGCGACACGGTGGCCATCATTGAAGCCATGAAAATGGAGCTGCCGGTCTATGCTGATGATGATGGCATTGTCAAAGCGATTATCTGCCGTTCTGGTCAGACCGTGCATAGTGGTGAACCACTGGTTTATATGGAGTAATGGATTGAGCCATGACTATTGTCCGTAATCCAGCCACCACTAAAGCGACAGGAAAAAGCTCAGACAATCTGTCTGAGCTGGTTTTCCAGAAAATTAAAAATGATATTTTTGACTTTAAGCTGATGCCGGGAGAGCGGTTTACCGAATCGGAAATTGCTGAAAGCTATGCCGTCAGCCGTACACCTATTCGGCAAGCTTTATATCGTTTGCAGCAGGAAGGTTATGTCGAGGTGCAGTTTAGAAGTGGCTGGCAGGTCCGGCCACTGGACTTTAAAGCTTATGAAGAACTTTATGATCTACGGATTTTATTGGAAGGTTATGCAGTCGAGCAACTTTGTCAGAAGCCCAAAGACCAGTTGCAGGTTGCTCTGGCTATTTTGATTCAAACCTGGTGTATTCAACCAGAACAGTATGTCTATGATCTCAGGCGGTTATCTGTAGAAGATGAAGCATTTCATTGTCATTTGGTATTTGCAGCCGGCAATGCAGAAATGGCAAAAATACATAGTGAGATCAGCGAAAAAATTCGGATCATACGCCGGCTGGATTTTTCCAAAGATTATCGGATTGAGGCCACCTATGCTGAACATCAACAGATTTTAAAGGCGCTGCTTGCCCAAGATGCAGTCGCCTGTCTTTCTATATTAGAGGCTCATATTCGACTCAGTCGTAATGAGGTAAAAAAAATTACTCTGGAAATGTTGTCGTGTTGTCCTGGGTAAGTGAGTCAGAATAAATTTATGTTTACAGCAAGAAAAACATCAGACCTGACTCAAAGTTGATAACCAATTCATAACCAGAAAAAACAAGAATCAGCTAGTGGCATCTCTTGTAGTTTTTTAAAGTTAAGTCGAGGATAATAATAACAAAGAGATAAAAATGCTTATTCAGCACATACGACTTTTAGTTGCTGGTACCGCCTGTGCATCTTTCTTGACTATGACAGGATGTATGATGCCTTCCAAATCGCCCATCACTGACAGTTATGGTTCTGATCCAGACTTACCTAAACCACAGTCAAGCTTGCTGCCTACGGTCAATATTGCGCCTGCCAAAGGCTGGCCTGTGGATGAAATGCCTATACCCGCGACAGGTTTAAAAGTTCAGGCATTTGCCAAAGGACTGCGACATCCGCGCTGGCTGTATGTATTGCCAAATGGTGATGTGCTGGTGGCTGAAACGGATGCACCATCCAAGCCCGATGATAGTAAAGGGATCAAAGGGAAAATCATGAAGTGGGTAATGCAGCGCGCCGGCTCATCGCATCCTAGTGCCAACCGCATCACGCTACTTCGGGACAGCAATGGAGATGGGGTGGCTGAACAAAAAACCGTATTCTTGCAAAATCTCAATTCTCCATTTGGTATGGCGCTGATTGGCAATACATTGTATGTAGCCAATACTGATGCCTTGATGCGCTTTCCTTATCAGAACGGGATGACTCAAATCACAGCAGCCGGCACCAAGGTGCTGGATTTACCGGCAGGCCGTTTAAACCATCACTGGACCAAAAATGTCATTGCCAATCCTGCAGGCAATAAACTTTATATCACAGTGGGTTCCAACAGTAATGTGGCTGAAAATGGCTTAGAGCAAGAGCAGGGCCGGGCACTCATTATGGAGTTTGATTTGGATAGTGCCCAAGCACGACCTTATGCAACCGGACTACGTAATCCGAATGGCATGGACTGGCAACCTCAGAGTGGTGCACTCTGGACGGTGGTAAATGAACGCGATGAGCTCGGCAATGATCTGGTTCCTGATTATTTGACCTCTGTCAAAGAGGGCGCTTTTTATGGCTGGCCTTATAGTTATTATGGTCAGCATGTTGATACACGGGTCAAACCGCAAAACCCTGCTTTAGTTGCGCGAGCAATTCCACCGGATTATGCATTAGGCAATCATACTGCCTCATTGGGCTTGGCTTTCTATAGGGCAGATCTGATGCCTCAATATCGTGATGGGGCGCTGATTGGTCAGCATGGCTCATGGAACCGCAAACCACATAGTGGCTATAAAGTGATTTTTGTTCCCTTTCAAAATGGCCAACCAATCGGACAGCCTCAGGATGTTTTGACCGGATTTCTCAGCGATCAAGGGAAAGCATATGGACGTCCTGTTGGTGTAGCAGTGGATTCCTCAGGAGCCATTTTAGTGGCAGATGATGTCGGAGACGTGATCTGGCGGGTATCACCCTTGAGTACAAGACCAAAAAAATAAATCTATAAATATAAATAGGCTAAGTGCCTTATTTGGATATAAGCCTGTTGCATAGCAAAAATTAAGCGAAAACTTTTTTTATTAAAACGTCAACACTCTGGCTGAAAAGATACAAGAGCTGAGTGGATGTAAGATAACTTTTTAAGCTTCTTTTAAGCTGGCTGAATTAGGCTTTCAAGATATTTTTAAACGTGATTTCGCATGTACAGAGATTCTGCTAATCACATTAAAAATATCTGAATATAAGTAGCAGTTCTAGCCATTCGTAAATACTGGACTTAAAAGCTCAAGACATTGCAAAAAGAGGATTTTAAAAAGTGAAATCAATTATCGCATTTATTTTTCCGTGGTCATTGTTTATGACTCTTCGTCGGCCAGTCGAATCCGTAGTATGTTTGCTACTTCAGATTTCGATTTTTGGCTGGATTCCTGCTGCAATCTGGGCCATATATATTTTATATCGGGATAAAATAGTTTAAGAGATTGTTTTTGAATAAAATAAAGTGAAAAGGACTTTTGAGGCATTTCATGCATACAAGATGACTGCGTTAATACAAGGGGGCGTGATCGAAATAAATGCTGAGATGAGAGAAGATTTAGAAAGGATTTTATATGGATTATAAATAATATATTTTTACTAAGAAAATAAGCACTCCGGAGATGCCGCTGCATGTGTCGTTACCCTGAACCCGATGAGTTCAAGGAGGATGTGACGTATACTTGCTGGGTTTCCCATGCGAAGATGGGCATACACTCTAAATATACAGACCACACCCATAAGTGTTAGTATCGGCAGGGGAATAGACCCGCTGGCGAACACCCCAGAGTTAAGTTAATTATAAACAATAATGCCGGTGTGGCAACTCCATGCTGTTCATGAACTGTAAACAGTTCATTCGAATGTCTGAAGTTTAAGCGGAATATGTGATTATTCAGTAAGTTCTTCAACTTCTTCTAAAATGGTTTGTAACAAACGTTCGCAATGTCCGTATTGTTGCAGAGACCGGTTCATGCTCAGAACTTCCTGCATCAACTCAAGTGCTACCATAATAATCAGTTTACTAGGTTCCATGCGTGGAGCTTTACGACGAAATTCATCATACTTTTCATTTAATAACTGTGCCGCACGCTGTAATTCTTCCTGCTTGTCAGGAGGCGAGGCTAAACGGAAACTATGCCCCAATACTCTGAGATCGATTGCAATTTGTTCACTCATGATGAAGCTTCCTCAATGACTTCAGTCGGATGGGCCAGTTGTTGAATTTCCTGTGCGTGATGATCCTGCGCAGTGCCAAGAATGGCCAGACGTTGAATAATTGCTTCAACCTTGGCTTTGGCATTTTCATTTTTTTGGGTTAAACGTTCAGCTTCCTGAGTCAAACGCTGGATTTCCTGCTGAGAATGACGCTGTTCAATCAGCATCTTTTCTTTAAGTACCCGCAGATCATTACGTTCAGCCAGAATTTCCTGAAAACGGTTTTTCAGATCGGTGCAGCTTTTTTCAAGTCTGCCATAACGGTCTGCCAGTGCAGTTGCATCATTATTAAGCAGTTGAAACTGGGCCCGAGAGTCCGTCAATTGTTCTGTCAGGTTTTCATTTTCTTGTTGTTTTTGCGCAATTACGCTGTTCTTTTGTTCAATTTGCAGTTGATGTTGCATTGATGAAGAGTCTTGCTCTTCGCGCAAGCTGGAATTTTCACTTTCAAGCCGTGCAAGTCGCGTTTTTAACACGCCGATCTGCACTTGTAGACGCTGTAATTCTTCTAACATATCGAGGTCGCACAGTGTTGCAAACAAAGGTAATATATAAGCAGTATAAAGATTGGATAAACGAATGCAAGACGATATTTCAGGTTGGACCGAATGGCACCGCAATTTTTCTTCAATTGAGGAGATTTCCAGCCCTAGCGAACTGCATGGTTTGCTGACGGGCATTGTTTGTGTCACTCAGGCCCCCAGCAGTGAAGAGTGGTTACAGATTTTAGAAACATTGGACGTATCTGAACTGGATGCCGAAGCATTAGAGCTTTTGACAGGCGAAGCTGAAGACATCTTCCATGCCTTGTCTGAAAATGAACTAGATTATTTACCTTTGCTGCCCGATGATGAACATACGCTTTCAGAACGTGTGCAGGCACTGGCGGACTGGTGTGCAGGTGTGGTCTTAGGTTTTGGACTGGCGTCCGGGCATATCCGCCAAGATGAAGTTGAACTGATTGAACATTTGCAGGATGTAGCCGCGGTAGAATTTGAAGATTCGGACGATGATGCCGAAGGTGAAGAAAGCTATCAGGAATTGTATGAATTTGTGCGCCTGATTCCGGTCAGTTTGTCTTTAGGGCGTAAAAAAGTAGGAGTTGAAGAAACGCCACTCCTGCAGCAATTTGGTCAAAAAAATCAGCCTAACGATGCCGCTCCTACAGAGCCGCAAAGCGTTGTCGAGATTTTCTCGCCTAAACGTCCAAGTTGATGAAATGCTGAAGTGAACTAAGCCATACTTGAAATCAGGCATATACTTTGCTGTTTACAGTAAAGTTGATGGTAGGGTTTCAAGATCATATTCTAAATAAAAGTACTAATCGATAAGAAGTAAGGTGGAATGAAGAAATTGACACAGGCAGTTTTTGAGGAACGTCGCGCAATCCTCGCAGGGGAAATCGGTTTACGTAGTATTGCTATTATCGCGACCAGTCCGGTAGCCATGCGTAACCGTGATGCAGATTATAAATACCGCGCAGACAGTAGTTTCTTCTATTTAACCGGGTTTGCAGAACCTGAAGCTGTGGCTGTGATTGAAACCTTTGACACTGAAGAAGAAGGCTATAGCTACAGTTTGTTCTGCCGGGAACGTAACCGGGAAATGGAAATCTGGAATGGCTATCGTGCAGGTATTGATGGAGCTATTCAGGATTATGATGCAGATGAAGCCTATGCGATTGATCTGCTCGATGAAGAAATTCTGGAAAAACTGCAAAATAAGGATCGGTTATTCTATCGCATCGGGCAGCATGCAGAATTTGATGCGCGTGTCGCGAAATGGATTGCAACTGCAAGTGGTGAAAGCCGTCGTGGGACTTCTGCACCAGCGCAAGTCATTCAGCTGGATCGTATTGTCGATGAAATGCGTCTGCATAAAGATGCAAATGAAATTGAACTGATGCAGATTGCCTCCGATATTTCTGCTGATGCGCATACTCAAGCAATGCTGGCAGTACGGCCGGGCATGATGGAATATGCACTGGAAGCCGAGCTGAATTATGTTTTTGGCAAAAATGGCGGTGTTCCAGCTTACAACAGTATTGTCGGTGGCGGTGAAAATGCATGTATCCTGCATTATGTAGAAAATGACAAAGAACTCAAAGATGGCGATTTAGTCCTGATTGATGCTGCGGCTGAATATCAGTTCTATGCTTCAGACATTACCCGTACCTTTCCAGTGAATGGTAAATTTAGCCCGGAACAGAAAGCTTTATATAATGTAGTGCTGGATGCTCAAATTGCTGCAATTAATGCTGTGCAAATTGGTAACTCGTATAAAGAACCACATAATATTGCAGTACGCATTTTGGTACAGGGTTTGCTTGATCTTGGCTTGATGCAGGGGAATATTGACGACATCATAGAAAAAGAAGCTTTCCGCCAATTCTACATGCATGGTACCGGACACTGGCTCGGTATGGATGTACATGATGTCGGTGCTTATAAGGTTGATGGTGAATGGCGTGCGTATGAAGAAGGCATGGTCGTAACAGTTGAGCCGGGGCTTTACATCGCGCCCGATGATGAAACCGTAGACCCGAAATGGCGCGGTATTGGCATCCGGATTGAAGATGATGTTGTTGCTACCGAAAATGGTCCACTGGTTTTAACCGCGAAAGTGGTCAAAACGGTAGAAGAGATTGAAGCATTGATGGCAAAAGCTCAAGCTGCCTGATCTGAGAAAACTCAAAAAAGCCGGTCGAAAGACCGGCTTTTTTATGACACTTATATGCTGTGCAAAGTAGGCGTCTTAAAATATTTCGTAATGATCAACAAGCAATATAACTTACGTTTATATTGAACAAGTCAAATAAAACAAACCTAATTAAAATTTACAGCTTAAAAATTGACAGGAAGTCAACACAGAAAATCCGTTTTTAGCATCAAAGCTACATATTATATCTACTGATATTCTCATAATTTCTCTGATACTTAAATAAACTTAAATAAAAGCAGGAGAAGACTTATGAGATTAAATACGATTGACTGGATTGCTTATGCCTTGACAATTATTGGTGGCATCAATTGGGGTTTAATTGGTGCATTCGATTTTAATTTGGTTGCTGCGATCTTTGGTGATATGAGCGCCTTATCTCGAATTATTTATGTCCTGGTTGGTTTGTCGGCATTGTACCTGATCTATACAGGAACGAAGCTTGGCAAAACAGTACACCATACAGATCATCATACCAAGGTTGTGCGTTAAACAGCTAAAGCAGATCTAGATGATTTGCATGGCTATAAGGCCAATTTTGAATAATCTAAAATCCGGCTTTAATTATGATACCAGAATAAAAAACGGAGCTTAGGCTCCGTTTTTTATTACTATCTTGTTAGTTTTTTATTCCGTAAACAGAGATTTTCCTATACTTTTATAAGCATAAAATTCTTGAATGATCAGAAAATTAATAACGATAATTTATTGTTAAGTTGGGTACTTATGTAGGACCAAGGAGATATAAACGTGCAAAAGAAGAATAACGTGCAAAAGAAGAATAATGGTATTATCTTTGGCGGTAAGTCTACAGAACATGAAGTTTCACTTCAGTCAGCAAGAAATATTGTTGATGCGATCGATCGAGAAAAATTTGATATTACCTTGATTGGGATTGATAAAAATGGGATTTGGCATCTGAATGAAAGTACCCATTTTTTATTAAATTCGGATAATCCATCTTTAATCGCATTGCATCAATCCGGTAGAAATCTTGCCTTTATTCCGGATTAGAGTGAAAAGCAAGTCATTGAATTTAAAGAACAGGCTTTATTCCAGCTGGATGTTATTTTTCCAATTGTGTATGGAACGCTGGGCGAAGATGGCTCTATTCCTGACCAATATGGTGAAATTTTAGTAAATGAAATAAATACCTTACCAGGATTTACCAACATCAGTATGTATCTGAAGCTTTGGGAAGCAAGTGGATGACATACACTAATTTAATTACTCGTTTAATTGAGCTGGCTATTGAATATCATCAGAATCAGATAAAATTACAGCATTCAGTCTTCTAAATAGCTACTGGAAAAGCTGGTGTTATTTTAGTCTGAGTATTATCTGAAAATAAAAAACTGGTTTTAGAGAAATATCAATCATAAAAAAAAGAGTCTGTAACTATTGAATTTGTACCAATAGATATTGTCTTTTTTATCACAGTAAATGTGATAATTTACCTTTTTACTGATATGAGAAGATGGAAGGTACTTAAAAATTTTTATATTATTTTAATTGATATTTAAACTATAGTACTAACATTAATTTTATGGTTGTATGTTAAAAAAATAAAGTGAGGACATTAATATACAACTATAATAAAGATAGTTAATAAAATGATCAGTGCTCAGTCTTATCTTAAGAGCTCTTAATGAGTACATGCGCTGTTTAAGAAATCTATAGTAAATTCAAATATTAAGAAGAAATTATTCGCCATTTGGAATAGTTTGATTGTATTAAATATGGGAACTAGGTTTAAGTATAGTGTAATCACTTAATTACTAGCTTCGATATTTTGTATTTCAGGTGAAATGTTTTATCTGATACTTGATTAATATAAACAATGCCAGCTCCAAAAATGTTAAAATTTATAAGATTAAGGACGTACCTCAATATGAAAATACCAAAAATAATTCATCAAATTCATACAAAAGGAATAAATTTTCTATCCGAAGAAGATAGAACGGCAAGGGCTGTTCTTCTGAAAAATAATCCTGATTGGGAATACCGTTTTTATGATTATAATACCATGGTAGATTTTGTTAAAAATCATTATTCTTCCAGATATTTAAATGCGTTTCTTAAAATTAATCCATTATACGGCGCTGCATAAACTGATTATTTTCGATATTTATTGCTTTATAGCTTAGGTGGGGCATATTTTGATTTAAAAAGTTTTACCACCTGTAGTTTAAGTGACATTATTTTAGAAGATGATGAACTGCTAGTCTTTGAATGGCAAGGAGGAGCAGCTGAATATGAAGAGTTCGGAAAGCATAAACAGATTAAAAGAGGTAAAGAATACCAACAATGGAATATTATATCTTCGCCGGGAAACAAATATTTGGCTAATGTGGTTGAAAAAATAACGGAAAATTTAGAAAATTATACTTATATTAAATTTGGATATGGCTGGAGTGGTGTGCTGAATACCACAGGACCTATTCCCTATACCAATGCCATAGATGAAGTTACTGATAAGCATGGACTGCGTTGTCTGGGAAGTAGTTGTCAAAATGGAATTATTTATAGAGATAACACTTTACCTAGAAGATTGGATCGTAGTCACTATTCAAGACAAACCAAACCAATTATTAGCTCAGCGAGCTTGTTGGAAGAAATAGAAGCTGAAATTTTATTAATCCTTTTTAAAATCTTCAATTTTATAAAAAGATATCTTAGAAAAATGATCTATTAAAAATATAAAATTATTTAGGGTGAATTTTCATTCACTTTAATTTTTTCTACAGTTTTGAAAATGGATTCTAATCTTTTCTTTTAAATAAGAGCTAAGCTGATTGACCGGGTATTTTTAATAGTAATGCATTTTAGCCTTTGTCTGGTCTGCCAGACAGCAGAACATTGAGGTCAAAACAAGCTACAACAACAGCATGTATCACAATGTCAAAATCTCGAGTCATGATGTAATATAAAATCCATCATGATTATAAGTATCTATCTGCATAGATACGACATTGAAAGGATTACAGCATGCAACAAGAAGTCATCATTGTCGGTGGTGGGATGGTGGGCTTAAGCCTCGCATTAATGTTGGCGAAAACCAATATTGCAGTCAAACTTTTGGAAGCCATCAAATACCCAAATTATGATGATGAAAATCTTGCGCCATATCATTCCAGTTTTGATGCACGTAATAGCGCCTTGTCACGTCGTAGCGTACAAATCTATCAGGAGCTTGGACTTTGGAATGCCTTGCAAGAGCATGCTACCCCAATTCTGGAAGTGAATATTACCGAACAGGGCAGCTTTGGTAAGGCCCGACTGAAAGCCGAGCAGGAAAAAGTCGAAAGCTTTGGTCAGGTCATTGAAAATGCTTGGCTCGGTCGGGTGCTTCTCACTCAAGTCAAAAAAGAGCCATTGATTGAACTGATTGATGGTGTGCAGGTGAGCTCACTGACTCAAGATGCAGAGTTTGCTTATATCGAAGCGCATCGTGGCGAATCTCTACTGAAATTACAGTCCAAACTGGTTATTGCCGCCGATGGGCGGGATTCTTTCTGTCGTAAGGCTTTGGGTATTGGTGCATCAGAACATGATTATGATCAGGTCGCGATTGTGACCACAGTACAAACGTCGAAGCCACATGGTCATGTGGGTTTTGAGCGTTTCAGTCATTTAGGCCCTTTGGCACTGTTGCCCTTACCGGGTGAGTATCGCCGTTCAGTGGTCTGGCCTGTGAAAAAAGGTACTGAAGGAGAATGGTTGGGAGATGAAAATGACCAGCATTTTCTGGATGCCTTGCAGGACACGTATGGCGATCGTGCCGGAAAATTCCAGAAAACCGGAAAACGGTTCAGTTTTCCCTTATCTCAAGTGTTAGCTGAAAAGCAGGCTGTTGGTCGTGTAGTGCTCATGGGTAATGCAGCACATACGATTCATCCGGTCGCTGGACAGGGTTTTAACCTGTGTATGCGTGATGCGCATGTATTGGTGCGTTACCTGAAAGAGCAGCAGGCACAAGGCGCAGACTTGGGCGATGCTGCAATATTGCTAGACTATGAGAAATCCCGTCTCAGTGACCAGCAGCGTGTGATCAAGTTCTGTGATTCAGTGGTACGCGGTTTCAGTAACCAGAATCCGTTTTTAAGATTGATGCGTAATACAGGTTTAGTCGCCTTTGATACGATTCCAGGCATCAAGCCACTCGTTGCAAATTATGCCATGGGGTTAAAAGCATGAGCTTAAATCAAACTAACGAAATATTAGACGTTGTCATTATTGGTGGTGGGTTGGTAGGCGGGCTCACTGCGCTATTGCTGGCCCAAGGGGGCGTGCAGCCTACAGTTCTGGATGCAGCGCCAATTCTGGATGCAGATAAAACCTTAAGGGTGGCTAATCCGCGTGTCCTGGCTTTAAGTCAGGCAACCATTCACCTATTAAAAACGGTGGGTGTCTGGGAAAATTTAGCACGTCAGCAGCCTTATACCGGCATGCAGGTCTGGAATAAAAATGGCTATGGAGAAATTAATTTTGGCCAGTCTTCAGAAAAAACACTATCGGTAGAGCAGGCTTTAGGCTCGATGGTGGAACCAAGCATTTTGAATCTGGCTATTCAGCAAAAGATGCTGGAAGATGTTCAAGATTATAGAACACAGGTCAAAGTCAGCCGTATCGAACGTGGCGTCGGTGTGTGGATCATTCATCTGGCTGATGGTACACAACTCCAAACTAAACTGGTGATCGGCGCAGATGGTGCAAACTCCTTTGTACGTGAGCAAGCTTTCATTGATATTGATGTACTGGACTATAAACAGGCAGGCATCAGTTGTGCCATTAAAACTGCACAGCCTCATCAGCATATGGCACGTCAGATTTTTCTTGAAACCGGTCCATTGGCTTTTTTACCTATGGCCAGCCTTAATCCGGAAGAGCAGGGACATTGGCAATCAATTGTCTGGACCTTGCCAGAGGATTATGCTGAGGAATATGCAGCGCTCCCAGATGCTGAATTTACTCAGCTATTAACCCGTGAAAGTCAGCATATGTTGGGTGAAGTATTGCAGGCGACATCACGTGCCACTTTCCCTTTAAAAGCCCGTGCCGCTCAGCAATATGTTCAAGACGGTTTAGCCCTGATTGGAGATGCGGCACATGTGATTCATCCGTTGGCAGGTCAAGGGGTGAATATTGGCTGTCTGGATGCTGCAGTGCTCTGTGATGTTTTACTGCATGATCAGGCGCGTGGCGTATGGGCACATGAGCAAACCCTCAAACGCTATGAACATCGCCGTAAAGGTCAAAACGATGCCATGATGCATAGCATGTCTGCGATTGGCTGGATGGAAACGACCTCATTCTTCCCAATGGTTTGGGTACGTAATTTTGGTTTAAAACAGGTAGAAAATCAGCCAATATTAAAAGATGCATTTATGTCACAGGCCAACGGCCTGAGTTTACTCAAAGACACACGCTACGCAGCTTAAGGGAGAAATGTAAATTTTTTAAACAAATGCCAATAAAGAGTAACGTTTTTGTTTAAAAAAGATACGATTTTTTGAGTTTTGGTACTAGGCGAAGGTCAAAGAGATTGCTAAATTTCACTTAATTCGATACCTGACTTGGAATACCAAGCGAGGGCCATTTTTGGGGAGATGCAAATGACAGACATGAATGATTATGATGATGACGTTGAAGATTCAATTGTTGACGATGATGAAGCAAAAGCCGCTGAAAAAGGCGCGGTCGATAGCACAGAGGTCGTCAGTGATACCGATCTTGTAGAAGCTGAAACTTTGACCGTCACTGCAAAGCTGAAAAAGCGTCAAGCACTTGAAGACGAGATTGCGGCTTTCCTTGCTAGTGGTGGTCGTATTGTTGAAGTGCCGGCAGATGAATCAGTAGCCAAAGAATAAGTTATTGATTAACTTGTTTCTTATAAAAAACACCACATTCAATGTGGTGTTTTTTTGCAAACCAAAATGAGATAGAAATATCTAAAGCAATTAGTCGTTTGCCGAAGTCAGTTCTAAAGCACGTTGATAAGCGACTTTCTTTTTGATTCCGGTTAAATCTGCCGCCAGTTGTGAAGCAGCTTTGACCGAAAGGTCCTGTAATAGGCGATTCAATAATTTATCCAGCTTTTCCTGATCCAGATCTTTTTCTTCGGTGGCGCCGCCAATCACCAGAACAATTTCGCCTTTTTGCTGATTGTGATCATTGGCAATGAATTCGACTAGTTCACCCAAGGTCATTTTCTTGATAGTTTCAAAGGTCTTGGTGATTTCTCGCGCAAAACCGACCGGGCGATCTGCTCCGAAAACGCTGGCCATATCTTTAACGGACTCCAGAATCCGATGTGGTGCTTCATAGAAAATTAAAGTCTGGGTTTCATCTTTCAGTTTTTCCAGATTCAGCAGGCGCTGACTTTGTCTGGATGGCAGAAAACCTTCAAAGCTGAAGCGGTCACTCGGCAAGCCAACAGCACTTAAGGCAGCAATAGCCGCACAAGCACCAGGTACAGGAATCACGCGAATATTATGCGCTTGTGCAGCACGGACAAATTTAAAGCCAGGGTCGCTAATCAGGGGAGTGCCAGCATCACTGATCAGGGCCATATCTTCGCCATTCAGCAGGCGTTGGATCAGCTGATCAATCTTGTTGCTTTCATTATGCTCATGACAGGCAGTCAGAGGTGTTTGAATATTAAAGTGTTTAAGTAATTGTGCTGAAGTTCGTGTATCCTCAGCAGCAATAAGACTCACCGACTTTAACACCTGAATTGCACGATAACTAATATCATCTAAGTGCCCGATTGGAGTCGCAACAACAAATAACTGAGCACTCATAGGTTTCTCCATGTGGAATAAATTGAATAATAAAAAATGGAAGATTAAAAATAAAATATTGGGCTTGTGTTTAGTCAGCTACATCAGCAGCGTACAAGCAGAAGTGCTGATCATTCTACCCGAATCCGGGCCTTTGGCGCGAGCTGCATCGAGTATCAAACAGGGTTTTCTCAGTGCCTATACTACTTCCGGGCAGAAAGTTCCATTAAAATGGGTCAATTCCAATCAGAAAAATATCTCCCAGCTACTGAAACAGCATGTCAATAAAAAGACCAAAATGGTGGTGGGTCCATTGGCACGTAGCGATGTGGAACAACTACTCAAGAGCAAACCTAAAGTACGTACCCTCAGCCTGAATGATGTAGCAGGGTCATCACCCCAAGTCTGGCAATTCAGCCTGTCCAAAAAAGAAGATGCCGCTGCCTTAAAAACCTTATTGCACAAAGATGGAATTCAACAGCTGCTGATTTTACGCCAGCCGGGCAGTGAAGCCGAGCATGAACTGTTGCTGATGTCATTGTTCAGTCAAAGTGATCTGAAATTTAAGATCGTGAACAAGGCGCCGATTTTTTTAATGCCACAACAAGGGCTGTTATACCTCGGCAATGCAGAAGGGCTGGCTGCCATACCTGAATTAAGCCATAAACGGATGTATACCGTGGCCAATGCGATCAGCGAGCAGCATAGACCCCCGAAAGGGATCAAGTTCTGTGATGTTCCGGTACTTTATCTGGCTGACTGGCCAGATGTTGTACAGGCCTATGCCAAAGAGCCGGTAGATATGTCCTATCAGCGGCTGATTGCCTTCGGGGGAGATGCCTGGCAGATTACCCAGCAGTACCTGTCACAACCACATTTACAGCATATTGAATTTCAGGGTAGAACTGGCCGGATTGAAATCACGGACCATAGTATTCAGCGTAGTCCACAATGTTTTCAGTATAGTGGCACAGGCGTCAAGCTACTATGAGCGAAAGAGGAATGCTACGACAGCAACTAGGTGCATGGGCAGAGCAGCAAGCGGCCCAATTGATGCAAAACCATGGATTTCAGTTCCTGACAGCCAATTATCACAGTCGCTATGGCGAGCTGGATCTGATTCTGGTACGTGATCAGGAGCTGGTCTTTGTGGAAGTCAAGGCACGTGCACAAACTGGATACGCACAAGCCATTGAATCGGTTTCCAGAGCGAAACAGGGCAAGATGCTCAAGACAGCCATGTGTTTTATTCAGAAAAATCCACAATTTGCACACTATTACTATCGTTTTGACGTGATTTGTTTTGATTTTAAACAGCAATTTGCAAAAACCCTACAGCATGACTTTTCGCAATACCCTTATGATCTGGAATGGATTGAAAATGCTTTTACTTTTGATCAAGAGTTTATTAACCTTTAAACAAAATAAGATCTAAAGATGCTTATATTTGCTTCAAGATCGTTGTAAAGTTCAAGCAGAATTGCCATGATCTGAGCTTGGAAAAGATGATTAGATTGAAAAGACGTAATAAAATGAAGGAGTCTTGCTGAGTGGTTAAGCGTATTGCAATAACAATGCTGTGTGTCGCAAGTTTATCAGGTTGTGCCAGTTTTATTTCCAGCGGCACAGGTACGGCTCCTGTCGGAACTGAAAGTGGGGCGCGTACCTTGGGGCAGGTATTTATTGATTCCTCGATTGTCCGTACTGCAAAAATTAATCTTTATAAACTGGACTCGCGCTTTAAGCAGGCCCGGGTCAATATTGAAAGTTTTCATGGCAATGTCTTGCTGACTGGTCAGGTGCCGGATGCACACTTAAAACAATTGGCTGAAGACAACGTCAAATCAATGAGTGATGTCAAGGCCGTGCATAATTTTATTACTGTCGGTAATCAGATCAGCTATAGCACTATCATGCAGGATACTGCGGTGACTGCAAATACCCGCGGTTTAATTATGAAGGCGCCTGTAGTTGCAGATAGCAAGGTGCATGTTCATACTGAAGATGGCATATTGTATGTGATGGGACGTTTAAACAGTGCCGAGATTACTGACCTGAATCAGGTGTTACAGCAGGTAGGCAATGTTACTAAAATCGTGACCCTGATCGATAATGTTGAGCAATCCTCAAGTCTGGCCAGTCAGAATTTTGCTGCACCGGCATATGCACAGCCAGGTATTGAACAGACACCGGTTGCCATTGATCCTGATACGGTTGAACCGACCTATGAACCATAAGGTCGGCCAGTTTAAAACCCAAATCTCACAGCGTATTCTGCAGTTTCAGCAACATTATCAAGATTTCCGGTTATACGATTTTGGCAGTTATGCTTTAAATCGTTTAACCCCGAAACAGGGTTATATGATCGAAACCCAATTGGCCTATGGTCTGAAATCCCGACAACGCTTTGACCTGTTTCGAAGCCATCAGCCTTTGCCCCATCGTCCCCTGATTGTGTTTGTACATGGCGGTGCATGGTTGCATGGCGATAAAAAGGATTACCAGTTTATTGGCGAGTCCTTTGCCAAAGAAGGTTATGATGTAGTGGTGATGAATTATCATCTGGCACCACAGCATATTTTCCCCACCTATATTCATGATCTGCATTTGTTGCTAAATCATTTGCAGCAGTCGGCTGAGCAGTTGAAGATCTGTGCTGAAAATCTGGTCTTGATGGGACATTCTGCCGGCGCATTCAATGTGATGTCTGCCTTGTATCATCCGCAATCTGCCACTATTGATCATAATCAAATCCGGGCGATTATTGGTCTGGCAGGGCCTTATCATTTTGATTATAAAAATGATCCGATCTGTGCAGGTGCATTTGATCAGGCAGTACCTTATCAGCAGGTCATGCCTTATTATTTTGTTAGAAATAGCTCAACCCGGCATTATCTGTTTATTGCCGAAAAAGACAAGATTGTCGGGCATTTCAATAGCCATGATTTGGTCCGCGTACTGAAAGAGAAGGGCAATCATAGCCATTTGATTCACATTCCGAAACTTGGCCATATTACGATCGTGGGTTCACTCTCCAGTTTGTTTAGCCGCTTTTTCCAGACCAAGTCTCAGGTGCTTTGGGCGCTCGAAGATGCATTTAAATCCTGAGCTGATAGCTGGATAACCCTGTAGCAACACATAAAAAAAAGAACCTAGGGCGATTATCCACTGGGTTCTTTTTTTAAGCCTTGAAAAATTTACTTTTAAGTACAGGCTTATAGCCAGGTTTTAGTGTCGTCTGCGACGGGCGTGCCTTGAGTCACATGCATGATCATGGCATGGGCAATACTACCTTTGAATGGAATTTCCGGCAGCTGATCGAATTTGAAGAATTGCGCATCACTAATTTCCTCTTCCTGCAGCTGTAGCTCACCGCCAGCATATTCTGCCTTGAAGGCAATCATCAGGTTGCTTGGGAAAGGCCAGGGCTGGCTGGCCAGATACTGAATATTCTTGAGCTTTAAACCGACTTCTTCCAGCGTTTCACGACGTACTGCATCTTCCAGGGTTTCACCCACTTCAACGAAACCGGCAATCAGTCCATGCATCTGGCTTTTGGTATTACGTGCATTTTTAGCCAGTAAAATCTCGTCTTTACCTCGGGTAATGATGGTAATAACGCAAGGCTGTACCCGTGGATATTGACGGTAGTTGCAGGATGGACAGACCATGGCATATTCAACAGCATGTGCTTCAGTGGCTGTGCCACAATGACTGCAAAATTTATGGTTACGACGCCATTCTAAAAGCTGTACCGCACGGCTGGCCTGTTCAAATTGCCGGGTATTCCAGAACTGTAACAGCTGACGGATGGGAAGCAGTTGCAAGCCTGGAGGAATTGGCTCATCGGGAAGGAGGTCACGGGCAATCACCTGATCACCCGTGTGGAGTAGCAAATCACTTGCTAAGGCTTCAACCCGTGGAAGTTGAAAGTGTTGATCGACCAGCAGTTGCTGTTGTTGAAAAATATAAGCAAGTGATAATTTGGACATTAGGCAACTATTTTGAGTTTCTCACTACTGTCCAATGCTACCTGAAACATGGTCTGTAATACAGGCTGTTTGTTCTTTAAGTTATCAATCATCATGTCGGCACTGGCCAGGGTGTCTAGAGCACGATGAATTTCTTCTGGACTTAATGCAATCGACAGATCAATACGGTTCTTGATAAATTCCGCAGTTGTGACGAAGGCAGTACGAACATGTTCTGCATTCAGGAATAGCATGGCGCCGCCAATCTCGTAAAACTGTACGGGTACAGCTTCAAGGGCAGCCAAGTCCTGGTCTTGCAGGTAATTGCTGAGAATCTGGCTGGAAAGCTCAATCAGGGCCTTGGTTTCTGTGAGTAAAGCAGCATGTGCTTCATCCAGACGGTCCAGAGAAATATTCATGTTGTTGACACGCAGCTGCAAGCGGCTCGAAGTGTGATGACGTTCCAGCACCCCAATCGAGTTCATGGCAGACAGGATGACATTCATTAACTGCTGGGCAAAACTGGCATCCTGCATCATCTCCGGCTGGCTCAGTGTAGCAGCCTGACGGGTCAGGTCATGATAGGCTTCATTCAGGTTCAACACCTTGAAGATATTGGCCAGATTATTCAGTTGAGCCTGTAATTCCTGGGTCTTTTCAGGTGTCATGCTGTGATAGTTGAACTCGATGTCATTACGAATTTGCACCATTTCCGTGGTCACCAATTCGCTGATGGTATGCATGGTTTCAAAGTCTGGACCATATAGATGGCGACTGAAGACCTGTAATTGCATATCGGTCAGCAGGTCATCGCTCACATTCAGTTGGCTGCGGATAGACTGCGCAGTTTCATCTTCCTGACTGATACACAGGCTGAGCACATTGGCCAGATCAGCCAGCGAAGCCTTGAAACTGTCTGCCGAGCTAAAATACTGTGCCATGTTACGTTCAATGCCCACCAAGGTGCGTAGACGTGGCTCATTAATGATCAGATGTTCGATATTGTTGAAGGCAACATAGACCAGATTCCAGTACTGCTTGCTGCCATCATGCTGTTCGGAAAGTCCAGCCAGATAGGCTCCTACCAGTTTGATGGCTTGCAGATCCAGTTCACTTTCTTCCTGAGTAATCAGCTTGTTCAGTGACAGCTTATACAGGCAGTGTACATATTCGGATTTTTCCAGACCTGGCGCTTGTGGCAATGCAAAGTCAGGAGTAATGCAATCCAGTAAGGATTCTACATGCTGGCCTTCAGTTGTCAGCGGTTTATCTAAAGCCAGTTCCAGGCGGTTCAGGGTATCTAGCAAAAATTGTGGAATTTTCACTTCACGCAGGCAGATGAATTCGATATAGCGTTTCAGCATGGTGGTGCCTTCACTCAAGGCAATGACATCCTGAGTATTAACCTGCGCTGGATTCCCCATGATCTTGCGCATCAGTTCTGCTGAATATTGAGCGATTTTTGCCAGACTGGACATGTCGATCAGAGCCAGAACCTGGGCGCATTGTTCAAACTGAGTTAATGCATCATCAATGCCAAAAGGTAAAGTCTGATCTTCTACCAAGGTGCTTACTGCTGATTCGACTAACTTGATCGAGTTATCAACCTCATTTTTTATTATCAGTAAGGCTGTTGGATCAAAATGTATAGAGGTTTGGTAAGACATGATCTGCACCTTTCCTGAAGTATTATCTATATATGAGCCCCGCTTCAAACTGCGGGACCTCTTTGTATTTACTATAACTGAAGAACGATAGTTTTAAACCTAAAGTATCCCCGGAAATGTAGATTTTATTTCGCGAAAAGGCAAGCAGTTCCATGTTTTTCTTCGAAATGTTTGACCCATTTCTCATGTTCCTGCAATTCCTGTTCTGATGGAAGAATCAGGGGTAAATCAATTTCAACCCTAGCCATCCCGGAGCGACTGTTCTGCTCTTCCGACTGAGACAGGGCATCAATATCAAAAGAGACCTGTCCACCGGTCATGGCCAGATAAACATCGGACAGGATTTCCGCATCGAGCAAGGCACCGTGGAAGGTACGGTCGCGTTGTGGAATCTCGTAACGGCGCACGAGTGCATCCAGTGAATTTTTCTGTCCAGGATGCTTGGACTTGGCCAGTGCCAGAGTGTCGGTGACTTCACAGACCTCGGAGAGTGCTTTAAAACCTGCGCGCTTGAATTCCATATCCAGGAAGTTCATATCGAAGGTCGCGTTATGCGCAATAATTTCCGCACCGTGCAAATAGTCAAACAGCACTTGGGAAATTTCTTCAAACAGCGGTTTGTCTTGCAGGAATTCATCGGTAATACCGTGGACATTGACAGAATCACCGACCGGTTTTTTCGGATTAATATAGATATGAATCGAGCTTCCGGTAAGCTTCCGGTTAATCATCTCAAGGGCACCCACTTCAATGATCCGGTCACCATCCTGATAATAAAAACCGGTGGTTTCCGTATCCAGAATCAATTGACGTGGGCCATGTAGCTGTAACTTGGCTGGTGTAATGACAATTTGCGGATGTAATTGAGCCGCGGCAGATGCGTCTGAAGATGAAGTATCTTCATGGATGTCCGCTGCTAAAACTTCAGTCTGTACAATTTCTTCAACAGTCACTTCGATGATGTCTTCGGACAGCTCTTCCAGTTCTTCTTCACTCTCGGCCAGATCCAGACCAAAAGGATCATCTAGCAACCAGTCTGGTTCAGATTTTTTTTTATCTTCAGAAATTGAAGGGCTTTGCTTGGATTTTTTCAGGGTTTCATCGGCACCCAGATTGGCTAACTGATCGGCCATTTCATTACCTGGGTGCCCAGCATGGCCTTTAACCCAGTGCCATTCAATTTCTCGTCCCTGACATACTGCATCCAGTTTTTGCCACAGGTCAGGATTTTTGACGTCTTTCCAGTTTTTCCTCTTCCAGCCATGAATCCATTCGGTAATACCTTGTTTGACATAGTTGGAGTCGGTATAGATCACCA
Organism: Acinetobacter sp. 228; assembly: GCF_048147885.1. Taxonomy (NCBI): domain Bacteria; kingdom Pseudomonadati; phylum Pseudomonadota; class Gammaproteobacteria; order Moraxellales; family Moraxellaceae; genus Acinetobacter; species Acinetobacter sp. 228. Next base: position 154,887 of record NZ_JAYWYV010000001.1, read on the forward strand.
GTTTGTCTTGATTGTCACAAAACAGAATGCCCTCAATGGCAGCCGTCAGTTCCATGCGGTTGTTGGTGGTATGGTCTTCACCACCATATATTTTGTATTCTTGCTGTTCATTCACAATATATGCCCCCCAACCACCTAAACCCGGGTTGCCGCGGCAGGCGCCATCAACATAAAGTGTGATAGTGTGTGACATAAATTAAATCCGATCAAAATGGAACAAACTGGAAGGGTTATTGTATAGCGCAAATGCAGTCGATCAATCTATATGTTCCGGATTTTTTAATTTCTTGTAACATTTAACGTGAAATCGCGGTAAATTATTGCCTTGTGTCTTCGACATGCTTCACTACAATGGCATATCTAAAAAATAAATTTATATACGAGTTGTTTGGATTTCTTTATGTATAAACCAACCACAAACTTGTGGCAGCCGACATTACCGACTTTCTTGAAATTTTCTGTACTGGGAGCTGCACTTGCGTCTCTGGGACTGACGGGCTGTTCGTCTACACATAATGCGAACCAAACAGCAAAAAGCAAGCAGGTTGGATCTCAATATCTGGATGGCAGCAGTCTGGATGGACTGGAAGATTTACTTTCTGCAACAGATATGCGTGCAGTTGAGGGTGACCGTTTACAGATTCTGAAACATGGTGATGTCTGGAAGCGCATGACTGTAGGTTTCAAGATGAATTTAAGTGTCTGGAATCCACGGATTGATGCACAGCGCGGCTGGTTTATTTCGCGTCAGCCTTATCTGGACCGCTTAAGTGCCCGTGCATCACGCTATTTGTATTATACGGTAAAAGAAGCAGAACGCCGTGGCATGCCGACCGAGTTGGCGCTGTTACCGATTATTGAAAGTTCCTATGACCCGGCAGCGACCAGTAGTGCGGCAGCGGCAGGTTTATGGCAGTTTATTCCAAGTACCGGCCGTATTTATGGTTTAAAGCAGACCCCTTTATACGATGGTCGTCGTGATGTCGTGGAATCGACCCGTGCAGCCTATGAGTTTTTGGGCAGTCTGTATAATCAGTTTGGTTCTTGGGAATTGGCACTTGCTTCTTATAATGCCGGCCCAGGCCGTATCCAGCAGGCGATTAACCGCAACAAAGCTGCAGGTCTGCCTACCGATTATTGGTCATTGAAATTGCCACAAGAAACCATGAGCTATGTGCCACGTTTCCTGGCAGTTGCACAGATTATTAAAAATCCAGGCAGCTATGGGGTGAGCTTGCCACCGATTGCCAACCGTCCGCATTTCCGTGAAGTACCGGTCGGTGTTGCCAGTTTAAATGAAATTGCAGCCATCACTGGTCTAAGCCGTGCAGAACTGTATCAATTAAACCCGGGTCATCGTGGTGATCATATTGATCCTTCCAGTCCGCGCCGTATTCTGATTCCTGCTGACTTAAGTCCTTCAGTGGATGAGAAGCTGAAAAAACTATCCGGCTCAGGCGGTTTATGGGCGAGTAACACGAGCAGCCTGCCGAGAAATACGACGACAGTGGTGCCCACCAGAGCTGCACCGCCAGAATTAAATACGAAAACGATTACGCCTTCTAAACAGACTCCGCCAGCAGTTGTTAGTAATCAGCCAGCAACGACCGTTGCCAAAACGACGACTCCTGCAAGAACTGTCACTACCGCACCTGTGGTAACAGCTGCTGTAAGTACGTCGACCACAGCAAATACTGTGACCCAGACCACGAAAAAGGTTTCGACACCTCAAGGCCCATCTGCCCTGGCAAGTTTTGCGGCACAAAGTGATTTGCCTATTCCAAGTGCACCACGTATTCCTGTGGCAGTGACACCTGCCGCACCAGTGAAACAGATTCAGGTTGAACCACCGATTTCAGCAGCTGAACGTCAGCAAATTCAACAGGTCGTAGCCGCGCAGGATATGAACAAGACTGTGGATGAAATTCTGCAGCCTGTCGCAACACCGGCAGAACAGGCTCAGGTGATTGAGGAGTTAAAAGCGTTGGCACCTGCAGGCACAGAAATTGTTGATCCTTATGACGGCAAAATCAAGCTGACTGCCATTCAAACCAGCCTGTCTGTGGCCGAGCAACAAGGCAAGGAACTGACCAAAGGCTTCTCTTATCCAAAAGAGGTTGCTGAAAATACCACCGCAAACTCTGTTGAAGCCAAGCTAAATCAGGGCAAAAATTTCGTCAAGACGGATTCTGAAGTAGTAGTGGTCGCTCCAAAAGGTAAACGCAGTACCTATAAGGTCGTAGCAGGCGATAATCTGGCTCTGATTGCAGCTAAAAATGGGGTGAACTGGCGTGATGTGGCGAAATGGAACCAGATTGATCCAAATTCTCTGCTATATGTGGGCACCACCATTTATCTGTATGATGCCAAACCTGTACAGGAAGCAAATGCAACCAAAGAAAAACCGGAAAACTATGTGGTTCAGGCCAATGATTCCCTGACCAGCGTAGCGAATCAGTTTGGTTTTAGTGTGAAACAACTAGCTGATTTTAATGGACTGAGTACTAATAGCGGTCTGTTTGTTGGGCAAAAGCTGTCATTGAAAGATACAGGGCAATCCAAAGCCAAAGCTGAAGAGATTAAAAAAGCTGAGACTGCCAAGGTTCAGACCAAATCCTATACAGTGAAACGGGGTGAGTATCTGAAACTGATTGCCGATCGTTACGGGCTTTCAAATGCTGAACTGGCATCTTTGACTTCAGGTCTGACTGCCGGTAGCAGTCTGATGGTGGGTCAGAAAATCAATGTACCACTTCAGGAAGTTGAAGGGCTAACGGCATCTAGCCAGAAAACTGAGCAGAAGTTTGAAAATGTCAAAGTCGATCAGACTGCGACTGAAAACTATCAGGTCAAACGCGGTGAAACCCTATATAGCATTGCCAGTCAAAGCAAGCTGAGTGTCTCTGAACTGGCTGCACTGAATGGGTTGTCTGCCAATAGTGGTTTACGTATAGGTCAGACCATCAAGATTCCAGCCGGTAGTCAAATCCCTGAAACCTATACGGTTCAATCGGGTGATACGTTGACTGGCATTGCCGCAAAATACAATCTGTCAATGGACCAGGTGGCGAGCCTGAATGGCATGTCACGTAATGCAGGTTTGCGAGTGGGACAGCGTCTGAAACTGAGTGGTGAAGTCGCAGAACCGGTACGTGAAGTGGTTGCTGAAACTGCGACGAAGAATGCAAAATCGGATTCGCATGTGGTGAAATCAGGCGAAACCTTAAGCTCTATTGCGCGTCAGTATCATTTACAACTGAAATATCTGGCAGATTTAAACGGCCTGAATACCAATAGCACAGTGCGTATCGGTCAGCGTTTAAAAATTGAGGGTGACTTTCCGGCAGATAAAAAAGTTGAAGACGTGAAAGTGGCAGCTAAGCCTGTAGCTTCTAAGGCAACTGAATCCTATACGGTAAAATCAGGTGAATCCCTGAATGCAATTGCCAGCCGTTTAGGCATAAGCGTGACCGACCTGGCTCAGTTAAATAATCTGAGTCCACGCGCAGGATTGCGTGTCAGTCAAACCATTCAGATTCCAAAACTGGTGACGGATTATAAAGTCAAACGCGGTGATACCTTAATCGGTCTGGCCTCACGTTATGGTCTGAACAGCAATGAACTGGCGGAAATGAATGATCTCAAACCGAATACACAATTGCGTATTGGTGATGTGATTAAAGTGCCGAATTAATGAATGGATCATGAGATTCGCGCATTTATTTAAAACTTTCAGGTTGATCTGGCTAGCCCCGCTGCTCGTGAGTAGCAGTTGGGCAGCCCTGATTACCACCCCATATATCGCGCTATATAACCAGCCGAAATATGCCCAAGCCAAATCCCTGCCTTATGCCAATCCGCAAGCGCCGAAAGGCGGTACGCTGATTCTGGCAGCTGATGGCAGTTTCGATAATTTGAACAGCATGAATGGCAAGGGTAATGTCACTGAAGGGGGCAACTATATTTTTGACAGTTTGCTGTCCAAGTCACTGGATGAGCCCGGTGTGTACTATCCCTTGCTGGCAGAAAAAGTCAGTTTTGACCCCAAGAAAACCGCCTTTATTATTTTTCATTTAAATCCGAAAGCACGGTTTAGCAATGGCCAGCCGGTAACTGCACAAGATGTCAAATACAGTTTTGAGTTGTTTCAGACCCAGTCCAATTTTGGACTGCAGATGTATCTGGCTGATTTAAACCGGCTGGAAGTCCTGTCACCTTTACAGGTCAAAATGCATTTTAAATCCGGACATAATCCGGAAATGGCGATGATTGTCGCGCAGATGCCCATTTATTCTAAACAGGAATGGCAAAAGCGTAATTTTAAAGAATTGACGCTGAAACCGATGCTGGGTTCAGGACCTTATGTCATTGAACACATAGATGCTGGACGTAGTATTAGCTACAAACGCAATCCCCGATACTGGGGTAAAGACTTGATGGTCAACCGCGGACGTTATAATTTTGACCGGATCAAGTATCGTTATTATCGTAGTCCTGAAATCAAGTTCGAAGCTTTCAAGTCGGGCCAATTTACCTTGCATGAGGAAAAACAGGTCAACCGCTGGGTGAAAGACTACCAGTTTCCTGCCGTTCGGCAAGGACAGGTGCAGCGTTACCGCTTTCAGCATCACAACCCGATTCCGACCCAGAGTCTGATATTCAATACCCGCCGCCAGCCTTTTGCCGATATCCATTTCCGGCAAGCCTTGAGTTTTGCCTATGATTTTGAATGGTTGAATAAAGCCATGTTCTATGGTGAATATCAGCGCCTGAACAGCTTTTTTTCCAATAGCGAGCTTGCATCTCATGGACGGCCAAGTGTCCAAGAACTGCACATTTTAAAACCCCATTTAAAACAGCTTGATCCGGTTCAACGTCAGGCGGTACTGCAGGATTGGAAATATCCTCAGTCAGATGCCTCCGGTTTTAACCGGAACAATCTGTTAAAAGCCCGTCAATTGCTATTAAAGGCAGGCTATCGTTATCAACAGGGGAAGCTGATCAATGCTGCGGGTCAACCGGTACAGATTGAATTCCTGTTGCATCAGGCGGAACAGCAGCGTGATCTGATGCCATATCTGCGTCATTTAAAACGCTTGGGCATTCAGGCCAGTATTCGTATGGTAGAAACCGCGCAATATTATGAACGGCTGCGGAATTATCAGTTTGATATGATTGTCGATACCATGCCGCAATCCCTGACACCGGGGCAGGAGCAGAAACAGTTCTGGGGCAGTCAGGCCGCCACGCAGCCAGGTAATTATAATTATGCCGGCATTCGAAATCCGGGCATTGATGGAGTCATTCAGCAGGTGAGCCAGGCTCAAAACCGTGAACAGCTGGTGAATAGTACCCGAGCATTAGACCGTTTACTGCGTGCAGGCTATTATCATATTCTGACTTATGGTACGGGCGAATACTGGTATGCTTACTGGAATATGTATCAGCAGCCGCAACGAAAACCTAAACTCTCCGCCGGGATTGATTACTGGTGGGTCAATGCGGCAAAGGCCAGACATGTGGCTGACTATTTCAAACAGTATTAAGCTCCAAGCCTATCAGGGAGTGCCATGAGCACTTATATTCTCAAACGTCTGTTGCTGATGATTCCAACCTTGCTGATTATTTTGCTGATCAATTTCATGGTGATCCAGCTGGCCCCCGGTGGTCCGGTGGAGCAGGCGATTTATCAGGCGCAACAGGTTAATGGTTTGGCGCATACCGGATTGCAGTATCAGGGAAAGCAAGGCCTCACACCGGAGATGCTTGAGCAGATCAATATCCAGTACGGCTTTGACCAGCCGCTGCATATCCGCTTTTGGGAAATGGTAACGCGTTATGCGCAGTTTGATCTGGGACAGAGTTTTTTCAAAGACAAGCCTGTGACTGAACTCATCTGGGAAAAATTGCCAGTATCGCTTTCTTTAGGCCTGTGGAGTACCTTGTTGATCTATCTGGTCTCCATTCCTTTAGGTATCAGAAAAGCCCGAAAACATGGCAGTCTGTTTGATCAGACCACCTCTCTAGTGTTGGCCGTGGGCTATGCCATTCCAGCCTTTATTTTTGCCATTTTACTCATCGTATTTTTTGCTGGCGGATCTTATCTGCACTGGTTTCCCTTGCAGGGCATTCGCTCTGAAAATTTAGCTGAACTCTCATTCTTTGCGAAAATTCAGGATTATTTCTGGCATATGGCCTTGCCGCTGTTGGCCATGGTGCTTGGCGGATTTGCTAGTTTGACCTATCTGGTGAAATTTTCTTTTGTGGAAGAACTGAGCAAGCAATATGTCCTGGCTGCGCGGGCCAAAGGTTTAACTGAACATGCGGTACTGTATCGGCATGTATTCCGGAATGCTATTTTAGTACTTATCGCAGGTTTGCCCGAAGTCCTGATCGGGGTGTTTTTCGTGGGCAACCTGTTCATCGAGATTATCTTTAATCTGGATGGGTTAGGCGTTTTAGGTTTTGAGGCGATTATCCAGCGTGACTATCCGGTGATTTTTGGTACTTTGTTTATCTTTACCTTGCTCGGCCTGCTGCTGCGTTTACTCAGCGATTTGCTGTATCAACTGATTGATCCAAGGATTCATTTCAGTTCACGTCGAGGATCACCATAATGTCTTCCTTGATGCAAGCACGCTGGCAACGTTTTAAGCAGCATAAGCTGGGCTTTAGCTGCTTTATTATTTTCAGTGCTATTTTCATCATTTCCTTGGGTGCAGAACTGATTGCTAACGATAAGCCCTTACTGGTGAAATATGATCATGCTTTTTATCTGCCCATCCTGAAATCCTATCCGGAAACCACGTTTGGTGGAGTATTTGAGACAGAAGCAGAATATAAAGATCCGGCTGTGCAGCAACTGATTGCAGAAAAAGGCTGGGCGATCTGGCCCATCATTCCGTTTTCCTATCAAACGCCAAATTTTGAACTGGCTAAACCAGTGCCTTCGCCCCCGAGTGCGCAAAACTGGCTGGGAACAGATGACCAGGGCCGTGACGTTCTGGCACGGATTCTATATGGCTTAAGGATTTCATTACTGTTTGGTTTTGCTCTGACTTTATTGTCTGCAGCGTTGGGAATTTTAGCAGGGGCAATTCAGGGTTATTATGGTGGATGGATTGACCTGATCGGGCAACGCATACTCGAAGTCTGGAGCGGTTTGCCGATGCTGTTTATGGTGATGGTACTGGTCAGTCTGTTTACCCCGAGTATTTACTGGCTATTTCTGATCATGCTGTTATTTGGCTGGACCACACTGGTGAGTATGGTGCGCGCTGAGTTTTTGCGCGCCAGAAATCTGGAATATGTCTGGGCAGCAAAAAGTATCGGGGCCGGGGATGGACGGATCATGTTCAAACATATTCTCCCCAATGTGATAGGTTCTAGCCTGTCACAGTTACCTTTTATGCTAACCGCCAATATTACTGCACTGACAGCGCTGGATTTTTTAGGGTATGGTTTGCCACCCGATTCGGCATCCCTCGGGGAACTCTTGCTTCAGGCCAAAAACAACTTAAATGCGCCGTGGCTGGCATTGTCCGGATTCTTTAGTTTGGCGATTGTATTGAGTTTGCTGATCTATATGGGAGAAGCGGTACGTGATGCTTTTGATCCAAGAAACTAAATCACAAAAATCTTTAACCATGAAAAAAATAAGCAGATAAAAATTGTGTAAATTTGACAAGACTGATTGTCAATTGTTCTGGCTTACGTTATAAACGAGTACAAAATAAAAGTAACGTATCAGGACAGATCATGACCCAATTGGCCGACTCCATTCAAATTCGCAATACCACTTTCAAAAACCGCATCATTAAAGGCGCCATGAGTGAAGCACTGGCCAATGATGCCGGCCAGCCCAATCAGGCACATTTCAAGTTGTATGAAGCATGGGCCGAAGGTGGCTTGGGTTGTGCTATTACGGGTAATGTCATGGTGGATTATCGTGCCAAGAATGAACCGGGCGTCGTAGTGGTAGAAACAGAACGTGATCTGGCACAGCTCAAAGTCTGGGCTGACGTAGGCAAACAGCATGGCATGGTACAATTGGTCCAGTTGTCACATCCGGGCCGCCAGTGTCCTAAAGGTCTGAATAAAGAAACGGTTGCACCGTCCGCAGTACCCTTTAGTCCGGCATTGGCAATGAGCTTTGGAACCCCACGGGAACTGCGTGAAGATGAAATCCTGGATATTATCCAGCGCTTTGCCACTTCGGCTGCCATCTGTGAAAAAGCAGGATTTGAGGGGGTGCAGTTGCATGGGGCACATGGTTATCTGATTAGCCAGTTTCTGTCACCGCTGACCAATAAGCGTCAGGATCAATGGGGGGGTAGTATTGAGAATCGTACCCGTTTCTTGCTGCAAACCTATCAGGCTGTTCGTGCTGCGACTTCGGAAAATTTTATTATTTCAGTCAAGCTGAATTCAGCTGATTTCCAGCGCGGTGGTATTAGCGAAGAAGATGTCATTTATGTCTTTAAGGCGATGGACGCTGCAGGCATTGATATCATTGAAGTGTCAGGTGGTAGCTATGAAGCACCTGCGATGGCCGGCGTGAAAGCAGACAAGCGCAAGGCCTCGACCATTGCCCGTGAAGCCTATTTCCTCGATTTTGCCGAAAAAATCCGGCAGGAAGTGAAGTGCCATATCATGGTCACTGGTGGATTCCGAACTGTTGAAGGCATGAATGCCGCGCTCGACAGTGGTGCTTGTGATTTTGTCGGGATTGCACGTCCCTTTGCGGTAGAACCTGACTTGGGCAATCGTCTGGTTGCAGGGCAGGATGTACGTTATGCAGTTGAGAAAATTAAAACCGGTATTCCAATGGTCGACAAGATGGCGATTATGGAAATCATCTGGTATGCCGCGCAGTTTAAGGAAATTGCCAAAGGCAAGCAGCCTAATCCGAAACTCTCACCACTAAAAGTCTTTTTGCAGTATCTGAAAGGCAATGTCAAAGCGGTGATCAAGGGACAATTAAACTCGCGAAAATCGGCTTAATCTTTATTAAAAAACCGGACACTGCAAATGTCCGGTTTTTTTAATTTCTGGCACTTAGGGGGGGCTTTAGGAATAATGCATCGCCTGAGTCTGAAAAGGAAATAATAACTGACTTAACTGACGAGTCGCCCATAAGCCTATTTCGGTATGATGCATATGCGGTGCAGTATAAGGAATCAGTAAATCAATTTTCTGTTCAGCACCCTCACAGCGCATGAAGCGGCTTTTTAACTGATTTAAGCGCTGCTGGTCCATACGGCTCATTGCAGGTTCAATTTTTGCTTGTGATGGGGCTGCACTACGTGAGGACAGGCGAGTTGCCAAGCCTGCACCCTGAATCCAGTCTTTAATAATCTGTTTTTCGGTCGCATTAAAGACCCCAAACATTTTACCTTCCGGTTGATCTATCATTTTCCAGAAGCGACTTTGTTCTACTGGCGCATCTTTCACGATCCAGCCTTTTTCAATCATCACCTGCAAAAACTCGCTAATCTGGGCAGGATCGGACAACCAGTCATTGATGGTCTTGCCACTAAACTGGCATTTCTGATTATGAATATATTGGCCAATCAGGGCCTTGTTCTGAAAAACTTTTAAAGCCATCTGCTCAATGTCCAGTTTCTTGATGATTTGGGAAGAACTTCTACCAAGGTCATTTAGAACATAGCCTTTTTTAATCAGATCCAGATAAGCTTGTGAATCTTCAGCATGATTAAAATGCTGGATAAATGCTTGCAGAGATTTCTGCGCATGACCATTGTGAGCATTATCAATAGTAATGTGCACATTGAAATAATGCGGATCGATACCCAGTTCAGCCAGTTCATAATTGGTGATTAACAGATGCAGCGGTAACTGTTCATAACCGAGATTAAAGCCAATGACCAGAGGTAGATATTTGGCCGGGGCATAAGCCAGTGCCAACTGTACTGCAGCCTGTTCATAGTAACTGTCATCCAAATGCTCGGCATAACTGTTCAGCTCATAATGACTCAACAGGTCCTGATACATGGTGACATGATTGGCACGCGGATGCCCTAGGCCGAGTTCCTCCAGATAGATGTAAATCAAATCTTTTAGCTCGGGCTGATTGCAATTCGGTACGGTCGAATATAACCAAGCACCATCGACCAGTTTGACTGGGGCAACTTTCGCCAGGAATTCGAAAGCATGGGAAACCGTAGGAAAATATTCTCGGGCTTGGTGCTGTTTCCGGCGATTCACATAGGCCTGGAAAGTCGCACAAACCTGATGATGTTGTTCTAAAAGATGCTGTTCAACCTGTGCAGGCTGATCTAACCATCCGAGAGTATCAATCTTTAAATTTTTAATCAGATCGCTCAAATAAGATTCGGCTTGTTCGGTTTTGGCATACATCGAAATTTCAGTATCTTGAAAAAAGTCAACCCAATCCTTAAAGCTTTTAAATTGAAAATTATGATTTTTATTCGGCGATAAAGGTAAACTTAACTCTGTGCTGAAGAACATAATCTGATCCTTGCAGATTTCTTTTATTTACCTTAACGTGAGCTCTAAACTCAGGGTGTTGAATTTTTGTTCTAATTTATTGATGTATTGCTTTAAATGAAAATGAACGGATATTTCTATGCATAGAAATGTAAAAAAATACAAATAATAAAATTAAGAATGGGGTGGCATTCAGGAAAGTAACCACAGAATTTGAACGAGCGGTAAAAATAGAACTGAGGTTTCTGAGAGGTAAAAAAAGCCCAGGTCGCAATGCCTGAGCTTTTTTATGAGAAGATCATTTATAAGATAATCATCTCGAATATGGCGTCCCTACGGGGATTCGAACCCCGGTTACCGCCGTGAAAGGGCGATGTCCTAGGCCTCTAGACGATAGGGACAGTACAGAAGATAAATTTTAAAACCCTTACTTTTAGCTGGAAGTAATGGCGTCCCTACGGGGATTCGAACCCCGGTTACCGCCGTGAAAGGGCGATGTCCTAGGCCTCTAGACGATAGGGACTTAATAAAATGTACTTCTGAAAATTGGCGTCCCTACGGGGATTCGAACCCCGGTTACCGCCGTGAAAGGGCGATGTCCTAGGCCTCTAGACGATAGGGACGTTTCAGAGGTGGGCGTATAATAGGGTGAAAACAGGGGGGTGTCAAACGCATTTCCATAAAAAAAATGATTTTACGGGTTGAGTGCGTAAATTTAAAACAATCTTGTTGAAATAGAGGAAAATTACCTGAATTAAGCTGGATTTTTAAGCAATTCCAGCATGGCAGTTAATACTTTCGGATGCTGTAAATAACCTTCAACGTCATGTGGGCGTTCCACAAAAGTACGAATTTCCTGATTGATAATGTTAGGTTGAAAGTTAAAAGGGCTTTTTGAGAGTGGAAATGCAGTGAGAAAATCATCAGGTGAATAAAAATTTATCCAATCGCCTGAAATGGCAGCAGGTCGTGTGATCGGTTGCTGGAGATGGGCTTGGATGACCCGAAATGCCAGTGGTGATCCGAGGGTAATAAAACGTTTAATATTTAGTTCCGGGTGCTCAATCAAATAATTATAGGCAATCACGGTGCCAAGCGAATGTGCCACTACAATCTGTGGTTTGCTGCTATATAGTTGATGATGAATGCGAAGGTGAACTTCCTGCATAAACTCTGGATTGGCCAAGTAAAGATAAGTTTCCTGTAAAAATTTTTGCAACAAACTGGCATGCAAGCGGGGAAAATAATTAAGGAGTATCACAAAATCGCGTAAAGCAATATCCTTGCTTAACGCTGTGATGAACCTCAGTTTCTGGTTGAACTTGAGTGCATCATCAAGGTTCAATTGTGGGACGTCACAAATTTGATTGATACGCTGATCTACAGGTGGAGTAGGTTGCCGCTGAACTGGATGCAGGAAGGGAAAATGCGGCCACTGCTGTGGCATTAAAATATTTCCACTAAGCAGATTACGCAAATGATGCTGAGAGAGTAAATCTCCATAAAAAGGGATGCGGATATGCCGTTTTAAATAAGTGAAACGAGCTTGCTGGTGCGAATTTTTGCGCAGGCCTTTTTTGAGAAGATGCAGCCAGTGTTGCCGTAATGAAGTAGCTGTATAATCTTGCTTGTTCATGCCATGAATAAAAACAATTTTCATCGATGCCTCACTGAGACCGACAGTTTTATACCCATAGTATAAAAATCTTGCCTCAGCTGAACCGGCGCTTCTTGTAGTATTAATGTTTTAAATTTTTTTGATAAAACAAGGATTAACAGACATATGTATATTTATGGGAACAGATAAAAGCAAAGCAGGAAATGTATAGATTTGAATTAAAGATATATTGACAAAAAGAGCAGCCGGAGCTGCTCTTTTATGTGCTTTAAGATTTAAGCTTTATTGTGATAGAACTTGTAGTAACTTGCATAACATAACGCGATAAATATCAGACAGCCTATGAAGCTGATTCGCATTGATGGATCAAAGACCATACTGATACAAGTAATAAAACAGAACACAAAGCCCAGGATTGGCACAATCGGGAACAATGGTGCAGCGAAGCCCAGTTCTTTGGCAGTATGACCTTGTTTATACCACTGACGACGGAAGTTGAACTGGCTTAAGCAGATACTCATCCAGACCACCACCATGGTAAACGCCGCGACGCCCAGCAAGTTGGTAAAGATAGTCTCTGGCGCAAACTGTTCAGACAATAAACCTGGCAATGCACCCAGCATAGTTACCATGACTGCAATATACGGTACACCGCGAGCATTGAGTCTTGAGAATATTGCAGGCAACTGTTTGCTATATGACAATGACCACATCATACGTGAAGCAGCAAACAGGCCCGAGTTGGCAGCAGACAGCAATGCAGTGATAATCACAAAACGGATGATATCTTCAGCATAAGGAATACCAATATGCTGAAATACTGTTACGAATGGACTGCTACTTACGCCTTCCGCAGCTAAGCCCGCTTCCTGATGCGGAAGTAAAGCTGTTACCACAATAATCGTACCTACAAAGAAAATTAATAAGCGGAAAATCGCAGTATTAATCGCTTTAGGAACATTTTTGGCAGGGTTTTCAGTCTCACCCGCAGCCACACCAATCAACTCGGTGCCAGAGAAGGCGAAGTTCACAATCAGCATCGTCGCAAAAATCGGGAACAGACCTTCAGGGAACCAGCCCTGTGCAGTCAGATTGGTAAATAAAGGAGCGGCTTCATATCCCTGATAGCCCAAAACACCAAATATGGCCAATAGGCCTAAAAGAATAAAAGCAACAACCGTGACCACTTTGACCAGTGCCAGCCAGAATTCGGATTCGGCAAACCAGCGGGTTGAAATCATATTTAGACTAAATACGAATACACCAAAGATAATGGTCCATAACCACATGGAAATATCCGGGAACCATTCCTGCATCAGCAAGGCAGCTGCAGTAAATTCAGTTCCGAGAGTGACCGACCACGTCAGCCAGTATAACCAGGTGATGGTATAGCCTGTACCTGGTCCGATATAACGTTTGGCATAAGCGCCAAATGAACCAGATTCTGGCATGTGGACGGCAAGTTCGCCCAAACATAGCATCACCATGTACGCGATAATACCGCCCAGGAGATAAGCGAGAATGGCACCTACAGGCCCCGTTTGTGCAATGACTTCACCCGACCCTAAAAATAGGCCTGTTCCGATTGCGCCACCCAGCGAAATCATGACCAGATGTCGTGTACTCATAGCGCGTTTTAAAGGCGCAGAATTGCCCTGATGCGTAGCATCATTCGGAGATGAGTGCATAGGAAATAAGAAATACTTCAAAGGAATGAAGCGAGCTATTGTAGTGAAAAACTACAAATCTGCAATCGAATAATAGTAATTTCGAATAAGGTCTGATCGTATGAGATCAATAGATGGCGTCCCTACGGGGATTCGAACCCCGGTTACCGCCGTGAAAGGGCGATGTCCTAGGCCTCTAGACGATAGGGACGTTGCGAGGTGATGCGTATATTAAGGATTAAGCCGGGTTTTGTCAAAAGGGTTTTTGCTAAAATTCATTTAACAGTTTAAACATTAGGCAAAACAAAAACTTTATTTTATTAAGATATTATTTTCTGAACAGATTTGCAGATTATAAAAAATAAACCCAATCGAAATTGGGTTTATTAAAGAGAGAAAAATCTCTATACCGAAGTCTAAAAATTAAGCTTTTTTATGATAGAGCCAGTAATAACTTGCATAACATGCCGCCATAAACAGTAAGCAGCCAATAAAACCGGACAGCATTTCAGGATCAGCCGCCATACTTAATCCCGTTGCGGTACAGCATACAAAACCTAAAATTGGTACAAGTGGAAACCATGGGGTACGGAATTTAAGATCAGACAGCGCATGACCAGATTTGAGCCACTGGCGCCAGAAATTAAACTGGCTCCAGCAAATACTCATCCAGACTATGACCATAGTGAATGCGGCAACACCCATCAGGTTTTTAAAGATCACATCAGCACCGAACTGTTCAGACAGTAAGCCCGGTAAACCCCCAATCATGGTCACCCAAACTGCAATATAAGGCACACCTGATTTACTGACTTTGGCAAATATTCGGGGCAAATGATTTTTTGAAGAAAGTGCCCACATCATACGTGAAGCGGCATATAGGCCGGAGTTTGCAGTAGAAAGCAGGGCAGTGATAATCACAAAACGGATAAAGTCTTCTGCATAGGGAATACCCATCTGGGTAAATACCGATACAAATGGACTGCTACTCAGGCCACCATGACCACCGACTTGCAGACCTGCATCAGTATAAGATAGTAGTGAGCTGATAACGATAATGGTGCCGACAAAGAAAATAATCAGACGCCATACCGCAGCATGAATCGCCTTAGGTACATTTTTCTCGGGATTTTCAGTTTCACCTGCAGCGATTCCGATCATCTCGGTACCGTTAAAGGCAAAGTTTACGATCAGAAGGGTGGTAAATAGGGGAATCAAGCCATTCGGCAACCAGCCATGCTCGGTCAGATTGCTAAACAGTGGTGCAGATTCATAGCCCTGGAAAGGAATAAATCCAAAAATACACGCAAAACCCAGAATGATGAAAATCAATACAGTAGCGACTTTAATCATTGATAACCAGAATTCAGACTCGGCAAAGGTGCGGGTTGAACTCAGGTTGGACAACAGGACTCCGCCAGCAAAGATTAATGTCCATAACCAGATGGAAGTTTGCGGGAACCACTCCTGCATCAGAATGGCAGCGGCCGTAAATTCTGTACCCAAGGTCGCGGACCAACCCAGCCAGTACATCCAGGACACCATATAGCCGGTACCCGGACCGATATAATTTGTGGCGAATGCACCAAAGGAGCCGGATACTGGCAAATGTACTGCCAGTTCACCCAGGCAGAGCATGACCATATAAGCGATCAGGCCACCAATAATATAGGCCAGTACGGCACCGAGCGGACCAGCTTGGGAAATCACTTCACCTGAGCCCATAAATAGCCCAGTACCAATCGCACCACCCAGAGAAAGCATGATCAGATGGCGTGTGCCCATGGCACGTTTTAACGACGGAGTTTGACCCTCAACAGACGAATGCTGTGAAGGTGGAGAGGGAGATTGCATAACTAAATCGAGAGAGGAGATTCAAAAGAGGTATTTTAGTTTTAATTATATGAAATATCACATAAATTGAAATTTCCCCATAAAGTTATTTTTTAATTTAAAAAATAAATCTTTGAAAAGATCATTCAAAATTAGTGATCTGGAGTTTGATATTGCTCAGGCTGAGAGTTTTCAGCTGGCGTTAACACAGTCTCAGTCTCCGTAGTGTGATCATCATCACGGTTGACGATATAAAGATATAGCGCGGATGGGGCTAAAATCAGTAAAACCAGTAAGATCTTTTTTAACATGACACAAAGGCACAATATGAAATCGCATTAATTATAGCCTAAGCAAATTAAAAAGAGCAGCAGCAGGTACCTATTCAGGCTCTAGAATTTAAAAGTGACATCTGCAATAAATTGGCGGCCAATTTGTGGATAGGCAACACCCGAATCCAGATAGAAATTATCACGATTCGTCACATTGTTAATCGTTAAACCTAAAATGGCTTTAAGGTCCTTATTTAAAGGAATATCATAGGTCGCCCTTACATCCCAGTAGAAGGTATTTTTGGTGGTGTATGGGGTATACATATCATATTGTTCATTATTTTTATCAGAATAACCTTTTGATATTTTCTTCATGGCATCCACTTTGCCCTGGTAACTGATGAAGTTATTAATGCTTAAAGGAATCCGGTCAAATTTAATATTCCAGCCTAAACGTGTTGTCCAGGGAGTATTAAAGATTTCAGATGGCTTATCTTCAGCATTGATCAATTTACCATCGTAGTAGATGATGGGTGTGCCGGTATAATACGCTGTGCTGTATGAGTCGAAGTTACGCTGGGTTTCAGTATAATCTGCATTTAGGCTGAATAAATGCTGTGTGCCAAATAACTTCAATGGGCTAATGTTAATCAGGCTTAAGGTATAAATATTAGATTCAGATTTACCTTCATTATCATAAGTATAGCTAAAGCGATTGGTTGAAATGGCGGGATCTTTAACTGATTCTGTGCGGCGGATCTGGTCCTTATTTTTACGATTAACCCATTTTAGACCAATACGGCTATTTGCATATTCAGCATTGATTCCGAACATGGTTTCATCTGCATAAGGGGTATCAAGCTGCGAACGATAAGTAAAAGAACCGGCATATGCTTTTTCTTTCCAGTCGGCTGATAGGTTGTCACGTGTTTGGCGAATGATCAATAAGCCTTTTTGATCTTGTAATTCATTATAAAAGGCATTTAAACCATAGTAGCGGTTCCAGCCAGTGGTAAAGGATAATTGTTCATTAGCAAAAGGTTTAAAAACAAATGAGCTACGTGGTGCAACATTATTATTTTTAGTTAAGCTGTCATAGTCTGCACGAAAGCCAAGTGTTGCTGTGAAGTATTTGTCCCATTGAATCTGATCCTGTAAAAATGCATGCCAACGGTCTTGCTGTACCTCAGTTTTACCTGCCAAATAAGAGGTGCGATTTTTTAGAAACTGTCCGTCTTGGCCATTTCCTTCATCACATGCATCATATTTATGACCAGTATTTGAATAACAGCTGAGATTGGCAATATTTCCAGTCGCACTAGAATAAATGCTTGTTGTGACAGGACGTTTCCAATGAGCATTATAGTGTCCATATCCTCCGCCCATTTTGAACGTATGGGTCGTATGCTGGGTTTGAATGGGTTCAAATAATGCCTTAAGACTATATTCCAGTTTTTCTTCCTGCTGCTGAGTGCTTCCGAAGCTACCTTCAATTTGCATACCCGAGGACTTCCAGTTTTTGGTTGATGATTTCAACCAGGAAATATTATCTGTCGCACTTTTACGGTTTGCAGTCTGCGTTTGATAATTGGCTTGTTGCTCAAGTTCAACTGAATTCAATTTATTTTTTAAGTTGATATAGAAACTTTGGCTGTCTGATGTATGTGAGCTTTGGGAGTTATGAGTGGATGAAAGAAAATAGTCACCACTCGATTCCATAAATTGTGTGCCAATCTTTAAAACCGTATTGTCACTGGGAGTATAGAAAAACTCTATACCTGCATTGTTTGAACCTCGTTTTTGTTCATAAGAATCTGGGTTATCAATACTTGTTTTTAAAGGAATATCTGCACGGCGATATGAACCAAATGCATTTAAACCCAAACTTTCAGCAAGTTTGCCATATGACGTTGCACTGATCCCTTGACGTGTAAAGAAAGGTTGTTTGCTTTCACTGGTTGAATTTTCAAATTCTTCAGCTGCTTCTTTACTAGGGAAATTGATGTCTGACCAATGATCAGAAGTATAGTCATAGCTCAGGCTGCCATGAATTTTACCAATTTCGGTTTGGGGAACACAGGTTTCTGCACTGACTACGCCACCTGTGAACTCACCAAATTCGGCACCCATATTGCTATCAAGTAGGGTGATTTTACACAGCAGATCGGCATTAATTGTCACCGTTTGTGAACTTCCCATTATTTCATTCAGGGTATTACTTTTTGCGTCACTACCTGGATTAATATTGTTATTAATGCTGAGGCCATTGATCAAAAACTTATTATCGTAGGGTAGGCTGCCATTAATACTGATATCCGTCGCGTTGAGTTCGCCTTGCTGCAATCCACTACGTGCGTTTGAATCAAATTGTACATTCGGATTAACTTTTAATAATTCGGTGATGGTCTTAGAGCCATTTGGTATTTGCTGTATGTCCTCTTTATTGTAAACCGTTTTCCCCACCTCATTTTCTGTTTTAGCTTGAATCACAATGGTGGAAAACTTAACAGAAGCTTGTGATTTGACTTGTTCTGATTGATCGGATTTTTCAGCAAAAACAGTTGAACTCAATGCAGTTAAAACCGCAATAGAAAGTGGGGAATAAGCAAAACGCATGAGAGAGCTTGATTATGAGAAAGATAATGTAAGTAATTATCATTAACTTTGGTGTGGTAATCAATGAAAATGAGAATTATTTTCATTAATAAAATAATGAATGTTCATGAATTAATCAGCTTGAGGTGCTGGTACAAGATATATAAAGGAAGAGAAGAAGATAGATGGCGTCCCTACGGGGATTCGAACCCCGGTTACCGCCGTGAAAGGGCGATGTCCTAGGCCTCTAGACGATAGGGACGTTTAGAAGATGGCGGTATCTTATTGATCCGCCACCAGAGTGTCAAGCAGGTGAGGTGCGAGTTTGTTTAAAATATAGCAAAACAGTTCAGCGGTCTTCTGCGTATCATATAATGCAGAGTGAGCCTCTTTGCCATCAAACTCGATTCCGGCCTGAATACAGGATTTTGCCAGTACGGTCTGACCAAACATCACCGCACTTAAAGTCACTGTATCGAAGACAGAAAAACTATGAAACGGATTCTGGTTTTTGGTTCCGGTACGGGCAATCGCGGCCTGAAGAAAACCTAAATCGAAATGTGCATTGTGTCCGACTAAAACCGCATGGGTACAGTTTTGCTGGCGACGTACTTCATTCACAGATTTAAAAATACGCTTAAGCGCAGTTTTTTCATCTTCAGCCATGGCGATTCGCATCGGATTAGAGGGATCGATCCCAATAAACTCCAGCGAACGGCGGTCGAGGTTTGCCCCTTCGAAAGGATTGATATGTGCATGGTAGGCTTGACCTAGCACAAATTGACCATCTTCATTATAAACAATCGGAATGGCCGCAATTTCCAGCAATGCATCAGTCTGTGCATTAAAACCTGCAGTCTCGACATCGACAACTACAGGTAAGAATCCACGAAAACGTTGACCAATGATTGGGAGAGTTTCATTTGTCACACTTTTCTCCATTGAATGGTTTTACCCGCATACAGAGGGATAATCTGTTCACCATCCAGGTAGTTTAAACTTTCAGGAATCACTTGATCTTCTTTGATCAGGGTAATAGTGCTGGTATTACGTGGCAGACCATAGAAATCTGCGCCAAAGTGGCTGGCAAAACCTTCCAGGCGTTCAATTTTACCCACCTGATCAAATGCCTGAGCATACAGCTCAATGGCAGTCGGCGCACTATAACATCCTGCACAGCCACACGCATTTTCTTTTGCATTTTTTGAATGTGGCGCGCTGTCTGTTCCCAAGAAAAATTTAGGATTACCGCTGGTTGCGACTTCCAGCAAAGTTTGCTGATGCGTTTGACGCTTTAAAATTGGCAAGCAGTAGAAATGCGGCTTGATCCCACCGACCAGCATGTCATTTCGGTTAAACAATAAATGTTGCGGGGTAATGGTTGCAGCGACATTCCGGTCTTGCTCGAGCACAAAATTTGCAGCCTCACTGGTGGTAATGTGTTCGAGTACCAGTTTTAGCTTGGGAAACTGTCTGAGTAAGGGAGCCAGCACTTCATCCAGGAAGCGCTTTTCACGGTCAAAAATATCCACATGATTATGCGTTACTTCACCATGCAGTAATAAAGGCACCTGGTGTTCTTCAAGCTGTTCAATTACGCTGTAGACCTTGCTCATATCGCTCACACCGCTATCGGAGTTGGTGGTCGCACCTGCAGGATAGAGCTTGATGGCATTGACATGCTCAGATTCTTTAATCTTCTTAACTTCGCTTGCCGGGGTGTTGTCAGTGAAATACAGCACCATACGTGGGTCGAAATTTACCCCTTCAGGCACATGGGCCATAATGCGTTCACGATAGGCATTGGCTTCCTCCACGGTTTTAACGGGTGGTACCAGGTTTGGCATGCAAATGGCGCGAGAAAACTGTTTGGCTAAATCGGGAACGGTACGTTGAAGTGCTAAACCATCACGCAGGTGAACGTGCCAGTCATCTGGCTGGAGAATCGTAATCGTATTCAAGGCAAATTCAGTCGAACAAATAAAGTGAATGATAATCCATCTATAGCAAAAATGGTAACGAGAAAGCGCTACAAAATAAGGGATATCTATAATTTAATTTCAAAAAGTATGTTATTTTAGAATTACTAAAAAAATTACATAAATACTTGGCAATGGAATACAAGTACAGTCTAGCGAAATTACAAGATAATAAAGAAGACATAGAAAAATTGATCACACGGCAAAGTCAGCGTGTAGGTCCGGTCTTCCCTCAAAATCTGGAACAAGAATTCTGGACAAAAAATCTGGAACGTGCCCGTAAACATGTCGAAAAATATGTTTGGGGCGGAGTATTGGCTTATTTTATTTTTTTAGTGGTGATCATTCCTACAGATTACTGGATTATCAGCAAAGAACATTTCGTACATGATTTTGTGTTGTGCATGCTGGGTCTCATCAATGGCTGCATCGCATTAACCCTCTTTTATATGTTTTCCTGTTTACCCAAAATCAGGCGGTTTTTCCCGCAGGCATCAATGCTGCTGGTATTTTGGATGCTGGTTTCAATTTCGTGTATTACCATGTCGATTAAAACTCCAGCTTTACAGCATCAGTCGATGGCAATTGTCACCATTATTTATATTCTGGGATATGTTCTAACCGGTATCAAGCCTGTACAGATGCTGGTGACAGGACTGGCTGCAGCAGCTACCACGATTATTGCTTTATCAATCATGTCCATAGAATTTAGCCCCTTGGTTTTTGGGCGTATCCTGATTGGGAGTTGCTTGCTGGGTTATGTGATCAGTCATATGATTTTTGCACGTGAACGTGTGATTTTTCTCTATAGCATTCGTGCCAGAATCAGTGAGCAAATCCAGCGTATTCATACCACCGAATTATTACATTTAAGCCAGTATGATGAACTGACCAAGATTTCGAACCGACGGACCTTTGATGAGACACTGGAGGTCCATTTCGAACGTGCTCGCCGTGAGGAAACGGCTTTGGCGATTCTGTTTATTGATGTAGATTTCTTTAAAAATTACAATGATTTTTATGGACATCAGAAAGGTGATGACGTTATTTCAAGCATTGCTAAAACGATCAAGAATGCGATCCGGCATATGGACTTTGTCGCACGTTATGGTGGAGAAGAGTTTGTGGTCCTCTTGCCTGAAACAGATGCGCATGGTGCTTATGCAGTGGCATCAAATATCTTTAAAGCGATTGACCGGCTGGAAATTCCACATGAAAAATCCTCAGTTGCGAAACATATCACTATCAGTTTAGGTATTACTGTCTATCGTGGTGAGGATGATATTGATAAAGATGCATTGTTGGGAATCGCGGATCAGGCGCTATATCGTGCCAAGCAGCTTGGACGCAATCAGATCTATTATCAGTCCATTCGATCAGTCAATTCAGATATCGCAAATGGTTAGAAATTCTAAACATCTATAAGCATCACCAATAAAAAACCGCGCTCAAGGCGCGGTTTTTTTGCTAAAGACAAAACTTAGTTTTTGTCTTTCAGTTGTGGCACTGCAGATGCTGTACCGACTGCGAGTAAACCTGTCTCTGTATAAATGCCCAGTTTCGCGCGAGTATCTGTAATATCCAGGTTACGCATAGTTAACTGGCCGATACGATCCATCGGCGAGAACATGGAATCACCTTTCTCCATAGTCAAACGCTCAGCTTCATAAGTGAGGTTAGGAGATTCAGTATTCATAATGGTGTAGTCATTACCGCGACGAAGTTCAAGCGTCACTGTACCGGTAACTGCTTTAGCGACCCAGCGCTGTGCAGTTTCACGCAGCATCAGCGCTTGAGAATCGAACCAGCGACCTTGGTAAAGCAGACGACCTAAACGTAAACCGTTAATACGATATTGTTCGATGGTATCTTCGTTATGAATACCGGTCACAAGACGTTCATAAGCAATATGAAGAAGTGCCATACCCGGAGCTTCATAGATACCACGAGATTTCGCTTCGATAATACGGTTTTCGATCTGATCCGACATACCCAGACCATGACGGCCACCGATACGGTTTGCTTCAAGAATGAACTCAACTGGATCTTCGATACGTTGGCCATTGATGGCCACAGGGAAGCCTTCTTCAAAAGTAATGGATACTTCTTCAGGTTTGATTTCTACTTCTTCTTTCCAGAACGCAACGCCCATGATTGGCTCAACGATTTTGATGCCTGCATTCAGGTATTCAAGATCTTTGGCTTCATGAGTCGCGCCTAACATATTTGAATCTGTTGAGTATGCTTTCTCTTTTGACATTTTATAGTCAAAACCGTTGTCGATCAGGAACTGTGACATTTCTGCACGGCCGCCTAATTCGTCAATAAACGTCTGGTCTAACCAAGGCTTATAGATTTTAAGATTTGGGTTAGTCAACAAGCCATAACGATAGAAACGCTCAATGTCGTTACCTTTATAAGTAGAGCCGTCACCCCAGATGTTGACGTCATCTTCTTTCATGGCAGTAACCAGCATGGTGCCTGTAACTGCACGACCAAGCGGGGTCGTATTGAAGTAAGGAACACCACCAGTAGAAATGTGGAACGCGCCACATTGAATTGCTGCAATACCTTCTAATGCAAGCTGTAAACGGCAGTCGATTAAACGTGCTTTTACTGCGCCATAAGCTTCAGCTTTTTTTGGAATCGCATCGTAATCGTCTTCGTCTGGCTGACCCAAGTTAGCTGTGTAAGCATAAGGTTCAGCGCCTTTTTGTTTCATCCACAAAAGAGCAGCAGAAGTATCTAGACCACCAGAGAAGGCAATACCAACTTTTTTACCTACTGGGACATTCTGCAAGATAGTTGCATTATCAGACATTGTTCATCCTAATGATATGAAATAGGCACGCCAGAATTGGTGGCCTGAAAAAATACATATTGCATCAATTGTATCATTAATTTATTTAGGTTTGCTTTAGAAAAGAAAAACTCGTTTTAAAATCTCTATTCAATAGACTTAAATAATCATAAATCGCACAATTTTGACCAGAATCCTGCTAAAAAATTAAAAATTCGCTATATTCAGCGCATAAAGTTAAAAAATCAGATAAATGAGGAATAAAATCATGGCGTCTCCTATTCCACCATTACCTAACTTAAATCCAAAAACCAAGAATGAAACGCTGGCACTGTTGCATGGGATTTATGCCGGTTTGCTGGTTTTTAGTACGATTGCTTTTTTATATCTGGAATATCAGCAATCCGCGATTTCCATGCTGAGTCTGGGAATGATCCTACTAATTTTGTTGATACTGATTGTTTTAAATATACAGGCCTGTCTCAAGGTGAAGCAGGGGAATGGTTCAGGGCGGACATTATCCAGAGTGATGGCAATCCTCATGCTGTTCAGTTTTCCGATTGGGACAGTATTGGGTGCGATTGCATTATGGAAATCCAGTGCAAGGCAATGGCAGCAATAATTTAATTGCGAAGGTTCGATATAAATATGCCACCAATTGGTATTTGTGCCTGAGAATGCAGACCTGATAGTCATAAAAAGCCCCTAAAAATCAGTTAAAGTACCTTTATGAGATTTAAGCTATTAGCCAAATAAAAATCAGGGATATGTTATGACTACGACGCGCTATGCCAATATTTTAAAACCACTTCATCTGGGTTTCACCACCATTAAAAACCGGGTGGTAATGGGATCGATGCATACTGGTCTGGAAGATCGTTTTTATAATTATCCTAAACTGGCAGCTTATTTTGGCGAACGTGCAAAGGGTGGTGTGGGTCTGCTGATTACAGGTGGAATATCGCCAAACCGTCAAGGCTGGTTGTTGCCGGCGGGCGGTACCATGAATACCTTGGGCGATATTGCACCTCACCGCTTGGTGACGCATGCAGTTCATAAGCATGGCGCCAAAATTCTTTTACAGATTCTGCATGCCGGACGTTATGGCTATCAGCCTTTTGTGGTTTCGGCCAGCCCGATCAAATCACCAATTTCTCCTTTTAAACCGCGTGAAATGTCAGATAAACAGATCCTGAATACCATTCAGGATTATGTGAAAACTGCCAGTATTGCCAAAAAAGCCGGCTATGATGGCGTGGAAATCATGGGTTCTGAAGGCTATTTGCTGAATCAGTTTTTAAGTCGTCATGTCAATCAGCGTACTGACCGTTGGGGCGGCCCGATTGAAAACCGGATGCGTTTTGCCGTAGAAATTGTTAAAGCGATTCGCGCTGAAATTGGTGAGAAATTTATTATCTGTTTCCGTTTGTCGCTTCTCGATTTGGTGCATGATGGCAATACTATGCAGGAAGTGATTACCGTAGCTAAAGCATTGGAAAAGGCCGGAATTACTTTACTTAATACCGGTATTGGCTGGCATGAAGCGCGTATTCCGACTATTGTCACTTCTGTGCCGCGAGCAGCTTTTGTCGATTACACCGCTGAAGTCAAAAAACATGTTTCGGTGCCAGTGATTGCGTCTAACCGCATCAATATGCCAGACACTGCCGAAGCGATTCTGGCTTCCGGTCAGGCAGATATGGTACAGATGGCACGTCCACTTTTGGCAGATGCGTTCTGGGTCAATAAAACTGCAACCAATCGCGTTGATGAAATCAATACCTGTATTGCCTGTAATCAGGCCTGTCTGGATCATACCTTTAAAAACCAGCGGGCAACCTGTCTGGTCAATCCACGTGCCGGTTATGAAACCGAACTGGTCTATGTCAAAACCAAAAAACCAAAAAGTATTGCAGTGATTGGCGGAGGAGTTGCGGGTTTATCAGCAGCCACAGTCGCTGCCAGCCGTGGCCATGATGTGACGCTATTTGAAGCCAGTCACGAAGTAGGCGGGCAGTTTAACCTGGCTAAAGTGATTCCGGGGAAAGAGGAATTTCACGAAACAATTCGCTATTTTAAGGTGCAACTGGAAAAAACCGGAGTAGATGTACGTTTAAATACGCGGGTAAACCGCGAGCAGTTGGAGCGTGAAGGTTTTGATGAAGTGATTGTGGCTACAGGTGTCGTGCCACGTGCCTTGAATATCGAAGGCAGTCAGGCACCACAAGTCTTGTCTTATGCAGAAGTGTTACGTGGCGCACCTGTCGGTGATCGTGTTGCGGTCATTGGTGCTGGCGGGATCGGTTTTGATGTGTCCGAGTTTTTATTAAAGCCACCGCATCAAATACAGCCGCAACCTGTAGATGAATGGAAGCGAGAGTGGGGTGTTGATGCACATCCAGATTATGTGACTGAAGGTGGGTTACAGCGAGCTGAAATAGAACCTCCGGTACGGGAAATTTATCTGTTGCAGCGTAAAAAAACACCACTTGGTGCAGGACTGGGCAAGACTTCAGGCTGGGTACATCGTGCCCAGTTAAAAAAACATGCAGTACGTATGTTGCGCGGTGTGCAATATAAATCTGTTACCGATGAAGGTTTATGGATTGAGGTCGATGGTCATGCTCAATTATTACGTGTGGATAGCATTGTGGTATGTGCAGGCCAAGAATCGGTGAAGGATCTGATGCCGCTTAACGGGGAAAATACCTTGGTGCAGTATCATATTATTGGCGGTGCAAAACTGGCAGCTGAACTGGATGCCAAGCGTGCTATTCGTGAAGGAGCGGAATTGGCAGCAAAATTGTAGCGATTTGATGAAACTATATGCAGTTGATTGCATTCACTGTAATTTTCACTTGTCAGTCGGATAAAAGCTCCGTATTATTGCGCACATGGAAGCGTGGCAGAGCGGTTTAATGCACCGGTCTTGAAAACCGACGAGGGTGTGAGTCCTCCGTGAGTTCGAATCTCACCGCTTCCGCCAGATTTTAAAACCCCAGTCGAAAGATTGGGGTTTTTTATTACTTTAAAATTTTAATAGCATGCTGGAAAATAAACGGGGTTCGAAGAAAACCACCATTTAAAAAGTCAATAATTTATAAATAGATATTATTCAAGCACGTACTTCAATCTTGATCAGCGCTAAAGCAATTCTTTCTACATGTTGGTAAGCCGGCTGCTCTAGCTCTTCACCAAAGATATCCGGGTCAATTTCTTCATAGGACCAGATTATATTTTGATGCTGTTTCATCAAATCTTTAAGATGCTGCAAAAATAGATTGCCCTGCTCATTCACGGTCACACCTGTATAGAGAAATAAACGTCCGCCAGAATTCAGCCGTTGTAAACCTTCTTTTATAATCCTGAATGATAAATCACCGCCATCCAGTTTATTACCGCCATGCCGGTATTGACGTTGATCCGGATCAATCAAATACGGCGGATTAGCAAAAATTAGGTCAAAATTCCCCTCAAGATTAGAAAATAAATTACTTTGAACCGGATGAATATGGTTTAAGCCGGCAAAACTGATATTAATCTGGCTATAGAGCAAGGCTTTGGGATTCAGATCAGCAACCATAATTTCATTAACATCTGGAAAATGTCTGGCGAGGCTGATCGCAGCTGCTGAAGTGCCACAACATATTTCTACGGCCTGTTTAAAAGGACGAGGCTGAGTGGCTAGATATTGCTTAAGATGATAGACAAAGCGATAAGTATCCGGGCCAAAAAATACTGCATCCTGCTGAGTGGTGGGAAAAACAGAATGAATAAAGAGTTCATTATCAAGTGAAGAAACCCGAACCTGACTCAAGTATTGGCCTTGCTGTAGCTGTAGAAGTTGATGTTCTTGCAATAATTCAAACAGGACGGGATCAAGATCAGTTTTCTTGAAACCTAGATTCCAGCCAAAGATATCCTGAAGGGTTCTGTGCTTATAAATTTCATTCTTTTTTCGGTCCAGAATTCGCTGATGTGAAAGCGGGGTAATGGTTGTAAAGTGATAATCTTGTTCTTTTAAAAAGGCTAATAAATAAAGCAAAGCTTGTTGTTGGCTGTTTTGAATCTCTAAAATCTGGTTCATACCGATATGCTCTTCTATTTATTTAACCTAAATGAAAAGGCCAATTCACTTTATGCCTATAAAAGACAACATCAAACTAGTCATGAATGATCAACGCTATACAGCGTTTGATTTCCTGGAAATGGATCAGTTTATATTCACCTAAATAGTGCTGGGGTTAGGTAAAAATGTGATGAGAATTGGTTGGATTTGTATAAGTAGTAGGCATAATTTTCTTAGTGAGGAAATCTTATAATGATTCTGCGAACTTATACTTCTTATTCATTATTCTATGGATAAAAAAGGCTATTCATCAAAATGATCAATAGCCTTTGTAGAGGGAGCCTTATTAAAAGCTTAGTTTGGTACTTCAGGTAAGTCAAACCAGATGACTTGCGCATCTTCACTTGCTTTAATTTCGGAGTCCTCCAGAAAAGCAATTGCGCCACCCGCCTTAACTGTATGTTCTGCAATCTCGACAGTACCAGAAACCACATGTACATAATTAATATGCTGGGTTGCTTTGACTTCCAGGCTCTGGCCTTGCTGAATTACCGCAGTTTTGACTTCGGCATTCTGACGAATATGCATCGGTGCATTGTCATTTGGACCACAAATCAAATGCCACTGGTTGGGTTGCTCATGGGGATCAAGACGAATTTGCTGATAATTCGGTTTGGCATTACGTTCATTGGGAATAATCCAGATCTGTAACAGATGGACCTGTTCATCACCCTGGTTCATTTCACTATGTCGTACACCTGTTCCGGCGCTCATGAGTTGCCATTCACCCGCAGAGATTCCGCCATGATTGCCCATGCTGTCCTGATGGGTAATGGTTCCTTTTAGCACGCAGGTCAGGATTTCCATATTGTCATGCGGATGTGTGCCAAAACCCTGATGACCATCGATCAGATCATCATTAATCACGCGTAAGGCACTGACTCCCATGTAGTTCGGGTTATACCAGTTACCAAATGAGAAGCTGTGTTTAGACTCCAGCCAGCCCATTTTTACATGACCACGATTTTCACTCGGATGTAGAAAAGCTTTCATGATTTAATCTCGATATTATTTTAAACTTGAGATCATCATACTGTCGTTTTAAAACTGAAAAAATCTCAAATAGGCGACAGATCATTGCATTTTTGCAACGACACAGCTCAAAGCAAAAACTCAGGAATAAAAAAGCCCGCTCAAAAGCAGGCTATTCTATTTTAACCGGTAGAGCGGTCATTATTCTAGGAAACGGACCGTCACACCAGATTTCACTTTACGGCCTAAGTCATTGGCATCCCAGTTGGTTAGACGGATACAGCCATGCGATGCAGTTTTAGAAATTGCAGACGGGTTTGGCGTACCGTGAATACCAAAGGATTTTTTACTTAAACCAATCCAGATATTGCCGACCGGACCATTTGGACCAGGTGGTAAAGATAACGGTTTCTTGTTATTGCCCTGAACAAAGTTGCTTGGTGAGTAGCTATACCATGGGTTTGGAGCTACTCCAGTCACTTTATAAGTACCGGTAGGAGATGGAGTGTCCGAACTACCAATAGTGGCAGGGAAAGAGCCGATCATCTGGTTACGGTTATTAAATAAATATAACTGTTTGGCACCTTTATGCGCCACAATTAAATGGATGTCTTCAGGAACTTCGTTACGGATATTGGCAACAATCAGTTTTTCCCCGGCTTTTTTAAAGGTCGCTTTCGGATTTAACTTTTTCAAAAAGTCTTCATCCATATGGAACTTTTCGCCCAACATTTCAGATACACGGGTGTAATACAGGCCTTTCATTTTAGCCTGCAAGGCGTAATCATGCGGAATAGACTGGGCATATGGACCTTTCAGGTCATCCTCAGTGATGGTGTATTCAACAAAGGCAGGTTTAGAGCCCTGTTTTGCTACCAGCGCATCCCAGGTTTCTTTAGTCAGTGTGCCAGTAGGCTTGATGCCGTTCATTTGCTGGAAAGAAGCAATCGCTTTCAGCGTATTTTTACCGCTGGTACCATCAATTGCACCTGGAGAAGCATGTGCATTATTCAGCATGACATGAGCACGTGCATAGACAGGAAATTGACCTTTACCGATATTTTCATACCATTCCGCATTATTAAGACCGTCTAAGGTCCAGGAAGCTTTGGCTGCAGCCGAGCTGGCTGGAGTTTTACTGGTTGGAGCGGCGCCAATATCAGCAGTCTGGTCTTCAGTATTTTGTAGTACATTCAGAGCGTCAGAAGCTTTCTTCAGGTCTTGTTGTTCTTGGGCAGTAATTCTGGTTTCAGCCTGGGCTGCCGAAGCTTCAGTCGCCAAAGGATCAATCGGATCCTGTACTGAAACATCAGTTACTACTTGGGGGTTTAATGGTTGTTCAGCAGTAGACGCAGCGAAAACAGTACCTGCGAAAATGCAACCTAGACTCACAGCGAGCATTGTGCGAACGAACATGTAACTCAACCTTAAAATATTTCTTAACTATGTGAAAAAACACTATAAGTATTACAGAAAAAATGTGGAGATGCAGTAGTTGTTTTGTGTAATTGATCACATTTGATCACGACATATGATCGGTTTTAAAAGTCGGCAGAAGTTATTAAAACTGTAGCCTTTTTGCTATGATGTCGGCAATGTCAAAGAAAGATGGGAATGTGAATGACGACCTTAAAAAATGATCGTTTTCTGCGCGCACTGTTGCGTGAGCCTGTAGATGCTACACCCGTATGGATGATGCGTCAGGCTGGCCGTTATTTACCAGAATATCGTGAAACACGTGCCAAAGCTGGAGATTTCCTGTCTCTTTGCAAAAATACAGAATTTGCCTGTGAAGTGACCTTACAGCCTTTGCGCCGTTATGATCTGGATGCTGCGATTTTATTCTCAGATATCTTGACGGTTCCGGACGCTCTGGGATTGGGACTGTATTTTGAAGCCGGGGAGGGTCCTAAGTTTCATAAAACTGTACGTACCGAGCAGGATGTCGCAAACCTGCCTGCATTTAATGCCAAGTCCGATCTCGACTATGTGATGAATGCAGTTTCGACCATTCGTTCAGCCTTGGGTGGTCAGGTGCCTCTGATTGGTTTCTCGGGAAGCCCTTGGACTTTAGCGACATATATGGTCGAAGGCGGTTCAAGCAAAGATTTCCGGTTTACCAAACAGATGATGTATGCGCAGCCTGAAGTTTTGCATGCTTTACTGGACCGTCTGGCTGATGCAGTCACTGAGTATTTGAATGCGCAGATTGAT
Source organism: Acinetobacter sp. 228 (assembly GCF_048147885.1). NCBI lineage: Bacteria > Pseudomonadati > Pseudomonadota > Gammaproteobacteria > Moraxellales > Moraxellaceae > Acinetobacter > Acinetobacter sp. 228. The sequence goes on from NZ_JAYWYV010000001.1 coordinate 185,436, forward strand.
GCGGGTGCGCAAGCGGTACAGATCTTTGATAGTTGGGGTGGGGCATTAGCACATCGTGAGTATATCGAGTTCTCGCTGAACTATATGCAGAAGATTGTCGCTGGCCTGCAACGTGAGAAAGACGGTCGCAAGATTCCGGTGATTCTGTTTACCAAAGGTGGTGGTCAGTGGCTGGAACCGATGGTTACCACAGGTGCAGATGCATTTGGACTGGACTGGACGACACCATTGAATGTTGCTCGTCAGACCATTGCTGGACGTGCAGCACTTCAGGGTAATCTGGATCCTGCCACTTTATATGGTTCATCAGAAACCATCATGAAAGCGACCAAAGCCATGCTGGACGATGCCTATGCCAATGGGGAAAAAACCGGTTATGTCGCCAATCTGGGGCATGGTATTACCCAATGGGTCGATCCGGCCAAGCCTAAGGTATTTATTGATACCGTACATGAGTACAGTGCTAAATATTTTTAGGATGTGAACTTTGATTGACCTACTTAAATCAGGGTTTGAATTTACCTATAAGGCAGCTTCGGCTGCCTTATTTGGGATTTTACTCCTGCTGGCTTTTGCGCTGACCGCTTCTATGGGCAGTGATCGTTTTTTTGGTTTTTACCGCTATGACTATTTACTGTTTTTTGCCCTGATCATTCAGGTATTGCTGCTCTATACCAAACTTGAATCCTGGGCTGAAGCTAAAGTCATTGCCCTGTTTCATCTCATGGCTATGGTCATGGAAATTTTTCTGACCCATCCAGCAATTGCATCCTGGCATTACCCTCAACCTGCAGTCTTTAAAATTATGACTGTGCCTTTATTTGCCGGTTTTATGTATTCTGCGGTTGGCAGTTTTTTTGCCCGTTCTTTGCGCTTATATCAGGTGTCATTCGAAAAGTTACCGCGTTTTAGTCATATGCTGGCTCTGGCAGTCTTGTCTTATATCAACTTTATGAGCAAGTTTTTTATTCCCGACTATCGGGTGATTTTATTTGTCTGGAGCGTGGTCATGTTCTGGAAAACCAAAATCCGCTTTCAGCTGAATCAGCATGCTTTTCAGTTGCCGATGCTACCAGTCCTGCTGATTCTGGCATTTGTTATCTGGATTGCCGAGAATATCAGCACCTTTTACCAGATCTGGCTCTATCCAAGCCAGGTAGAAAAATGGCATATGGTGGGATGGGGCAAACTCGGGTCCTGGTATCTGTTGTTATTGCTGAGTCTGGTGTTGGTATTGAAAATCTTGGGACAGCGTAATTCGCAAGGCAATTGGACGCTCAAAGCGCAGTAAAATTATTCAGGTTATGTTTATGTAAAGCATGTATTTTTTCGATTGCGCCAAACTTGACTTATCGCTACTCTGCTCAGTATGTAATTTAAATTACATAATTAGAGTAATAACAAAGATTGCATGAGAATAATCGGAGAATAAATATGTTGAAAAAAATTATGCTCGCTGTGGTTTTGGCAACGGGTTCTGGTATGGCGATGGCGGATAACGATGTCGGTTGTGGTATCGGTAGTCAGGTCTGGGCGGGCCAGTCAGGCATTATTCCTAAGCTACTTGCAGGTACGACTAACGTTCTGTTTACGAATCAGTGGCTCGGGATTACTTTTGGTACTCTAGGATGTAGTCAAGGTGGTACTGTAACTGCTCAAGTGGTGACCTTTACCAATGAAAATGCTGAAGCACTGGCACGTGATATGGCGGTTGGCGAAGGTGAAAGCTTGAATGTACTGGCAGAACTACTTAATATCAAGTCTGAAGATAAAGCACGTTTCTTTAGCGTTTCCAAGCAAAATTTTTCTGAAATCTATTCTGCGCACAACCAGAATACCTTACAGGTTTTAAACACCTTACAAACCGTGATGGCCAAAGATGAAGTCTTAAAAGCTTACATCTGATCCACACCATAAAAACCCTGCTGTTCTGGCAGGGTTTTCTTATGATTAAAAGAAATTGATGAGAATAAGTTAACTGAATGAAATATGCGTTCTTTGTGCTGGGCCTCACATTCAGCCCTTTAAGTTTTTCCAGTGAAATTAATTCAGACATCCAGCATTATCTGGTTCAGGCCGAAACACAGCATCTGGACCAAAGCACTACCTGGCAACGTCTGATGTATGCCAATCCCAAAGGTCATAGCGAAGTAAGCTACTCAGGATATTTTCTGGCAGAACAGGGAAAAACCGATTTAAAAAAGGAAATGCAATATAACATTCAGGCTTTATTTTTGAGCGCAGAACCGAATCAGTCCGTGCGCTGTAAGTTTCCGGCACGAAGCAGCTGGTTAATGCAGCAACTGGATATTTCTGAACAGCAATTACCTGCGGTCAGCTGTCCGGATTTGGAGAAATGGCTAGGCGAAGTCAAGCCTTATCAGGCAACCCTGATTTATGCCACTGATTTTATGGGCAATCCCAGCTCCATGTTTGGCCATACCTTGTTACGTCTGGACCCTAAAGATCAGCAACAACTTAATCTGATTTCTTATGCCGTCAACTATGCTGCAACGGTTAATAGTAATGATAACTGGTCCTTTGCCTGGAAAGGACTAACCGGACAATATCCGGGTGAATATTCACTGATGCCGTATTACCGCAAGGTCAAAGAGTATGGTGACTTCGAAAGCCGGGATTTATGGGAATACGAATTAAATTTAAGTCCGCAAGAAACCAGATTTCTGGTACAGCATCTTTGGGAAATGCAAAATGTAAGTTTCCCTTATTATTTTATCAACGATAATTGCTCCTATCGTTTACTCGGGCTGTTTGATCTGGTTCGTCCCGAGTTAAATCTACAGAAACAGTTTAATTCGACTGCAATTCCGATTGAAACGCTGAAAGTCGTAGAACTGCAGGGCTTGGTTAGGCAGAAAGTTTATCGTCCGGCGCTTGAGACTCAATTGCTGGCTCAGTCCAGACAGCATGGCAAAGCGCTGGCAAAAAGTGCACATCAGTTAGCTTATGCAGAAGCAGATACAATGCCTTCAATCTTGCAAGATTATCCCGCAGAGAATCAGGCCAAAATTCTGGAAATGGCCTATGATCATTTATATCTGGATTTCCTCCGGCAGAAAGTCGATGAATCATTTTCCCAGCCACGTTTCCGCAAGCTATTGGGTTTAAGAAGTCAGCTGAATGTCGAGAAACAGCGTAAAGCGCCGGAACGTCCAAAAATAGATCCGGTACAAAGCCATCATGCACGCAATATCAGTATTCAGGCCGGACAGGTTCAGGGTGAATCTTTTGTCCAGCTTGGCCATCGGCAGGCCTATCACGATCTCGTCGACCCGCAAGGCGGTTTTCGAACCGGCACACAACTGCTGTTTCTAGATGGGGCTTTGCAATATCGTGACAGTGAACTCAAACTGGACCATCTGGATCTATTGACTGTCAACTCCTATAACCCGGTCAATCCGTTTAATACACCCTTATCTTGGGGTTTTAATCTGGGTTGGCAACAGGAAGCACTGGATGCGCATGGCCGATTTAGTGAAAATGAACAACATGGCGTTGCCAGCTTAAAAACTCAGGTTGGCTATAGCTGGGCAAATGCCAGCCGTGAACATCTATGTTATGCGCAACTGCAAACTCAGCTACAGGTAGGCAAAGCACTCGAACAGGGCTGGCGCGTAGGTGCTGGTCCCACCGTGGGTTGTCAGAATATCTGGAGCGATCAGATGAACAGTCTGGTACAGGTAGAGCTGCCGTATTGGGAGGATTCGCATCACTGGCACCTGAAATTGAATACCCAGCTCCAATATGCGTTCAATCCACAACATGCGCTTCGGCTGTCTTGGGCGTATCAGCAACAGCAATCCAAAGACTGGGATCAATGGAGCCTTGGCTTGATACGGTATTTTTAGAATGGGTTAAAATAGATTTAAACTATTCATCAATCCTTGGTTCTCCATAAGGCTGTCTTTCCGCTTGCCCTTATCTTGTATAGAGAGTGGGTTGGTTTAATACAAATAATCTGATCAATATTTTAGGAAAAATACCTGATATTTGTTATATTTGTCACATAATGTGAGTGCAAATTTCAGAGTTTTGGGGAACAGGCAGTATGGATAATGAATGCATGGTAAGGTTGGCCGAGCAGTGGAAACAGATCTGTCAAAATTATTCATCAGATAATTTATTGCATGCCTTTCAGTTTATTCAAGACCATTCCCTGATTCTGGTTGAAGAGTTCTATAAAAACATGCTTATCGAAAAGGAATCTGCAGAATTCTTTTCCGATGACCTGATTCAGAAGCGCTTGCGTGACACCTTGAATGCCTGGTTACTTGAAAGCTTTAGTGTAGGAATTAATAAACGTTATGCTGATGCCGTACAGAAACAGGCATTGGTGGGGCATGTGCATGCACGTGTCGGGATTCCATCCTGGTTGATCATGCGTGGTGTACGTGAAATTGAACGTAAAATGTTTGAACTGCTGGATGAGAATCCTGACCAGGGTGTGTTGACCACCTGCAGTTATATTATCCAAATTATGGGCTTTGCCACAGAAATAATGTGCCGATCCTATGAAGCCAAAACAGCCCTGAACCAGGAAATCAAACACAGCTATCGTGTTTTTTCAGCAATGCAGGATGTGGCCGTACAAAAAGATAAACAGCGCAGCTCGCTGCTGGACTGGGAAAATGAACTCATGTTCAAGGTCTTTTCCGAGCATGAGAAATTCAATCATCCGATGCTATCCAAGTCGGAGTTCGGTTTATGGTTTGTCCATAAAGCCTCTTATGCTTTTACCGGTTCTGATCAGGTCGATTTAATCATTGAGCGGATTTATCAAGTTGATGAACTCAATCAAGATATTATGAACTGTACGGATAAGAATAATATGCTGGGGTTGATCCAGAAAATCCGGAATCTGAATCGTGAAATTCAGCTACTGGTAGATCAGTTATTTCAGGTAGCCGAGTATATTGAATCAGGCAATGACTCCTTGACTCAATTACTGAATCGTCGTTATTTGAATACAATTATTTCACGTGAAATCACTTTTTCTCGCAAGAATCATACCTCCTTGTCTTTGCTTGCGATTGATGCCGACTATTTCAAAAGTATCAATGACAAATTCGGGCATGCTGCAGGTGACCTAGCCTTGAAGTTTCTGGCCGAAGGCTTGCAAAAATACAGTCAGGGCAGTGATTATGTTTTCCGGATCGGCGGTGAAGAATTTTTGCTGTTACTGGTGGATACTGATGAAAAACGTGCCCTGAATATTGCAGAAAGTATTCGTAAATATATTGAAAATGGCATGATTAATTCGGTACAAGGCCATCAATTTAAATTTACTGTCAGTATTGGGTGTGCCCTCTATGATGGACATCCGGATTATCAGCGCTTCCTGAACGCGGCAGATTCTGCCTTGTAATATGGCGAAGAATAACGGGCGTAACAGAGTCTATATGGCTCATCAGTCCGTAAACCCGGCCGTACAGCCACTTTCAGTCTAAATTATACGCATTTATTCAGTTAGAAACCGCTGCTCTATAAATTCCTGAAATTTCTGTTTTTGCTCAAGATATGCCGGATGGGTTTTGGCTTCATCCCATTTCTGTTTAAAAATTTCGGCAGCAGCGGCTTTAACCGGATCTTCCTGATAGCGTGGCAGCTCTGAACGGCCATGTGCGCCACTCAAGCCTTTTTTATCTTCTGGAACCGGACCAACGTATTTTTTGCCACCTTTATGGTTGGCATAACGACGCGCACGGGTAAAACCCATCTGTAAAAACTTGCGTGCCATGTCTGCCCCGATAAAATCTTCTTGTTTCAAATATTCTAGGAAAAGCTGGTAGATCTTGTCACTGCTGGCTTGGGCTTTGTCTGCATCGGCAAAGCGCCAGTGCGGCAGGATTTCCGATTTGTAAGGTTCAACCAGTAACACGCCTTGTTCACCACGGCCAATCCGGTACAGTTCTGGTCGTTTGCGGAAATTAATTTTTTTAAAGTCCAGGCTATAGTCAAAACTGTTTGAATAAATACGTGAAGTGCGTTTAAGAGGATCGGGCTGCTTCTTGCTCATGGTAACTTCCAGTATTTGCATACCTGAATCATGCAATCATCTAACAGCAAAATCTGTATTTAAACATGACAGAAAATGTAGTTTAGCAATCCGCAATAGAGGATATGAAACGACTGATTTTCATTTTTTATTTATAAAAGTAAAAGAAAGATTCAGATCATATGCTGAGAAAGTTTTTAGCTAAACAAGCGTTATGCAAAGAATTTCAAAAATGAGAAAGGCCTAAAGAATATTAAAACAGTTAAGAAATTTATTACGAAACTCCTTAACTGTTGAGGAAAATAAAGTGCGAAAAAGCCTTTTAACATTCCACTACTACATAATACTTTTTAATAGCTTCAACCACTTCAAAAGTGCCGATAAAACCAGGAGGAATATACCGGCTTCACCTGCCTTAATTTCAACAAATGACTGTTTTTGAGTGTCATGTAAACGTACGATGCCTTCAATGACCTGAAAAAATTCCTGTTTATTCTCGGTAAATACAATATTCCAGGCACCAATTTCACATTGCCAGATGCCGCAGTCCATATGAGGATGCTGATAGGCACTCTGAGTCAGACGTTTAGGATTGGCTTTGACCAGACGATCTGGTCGTGGATAATCGACACTTTCCTTAGCCTGACTTAAACCCTGACCCGCAATCCAGATAGATGACATTGGTAGCCTCGTTGTGATAAAAAAGCCCCAATATCAATTGAGGCTTCCATTTATGAATTTATTAGAAATTTTCTGGAACTGCACTTAAAAATTCACGACGTGTTTCTTTATCGGTTTTAAAATCCCCAATAAACGATACCGTACGAGTAGTTGATTCCTGCTTGCCTACACCACGCATCATCATACACATATGTGCAGAATCAATCATGACTGCAACACCGCGTGCTTTGGTGACTTCAGCCACTGCTTCTGCAATTTGCTGGGTCAGATTTTCTTGGATTTGCAAGCGGCGCGCAAACATTTCCGTAATGCGGGCAAATTTGGATAAACCTAAAACATGGCCTTCCGGTAAATAGGCGATATGCACGCGGCCATAAAATGGCAGTAAGTGATGTTCACAGAGCGAATAAAATTCGATGTTTTTGACCAGTACCATTTCACGGTTATCAGAAGGGAAGACCGCCTTGTTGGTTACCTCCTCAAGTGTCTGGCTATAACCCGATGTTAAATATGAAAATGCTTTCGCAGCGCGCACTGGCGTATCTTTGAGACCAGGGCGATTGAGATCTTCGCCAACGGCAGTAAGAATGTTTGCGTAGGATTGCTGCATAGTCATATGACGTATTCACTTAAACTGAGAATGAACAAGGACGGCATTGTAGCAGAAAACTTTTACAATGCCTTGTTTTGGAGCTAAAACCGTTTATTGTTTGAACTTTGGATTCTTTTCCGCACGTTTCAGCAGAACCAGTACCGCACCAGTACCGCCCTGTTTTTCAGGGGCACTGACAAAGGCCAAAACGTCACGATGCTGACGCAGCCAGCCGTTGACATAGGTTTTTAAAATCGCTTCTGGGCCTTTGCCATGTACGATCTTAATCACGTTTTGATTTTCATCTTTGGCGATCTGGATAATCTGCAGCACTGCTTGTCGCGCTTCTTCTACGGTACAGCCATGCAGATCCACAGCTTCAAACCAGCGCAAGTTACCGGCTTTTAAGTCTTCAAAAACTTTATGTTGCAAGGTGGCAATACGATAGCTCAAGTTGGCCTGACTGCCGACCGGATTCAGCATGGCTTGAGTATCTGAAAGAACGGTTTCATCGGTGTGCATTGGCCCTTCGGCAGCGGCACGCTTTGCCAGAATTTGTGCATCCGGCTTTTTCTTGGCAGATTTTTCAATTTTGGCAGTATTGCCGGCATCGATTTTTTGTACGCCTTGCATTTGTTTACGAAACAGGTCGAGGTCTTCAGCCTGTTCTTGCTCCGCTGTTTTCACGACAGGGGCAACAGGTTCAGCCTTAGGCTGACTAATTTGCTTTTTTAAATCTTTCAGTAAGTTGTACTGATCTTTAGAAAGCGAAGAATCATGTTTGCTCATAATCTGAAAATAGGGGGGAGAAACGGAATTTAATAGAATTATAGTCTTAAATGGCTGAAAGGAGAAATGAAATGCGTTTATAACCACATAACATAAAAATTGGACTTTAAAATAGCGGCACATTTTTACAATCAAAAACCGAATCCGCTGTAAATAAAAGATGTTTCGTGATTTTTCTGGTTTGATCACTTAAAGAGTTGCTTCTATGGAATATCTCTTTTTAAATATAAGATCATATAATCGCGAAAATAAAAAATGAATTATTCAGGCAGCTGTTTATGCGGCAATGTAAAATTTAGGGTTAATACAGACATTCATAGCATGTATCACTGTCATTGCAGTTTGTGTCGGAAACAGAGTGGCACGGCCGCCAATGCAGCCACTTTAATCAATCAGCAATATTTTGAATGGACGTCAGTCACGTCTTCAATATCCTGTTATCAAAAAGAGACTGGCTTTCGCTCCCATTTTTGTCAGCGCTGCGGCTCACCCGTTCCCAATCAAGTGGGCACAACTGCATTGATATGGATTCCTTTAGGGTTGTTAGATAATGCACCAAAGATTCAGCAAAAATTAAGTTTTTGCCTGAGCTCTAAAATTACTTGGGCAGACGAAATCAAGGTGAATCAAAGCTATACTGAACTGCCGGAGTTTGAAGAACTGCTATCTTATTTTGATCAGTAAAATGAAGTTTTCAGATATAGAAATGCATAAGTCCGATATATACTCTTAATAAAAAGGAAATGAGGATATGTGGCATCTTCAATATTTTTATAACTTGAGTATTGTCGGATTATTTTCGCTCATTTTATTCGATATCCAGTCAGTAAAATTATTCAGTCCAACATTGATTATTTTTATGTTCGCTGCAATGTTTGCAGGATTATATTTTAAGACCAAGGCTCAAAGTGCAGGGGCTCGTTTCGAGGCAGTACTTTGTCAATCTTCGCCTGTTTTATTTCCACTCTCTTTAGTTCTGCTTAAAACAATTGCAATGTAATTTGAGTTTATCTGCTGTGAAACTTTGCTGAATAAAATTAAAAAGCCCAATTCTGAGATTGGGCTTTTTTAATGCTTAGGTGAGCATTTACATTTTAAACCGCTTCAGGCTCACCAAACAGATCGCGGAAAGCATGATCCGGACGTGGCTGTTTCATGAAGCTTTCGCCGACCAAGAAGGCGTGAATATCATTTTCCTGCATCATGGCCACATCGGCAGGAGTTGCAATACCGCTTTCAGTCACTAGCAGGCGTGAAGGGTCCAGTAATTTTTTCAAACGTAATGATGTATTTAAATCGACATCAAAGGTTTTTAAATTACGGTTATTCACGCCGAGCAGACAACGATCAGAAAGCTTTAAAGCACGTGATAGTTCTTCTTCATCGTGAACTTCAACCAGTACATCCAGATGATGTTCAAATGCAGTTTTAGACATTTCTTCTAACTGCTGGTCAGACAGGCAAGCCACAATCAGCAAGATACAGTCTGCATGCAGGGCACGTGCTTCGATGACCCCATAAGGGTCGATCAGAAAGTCTTTGCGCAGTGCAGGCAGGTCACAATGTGAACGGGCAATCTGAATATTGTCATCATGACCCTGGAAAAAGTCTACATCGGTCAGCACCGATAAACAGGCTGCGCCTGCATCCTGATACTGTGCCGCAATTTCCGCAGGGTTGAAGTTCTCGCGAATAATCCCTTTGGATGGCGAAGCTTTTTTAATTTCAGCAATCACACCAAGACGTTTCGACATTAAAGACTGTGCAAAACCACGTACAGGTGATGCACCCTGAGCCAGTTCCTCCAGATCTTTATAGCTTTTCTGCTTTAAACGTAGGGCAAATTCTTCTTTTTTACGGTCAACAATCTTGCCTAAAATTGTGTTTGCGATATCCACCATGATCAAAATTCCTGACCGAATTAAGCTTCGTAATGTTTAATGGTTTTGGTAAATTCAGACAGCACACTCATTTTTTCAAGTGCCTGACCGCCGTAAATAATGTCATGTGCCAGCGCAACACCTTGCTTATAGCTGCTGGTTAAACCGGAGACATAAATACCCGCGCCGGCATTCAGCGCGATCATGTTGGCGGCTTTATCACCGATGTCTGATTTTTTCTTGCCCAGTGCATCTTTGATTAAAGCCAGACTTTGCGCAGAATCTTCCACAATCAGTCCGGTCAGAGTTTGCGATTCAATATCGACCGATTCAGGCGTGATTTCCCATTCCGTGACTTCGCCATTTTTCAGTTCAGCGACATGAGTTGAAGAGGCAATACTGATTTCATCCAGACCATCACGTGAATGTACTACCATCACATGTTCAGCACCGAGCTGTTTCATGACTTCGGCAATAGGGCGGCAGAGTTCATTGGAAAATACCCCAATGACTAAACGATTTACTCCGGCCGGATTCGTAAGCGGGCCAAGTAAGTTGAAAATGCTGCGAATCCCTAATTCTTTGCGTGGGCCGATTGCATATTTCATCGCTTGATGATGATTGGGTGCAAACAGGAAACCGACACCGACATCACGGATACAGCGCTCGGTCTGCTGCATATTCAGGTCCAGATTAATCCCGGCCTGTTCCAGTAAATCTGACGAACCTGATTTGGTCGAAACGCCGCGGTTACCATGTTTGGCAATGGTTGCGCCCGCTGCTGCAATTACAAATGCGGAAGCAGTAGAGACATTAAACAGGTTCTGGCCATCACCGCCTGTGCCGACGATATCGACCAGATAGGGAATGTCACTGACATCAATTTTGGTGGCAAGTTCACGCATGACACGTGCAGCTGCGGTAATCTCATCAATGCTTTCGCCTTTAAGGCGTAAGCCCATCAGCAGGGCACCAATCTGGGCATCGGTTGCTTCACCTGACATAATGGCACGCATCACGTCTTGCATTTGATCCTGAGTCAGGTGAATGTTTTTAGTAATATTACTTAAAGCTTGTTGAATATTCATAAGGTGTTCTTAGGCATAAATTTCGAGAAAGTTTTTAAAGATTTGATGACCATGCTGGCTCAGAATCGATTCAGGATGGAACTGCACGCCTTCGACCGGCAATGTCTTATGTTTCACACCCATAATTTCTTCCATAGAGCCATCCGCTTCATTGGTCCAGCAGGTGACTTCCAGACATTCAGGCAAGGTAGCTTGATCAATCACCAGTGAATGATAGCGCGTTGCAGGAAATGGAGAAGGAAGATTGCTGAAAATCCCGGTATTACTGTGGTACATATCAGACAGACGGCCATGCATCACACGTTTGGCACGCACGATATCGCCGCCAAATGCCTGACCAATACTCTGGTGACCAAGACAAACGCCCAGTAAGGGAATTTTACCAGCAAAATGCTGAATTGCAGGAATAGAAATTCCTGCTTCACTTGGCGAGCACGGTCCAGGACCAATCACTAAATACTTGGGTTGCCATCGCTCTATATCTTCCAATGTCACGGCATCATTACGGACTACTTTTACTTCTTGATTCAGTTCGCCAAAATATTGGACGATGTTATAAGTAAAGGAGTCATAGTTGTCGATCATTAAAAGCATGAGCTTAACCTATTGAAATTAATGCACTTAACTGTGCTAAAGTTGTCCCGATCGTACTTTAATTCGCGCTTATTGCAAGCACTTGGGTAACACAACTAAATCATTGATTTCATTGTGTGAAAATAAAGCACGCTTCATCATAGCAAAAAATAGCCATATTCGGCGCAACAATTTCATCAAATTTGATGGCTTAAGAAGCCGATCTAAACAGAATGGAAATTATTGAATCATTATTTTAAGTAATAGACTTACCATTAGAAAGTTATAAGTATGATTAGTTTTAGAGTAGAACTTAAAAATTAAAAAGAAAGTTAAAAAAAGATTAAAATTTTTTGGTGAAAAAAACATCACTTGAATCAGACCGCGTGATATAAAATTTTATTTCAAAAGTATAGTTAAAGAAAATGCCTCAAAATAATCAGGTGATCCTAAGTCAATCCGGAAGTTTTCTTTACTGATATCTCATAAAAAATGCTTAATTCTTAGCTAAAACTAAATAAAAACTAAACAAAAGTTGAAAAAAGCAGCATATCCACTATAAAAAATTATGTTTCTAATACATTTTTATTCACCACTGCACTATTTAGGTGCGCTAAAAAATAAAGCTGAAATAAAATAAATGAAGAATGCTTGAATATAGTGCATTTAGTTTTGCAGCTAGTATAATAGCCGCAAAGTATTTTTATTAATTCATGAATTCTTATAAAGAATTCAAGATTTTATCTATACTTTTAAAAGTTGGTATGGTAATTGCTTAATAACTATCAACTGCTAACACGCACTTCACGGGTGCAACAAAAACATCGGAGCAAAATGAGCATGGCGAACAAGGTCCTTCAACTCATACAAGAAAGTGGCGCAAAATGGGTCGATTTTCGCTTTACTGATACCAAGGGTAAAGAGCAACACGTTACTTATCCAGCAGACAGTATTGATGAAGATACATTTGAAGACGGCAAAATGTTTGACGGTTCTTCAATTGCAGGTTGGAAAGGCATCGAAGCATCGGACATGATTTTACGTCCGGACGCGGAAACTGGTTTTATCGACCCGTTCTTTGCAGAGCCAACAGTTGTTGTAACTTGTGACGTAATCGAGCCATCTACTGGTCAAGGTTATGATCGTGATCCACGTTCGATTGCGCGCCGTGCAGAAGAATATTTGAAATCTACTGGTATCGGTGATACAGCATTCTTTGGCCCAGAACCAGAATTCTTCGTATTTGACGAAGTAAAATGGGAAATCGACATGTCTGGCGCGCGCCATACATTGATCGCTGAAGAAGCTGCATGGTCAACCAACAAAGACTATGAAGGCGGCAACTCTGGTCACCGTCCACGCGTAAAAGGCGGTTACTTCCCAGTTCCTCCTGTAGATTCTTCACATGACATGCGTGCTGATATGTGTGCGCGTATCGAAGACATTATGGGGCCAGGTCGTGTAGAAGTGCATCACCACGAAGTTGCTTCTTGCCAGTTAGAAATTGGTGTGAGCTTCAATACCATGGTGCGTAAAGCAGATGAAGTTCAACAGTTCAAATATGCAGTTTGGAACGTTGCGCATCAATATGCAAAAACTGCAACCTTTATGCCTAAACCAATGGTGGGTGATAACGGTTCTGGTATGCACGTGCATATGTCGATCTCTAAAGACGGCAAAAACCTGTTTGCTGGTGATGAATATGCAGGCCTTTCAGAAATGGCGTTGTACTTCATCGGTGGTGTAATTAAACATGCCCGTTCTTTGAATGCGATCACTAACCCTTCTACAAACTCGTACAAGCGTTTAGTACCGCACTTCGAAGCACCGATTATGCTTGCTTACTCAGCACGTAACCGTTCTGCGTCTATCCGTATTCCTTATGTGTCTAGCCCGAAAGGCAAGCGTATTGAAGCACGTTTCCCAGATCCAATGATGAACCCGTACTTAGGTTTCGCAGCATTGCTAATGGCGGGTATCGACGGTATTCAAAACAAGATTCACCCAGGTGAGGCTGCTGACAAGAACTTGTACGATCTTCCACCGGAAGAAGAAGCAAAAATCCCTACAGTGGCGCACAGCCTGGATATGGCTCTTGATGCGCTTAAAGCGGACCAAGATTACCTGCTTAAAGGTGGTGTGTTCACCAAAGAAATGCTTGACGCATACATCGAGCTTAAAACTGAAGAAGTTCGTCGTCTGAACACGACTACTCATCCAGTTGAATTTGAAATGTACTACAGCTTGTAATTCTTTCCGAATTAAAGCGAAGAAAACCCGCGCATGTCGCGGGTTTTTTTGTATCATCTATTTATAATTTTAAATGATTGATAGGCTTAAATGGCACAGCGTAAAAAGCACACCAGCTTTTATCCATGGATTGATCCAAAAGATCATGACAAAGGTTTTAAGTTGAACTTCTCCGAAGTAACTTATCTTGAAGTGGGGCGGACACCTGAAGGGTACAAGCAGGCTCAATTTATGGGGCTGAAAAATCCAGAAATGGCGCTAGATTATGCTTATCCCGATTCATTTTATTTGAGTGCTGAAGGTTTTATTTTAATTAAGACTCCGCAAGGTAAATATGAAATCATTGCAAAAACAGATAACTGTTAACAATGAATAGTCGTTCTAGAAAACAAAATCCGCGTGTGTTGCTGTCAGCTCTGCCGGCTGAGTTAAAACCGTGGCTGTATGCATCAGGTTCACTCACGCAACAACTAACCGATTTGGCTCAGGGACAGTTTCATGTCGAGCCAATTCAAGAGCATTTTCAGCGTTTAAGCTTTGCCAATGCCAAATGGATGCAGATGTCACCTCAGCATACTTCCTGGGTGCGTGAAAGTTATCTCTATGGTTCGGAACAATCTCCTTGGGTGAAAGCCAAAAGTATTTTTCCAATTTTAAGCCTGCAAAAAAAAGCCCGAATTTTTCAGCATATTGGCACCAAACCTATTGGCTGGTTTCTGTTTCAACGTACCAATCCACTCTGCCAGCGTCGGGTGGTACTTTTAGATGAAGGCTGGACCCGTCAGAGCTGCTATACTTGGCACGGCTGTAAATTTATTGTACAAGAAACATTTTTACCGGCATTTGAACACTTTATACAAAATTCACAGGCTTGATTTTTATGGCAACCGCACAAGCAATCACCTGGCGTGAGCGTCTTAGCGCCTATTATTATCTTTGTCGTTTTGATAAACCGATTGGCACTGAACTGGTCTTTTGGCCCACCATGTGGGCGCTGTGGATTGCTGCTCAGGGCATGCCACGCATTGAAATTTTAATTCCCATGATTTTGGGGGTGATTTTTATGCGGGCAGCAGGTTGTGCCATTAATGATTTTGCTGACCGTAAAGTCGATGCACATGTAGAGCGTACTAAAAACCGTCCGTTAGCGACCGGAGTTATCAGTGCCAAAGAAGCCGTGATGGTATTTCTGGTTTTGGTGGCTGCCAGTGCCTGCCTGCTTCTTTTCCTGCCGATTGAAACCTTTTACTGGTCATTCGGGGCTTTGTTTTTAGCGTTTATTTATCCTTTTATGAAGCGCTATACCCATTTACCTCAAGTCTTTTTGGGTGCAGCATTTTCCTGGTCGATTCCGATGGCCTATACTGCAGTCGGGCAAACGCCTGATTTAACCTGCTGGCTTCTATATTTTGGTAATCTGGCCTGGACCGTAGCCTATGATACCCAATATGCAATTGCAGATCGTGAGTATGATTTGAAAATTGGGGTAAAATCGACAGCGATCTTATTTGGGCGGCACGATATTCAGATCATTAGTGCATTGCAGGTGAGCAGTATTTTATTGATAGGTGCTGCATTATGGCTGGAAAATTTACTGCTTCCATTTGGTCTGGCTGCACTAATGGTTGTTGCTCTTGATTTTATTTACCAATGGTTTAAAACTCGAGATAAAAATCCACAGCTGTGTTTCTGGGCGTTTAGGCATAACCGCTGGATTGGCTTCATAATCTTTGCTGGAATTTTTCTGGCTCTTTGGTACTAACCGTCTATCGGCTAATAACAAAAGCGTCCTATAAGGATGCTTTTTTTTATGCTTAATTTTGAGTGATCTCGATAAAAAGAGATAGGGAATAACAATAAAAGGATAGAAATATGCAGAACAGTTATAAGAAATTGATGTTGGGTGTACTGTGTTCTTCGGTACTGTTTTTATCTGCGTGTGGCGATGATGATAACGATAATTTTGTAGGATTTAATCCTGTTCGAACTTATACGGTTGATGAGCAGGTGAAAGCGGTTGTCGGGCGTCATGATATCTTTACTTATCGAATGGAAGGTGTACAGAATCGAGAGATTCGTGCTACTACACTGGTATTTACCCCTAAAGGTACTCCACCTATAGGTGGCTGGCCGATTGTGGTTTGGGCCCATGGTACTACAGGTGGAGCAGATAAGTGTGCACCTTCACGCCTTGCCTTGGATGGACCTGAAAAGGCCTTGGTTATGGGGCTGGTACAACGAGGTTATGCGGTGATTGCCCCAGATTATGAGGGTCTGGGCAATGATAATGAGCCACATCCTTATCTGCATCTGGAAAGTGCTGCCAATTCAATATTATCAGCGATTAGTGAAGCTCAAAAACAGTATGGTGGACTACTGGCCAAAGATTGGGGGGTGATCGGGTGGTCACAGGGCGGACATGCAGCTTTAGCAGCCGCAGAGTTTTATAAGGCTTTACCAAATAATACTTATCGTGGTGCAGTTGCGATTGCCCCAGCTTCCTATCTTAATGATACCTTGGAACAAGGGCTTTTATTTGCTCAAGGTCTGGCTGCTGATGGTAATATAGCTCAAGCAGTTCCAATTGCGGCGACTTTGTATACGTATGCCGCCATCGTCAGTTCAGGAATTAAGGCGGAAAAAACCAGCTTTAATTACAATCAGGCCTTTGTTAATGCCAAGGTAGATCTGGCTAGACAGGCTGAAAGTTTATGTTCCCCTGAGCTTGCACAGCGTTTTGGTGCAGATATTCAAACGGCATTACAAAGTGATGTGAATTTCTCGCAATATCAGGCATTACGGGAAAACTTCCTGAGCGACCCTGATATTATGGATTATCTGATGGATAATCAACCTGCACAAACCCGACTAGACCGTCCAGTTTATATTTTTCAAGGTACAGCAGATACCACAGTACCTTATACCATTACCCAGATCTTATATGATGGTATGCTTGCAGACGGAACTGAAGTAGAGTTAATTCCGATCCTGAATGCCACGCACGCTACAGTGGTCACTGAAAATATTCCCGCACTGCTCAATACGGTAGAAGCCGTTATGAATACGCCGGTGTCATAATTAAATAAGAGTGATAAATCCATGCTGGCTTGAAGTCAGCGTGGATTTAAATACTGTTCGGCCTTGAGCTATGACGTTATTTTGTTATATTGGGCAGTGTAATTAAATGACGAAATTAAAGCAGGTTTGTTATGTCTGAGCAGCCACAGCCCCGCAGTGTCAAAAAGCTATTGATCTTCGGTACGCTTGCACTTTGTATTCCGGTATTTTTAATTAGTATGGCATTTCTTGCGGTAAATAGTGATGCTAAAAATCAGGAAAAATACAAGCAGCAGCAGGCAGATATGATTGCACGTATTGAAGCACGAAAGGCTGCGGAAAAGCTCAAAGCAGAGCAGGATGCTTTAGCAAATTCAACTCAAGCTGCATCTGAAAGTACAGTAACTGTTCCTTAATTTATCTTATATCCCTTTGTAGCTGTCTAATACTCGGAATCTGGGTATATCGAATCACGGTATATCCTGCTGCAATCAGCATTGCATCACGTTCAGCATCTTCTTGTTCTTTGCCAATATGACTCGGATCATCTAATTCAATAATCGCCACCACATTATATTCGCGATCAAGTACCACGAAGTCTGTGACTTTACGATTGAACTGATTGCGCATTTTGATCTGGTCATGCGTGATCAAGGCGCTAAACGCAACTTGGGCCAGAATATGATGATGAGGAAAGGCATCTTTTAGACGAGTAAACATCCTGCTTTCAAAAGCAGTAATCACACGTTTTGGATAGAATTTCTTTTGACGGGTAAACAGATGTGGGAAGAGTAGACAAACTAATGCAAAGGTTGCCAGGCAACCAATCACAAAAAATATAAACTGACTCAAATCAAACATAGATCACAGATAGAGAAAATAAAAAAACCCACTTCGCAATGAGTGGGTTTTTAGAATTCTGGCTCTCCCACCTGGGCTCGAACCAGGGACCTGCGGATTAACAGTCCGTCGCTCTACCGACTGAGCTATGGGAGAATAGATTGGCTCTCCAACCTGGGCTCGAACCAGGGACCTGCGGATTAACAGTCCGTCGCTCTACCGACTGAGCTATTGGAGAATCTGACAGCGATTATAGAGAGATTTGAAAAGGGGTCAAGGCACTTTTAGAAAAAAGCAGCATAAATTGAATCAAGTGTTTTAAAAATAGTCGAAAAGGTTTGTAGTTCAAACTGTTATGTTTATGTAAACCGGTCCTAACCACAAAATCGTGATCAGCCTTAATTTTGATAAGTGAGCTGGATCATAAGAAATCAGGTAGCTGACCGCGTATCTAAATCAATATGATCTCGATTTTAAAAACACAGGTATAAAAAAACCCACTTCGCAATGAGTGGGTTTTTAGAATTCTGGCTCTCCCACCTGGGCTCGAACCAGGGACCTGCGGATTAACAGTCCGTCGCTCTACCGACTGAGCTATGGGAGAATAGATTGGCTCTCCAACCTGGGCTCGAACCAGGGACCTGCGGATTAACAGTCCGTCGCTCTACCGACTGAGCTATTGGAGAATCTGATCGGCATTTTAGGGAGGAATCGGCAGGTCGTCAATCAATTAATGTAAAGAAATGAATTGTTTGCTTTATAAATATTCATTTAGAGCCTAAAAATAAAAAAATCACCCAAAATGGGTGATTTTTTTAGCAAAGAAATAAAGAATTATTTCTCAACACCTGCAGGCTGGCCTGCATATTTCGCATTTGCATAATCCCAGTTCACCAGGCTTTCCAGGAAAGTAGAGATGTACTTAGGACGAGCATTGCGGTAGTCGATGTAGTAAGCGTGTTCCCAAACGTCAATCGTCAATACTGCGATTTTACCATGCGCCATTGGCGTATCAGCATTTGAAGTTTTCATGATTGAAAGCTGGCCGTTTACTTCGTCAGCCACTAACCAAGCCCAACCTGAACCAAATTGAGTAGTTGCAGCAGCAGCAAATTCTTCAGCAAATTTTTCGTAAGAACCAAAAGCTTCGTCAATTTTTGCAGCCAAAGTACCAGTTGCTTTACCGCCACCGTTTTTAGCCATACAGTTCCAGTAGAACGTGTGGTTCCAAACTTGAGCCGCGTTATTGAACACACCTGCTTTAGAAGCATCACCAGCAGTTGCTGTAATAATTTCTTCTAGAGTTTTGCCTTCAAGCTCAGTACCAGCGATCAGGTTATTCAGGTTAACCACATAAGTGTTGTGGTGTTTGTCATGATGGTATTCTAAAGTTTCTTTGCTGATGTGTGGAGCAAGATCTTCGTAGCCGTAAGGTAATGCTGGTAAAGTAATGGTTGTCATGTTCTCAATTCCTTGCATTTTGCTGGGTTTTAACAATAAGTGGCGTTATTGTAATAGATAATCGGGCCGAAATGGGCATCGTGTATAAATAACAATACAGAATAAAGCCTGAAAATATATGAATAAAGCCACTGATCATAACCGTCAGTCGAATTAAATCGGATTGTTTAATTCAAAATAATCATACTCAATATTAAACTGTTCTGAAATAGCCTTGGCCAGGCGTTGCACACCGTATTTTTCAGTCGCATGATGGCCACAGGCATAATAGTGCACATTCAATTCCTGAGCTTCATAAAAGGTCCGTTCAGACACTTCGCCCGAAATATAGGCATCACAGTCTTGTAGGGCCGCTTTTTGAATATAATCCTGCGCGCCACCTGTACAGAAACCAACTTTTTGAATCAAGGATTTTTCTGCAGGCAAATGTAGTGCGTCAAAGCCGAGTCTTTCTGATACATAGGCTTTGAAGCCTTCTGGAGTCAAGGACTGTTTTAAATAGCCAATATTGCCAATTGGATGTCGTTCGGTTGGATTGAGCTGTTCCAGATTTTCCAGTTCAAGCAGATCTGCAATCGCGGCATTATTTCCTAAAACAGGGTGACTGTCTAAAGGAAGATGGTATCCAACTAAAGAAATATCATTTTTAATCAGTGTTTTAATGCGTTTTCCACGCATCCCGGTAATTGGGTAAGCTTCACCTTTCCAGAAATATCCATGATGAACCAGCAGCAAGTCTGCACCTTGTTCAATTGCAGCTTCAATGGCACTCTGGGAAGCAGTCACAGCACAGAGGATTTTATTTACCTCAGGTCTGCCTTCAATCTGCAAGCCATTTGGTGCATAGTCCTTAAATTCACGCGTTACCAAGGTCTGGTCACACCAGTGAATAATATCGTTCAAATTCGCCATAAAAGTCCTGTTAGTTTAAAAGCTTGCCCATAGTTAGCTATGGGTCTGATTGTAACTAAAGCTGCACAAATCTCTGTGGATTTTTTTGTGTTTAGTTATGTATTTAGCATTACAATAGAATATAAATTACTTAGTCATCAACGAATTAAAATATTTTAGAGGATAATAACGTGCGCCGCACCTTTACATGGTTACCTTGGGTGTTACTGATTTTAGTCATTATCGGTTTTCTGGGGTGGCAACAACTCCAAAAACCAAAGGCACCAGTTGCGCCAGATGGCGTCAAAATGCCTGCTGAAAAAGTAGAGCCGTTGATTGATATTTCGCGCACAGGAGGCGTTGTCTCCTATAATGCTGCGGTTAAAGTGGCAGCACCGGCTGTGGTGAATATTTTTACCACTCAAAAAGTCAAGCAGCAGGCTCATCCTTTGCTGAGTGATCCGGTATTTCGTGAATTCTTTGGTGATCAGTTACCTGACCAGTATGGACAAAGCCCGAATGAAAACAGCTTGGGTTCTGGGGTGATTGTTCGTCCGGACGGTTATATCCTGACCAATAATCATGTGATCGCGCAGGCCGACCAGATTGTAGTGGCTTTGCAGGATGGCCGTCGTGCTGAAGCCAAGGTCGTCGGGACTGACCCGGATACAGACCTTGCCGTGATCAAGATCGAGCTGGATAAATTACCTGTGCTGCCATTTAAGCTCAGTGGTAACGAAGTCGGGGACGTTGTCCTGGCCATTGGTAACCCATTCGGTGTAGGTCAAACCGTCACTCAAGGAATTATTTCTGCCACAGGCCGTTCTGATCTGGGTATCAATACCTATGAAGATTTTATCCAGACCGATGCCGCCATCAACCCGGGTAACTCGGGTGGTGCACTGATTGATGTCGCCGGTAACTTAATTGGGGTGAATACCGCAATCTTCTCGCAGTCTGGTGGTTCGCTAGGGATCGGTTTTGCCATTCCGGCCAAAATCTGTCAGCAGGTATTGAATGCCATTCTGGAAGATGGCCGTGTCGTTCGTGGCTGGTTGGGGATTAGCTTGTTACCTGCCGAACGCGATGATGTGCTGCAACCTAAAGAAAAAGGTGTCACCGTCGCTGAGGTGCTACCAGATGGACCTGCTGCTAAGGCTGGAATCAAGCGTGGTGATAAAATTATCAAGGTGAATGAGGAAGAGATCAGCTCAGCCTCACATTTGATTAATTTTGTCGCCTTGCAAAAGCCGAACAGTACTATCCAGATTGAAATCGAGCGTGCAGGTAAACCGATGACGCTTGAAGTGGTAGTAACTGAACGTAAGGCACAAAATAGTGCTTCGCAATATATTCCTTTGCCAGGTCAGTAAATTTAAATAAAAAATCCCTCTTGTTGAGGGATTTTTTTTTGGTTATCTTTTTATATTGTAGATTACAAAACAAGAATATTTTATGTGATTTAAATCATTTAATTTCATTGAATAAAATTAAAAAGAGTACACAACAATGAGTTTTATGACTGCTGATCAAGCCAAAATATTATCTGATGTCGCAAATATAAATATTGAGATGTTCAAGCCACGTTTAGCGCAATTGATTGAAGATAATGCCAGACAGGGTAATACAGCGGTACTGACAGTTTTTCCCAAGCATCTGCCACTGGAAGAAATCCACCATCTTTCAGCGGAGTTGACAGAGCTGGGCTATAACGTACGCTTTGAGGTAGAGGAGTTCTATTACAGGTTCAATGTGTACTGGCTATAATTTTACCAATTGTTCAAAAATAGTCTTATTCAGGCATATATCTTGCTGTATTTATCTCATAGTTCAAATATGAGAGTTTTATGTCTTTGTTTATTCACTCTGCAGCACAGGCACATGCGCCTTATGTAGTGCTTTCCTCCGGCTTGGGCGGACATGCCAGCTTCTGGAATCCTCAAATTAAAGCCTTACAGCAAAATTTTCATGTAGTGACCTATGATCAGGAAGGTTGTCATTCGGATTCTGAACTCTTGCCAACGCCTTATTCCGTAGATCGTATGGCCCGGCAGATCCTGGATTTATTGATCAATGAGGATATTTGCGAATTTCATTTTATTGGACATGCGTTGGGTGGGCATATTGGCATGCAGCTCGCAACCTATCAGGCGGAGAAAAAATTTAGGTTGCTGAGTCTGACCATGTTGAATGCCTGGGGCGAACTAGACTCACATACCCAAAAATGTTTTCAGGCAAGGACTTCTTTATTGCTGAATAGCGGGGCAGAAGCCTATGTTCGGGCCCAAGCTTTATTTTTATATCCACCACACTGGATCTCAACACATATTGACCCATTAACCGAAGCAGAAAATAAGCAGCTCCTTGACTTTCCACCGATTCAAAATGTCTTGGCACGTATACAGGCAGTACAAGCTTTTCAAGTAGAAGAAGTGCATCAGCAGGCACTCAAACATGTTCCTGTACATCTGATTGCCAATCGGGATGATTTTCTGGTGCCATATCAACGTTCACAACAACTGCAGCAGTTATTGCCACATAGCCGGTTTAACCTGCTCGAAACGGGAGCACATGCTTCTACGGTGACTGAAACTGCCCTGATCAACCAAAACATACTGCATTTTTTAAAATCAGCCTGATATTTTCAGCCAATAAATCTGTTTATTTAAGTCAGACCTTGGGTCTGACTTTTTATTTTTTCTAATGAATCGTTTCTATGGTATGAGCAGGAATTTTACTGCGAATTTATACAGATTCTGCACACGCATGAATTTTTATAAATGCACTTGAATGAAACATAGTGAGCGAAATTGATTCATGGTTAAAAATAGTTATTTTACTAAAAATTCAAAAAAATAAATATTAAGTTATTGAAATAGAATGAATAAATATAGTTGGCACACGGTTTGCAATGTTTATATTGTAAATAAGACTTCCGTAGTGGATTCAAGATTTTGAATAAGTGTTAAAAAATAATGAGGTGTGAAAATGAAAATAGGTGTCTTCTGTCCAATTGGGAACAACGGCTGGTTACTCTCTGAAAATGCACCACAATATATGCCGACTTTTGAGTTAAACAAACAAATCGTGCAGCGCGCTGAACACTATGGTTTCGATTTCGCACTTTCCATGATCAAGTTGCGTGGCTTTGGTGGCAAGACTGAATTCTGGGAACATAACCTGGAAACTTTCACCCTGATGGCCGGCCTTGCTGCTGTTACCAGCAAAATTCAAATTTATGCAACAGCTGCAACTCTAGTCATGCCACCTGCAATTGTAGCGCGCATGGCATCTACCATTGACTCGATTTCTAATGGCCGATTTGGGCTAAATGTAGTGACTGGCTGGCAGCCGCCTGAATACACCCAGATGGGCATGTGGCCAGGCAATGAGTATTTTGGCAAACGCTATGAATATCTATCTGAATATGTACAAATTTTGCGTGAGCTTTGGGCAAACGGAAAATCCGACTTTAAAGGTGAGCATTTCCAGATGGAAGACTGCCGTGTTAGTCCGCGCCCGCAAGCCGATATGAAAATCATCTGTGCAGGTCAGTCTGATGCCGGTCTGGAATTTTCTGCGCAATACGCCGACTACAACTTTGTTTTTGGTAAAGGGCTGAATACTCCAACGGCTTATGCAGAAATTAATGATCGCTTAAAAGAAAAAACCGACCTTACTGGTCGTGATGTGCAGACGTATGTGCTGTTTATGGTGATTGCAGCCGAAACTGATGAAGAAGCTCAGGCTAAATGGCAGCATTATAACGATGGTGCCGATATGGAAGCGATTAACTGGTTGATGAATCAAGGTGGGAAAGACACGACTTCCGGTACAGATACCAATATCCGTCAAATGGCTTCTAGCGTATCTCCTGTAAATATCAATATGGGAACTTTGGTAGGTTCTTATAAAAATGTGGCACGAATGTTGGATGAAATTGGCGAAATCAAAGGTACAGAAGGTGTGCTGCTGACTTTTGATGATTTCGTTCAGGGTGTGGAAGATTTCGGTCAGAAAATCCAGCCATTAATGAAGTGCCGTGAACATATTGTGATTGAAGATACAGCACCCGTTTTGGAGAAAAGCGCATGAGTGAGCACATCGTATCTGTAGGCTTTACTGAAGCATTAGGCACGGGCAAAGTGCTCAAGGCGGAACCTGAATCGATCCGTCTGGCACCAGAACAGACTGCCCTGATTGTGATTGATATGCAGAATGCTTATACCTCGCAGGGTGGCTATCTGGATCTGGCGGGTTTTGATGTCTCAAAGACCAAACCCGTGGTCGAAAATATCAAGAAAGCAGTCGATGCTGCGCATGCGGCCGGTATTCAGGTCATCTATTTTAAAAATGGCTGGGATGCAGAATATAAGGAAGCAGGTGGTACGGATTCTCCAAATTTCCATAAATCCAATGCTTTAAAGACCATGCGCAAACGTCCCGAATTACAGGGGCAATTACTGGCCAAAGGGGGCTGGGACTTTGACCTGATTGATGAGTTACAGCCACTATCACAAGATCTGGTCATTGAAAAACCTCGCTATAGCGGTTTCTTTAATACCGCACTGGACAGCATGTTGCGTGTTCGTGGTATCCGTAACCTAGTTTTTGTCGGAATTGCCACCAATGTCTGCGTGGAGTCGACGCTGCGTGATGGTTTCTTTCTGGAATATTTTGGCGTGGCGCTGGCGGATGCCTGCCATCAGGCCGGTCCAGTCGAAGCCCACGAAGCCAGCCTGTACAACATCAAGACCTTCTTTGGCTGGGTGTCGGATACCTCAAATTTTGTCGATACCTTTCAAAAAGAAAGTGAATCACTTAAAGAAACTGGATTAGCTCAAAGCGCTTAAGAAGTTAAATATCAAGATTAAGGAAAACAGTATGCCTAAAGAAGTCATTATTCCAGCAGGAACTTCAAAACCATTAGCACCGTTTGTACCGGCAACCAAGGCAGACAATATTGTCTATGTGTCAGGCACGCTGGCTTTTGATGAAAATAATAACGTTGTGCATGTCGGTGATGCGGCAGCCCAGACCCGTCATATTTTGGAAACCATCAAACGTGTCATTGAAGAAGCCGGTGGCAGCATGGATGACGTGACTTTCAATCATGTATTTGTCAAAGACTGGGCAGATTATGCGGCGATTAATGCCGTTTATGCAGAGTATTTCCCGGGAGATAAACCGGCACGCTATTGCGTACAGACTGGCTTGGTAAAACCGGATGCACTGGTCGAAATTGCTTCGATTGCCCATGTATAAGCCGAACCACCTGATTCAATTTCATCTATATCAGCCCTAAGTCTGTCACTGAAAACTGACTTGGGGCGAAGGAGAACAGCATGAATGCCAAATTGTCTAAAATCATTACAGAAGCAGTTGCAGATAACAGTGCACTAAATAAGGTGGTAAAGACTGAAAACGCAGCTGAAATGTTTACCCAGGTCGATCAGCAGATTTTCCGTCAGGGTATGTCCAATCTGGGTGCGGCAGTGAATGTGATTACTACACAAGGTCGTTCAGGCATGGCTGGATTTACCGCATCCGCCGTGTGTAGTGTGACTGATACGCCGCCGACTTTGCTGGTCTGTCTGAACCGTTCAGCATCAGTTTATGAAACTTTTAAAAATAATCAGGTGTTGTGTGTGAATACCCTAGCTTCACATCAGCAGCATCTATCCAATCTGTTTGGTGGAAAAACACCTATGGCAGAGCGTTTCAGTCAGGGGAACTGGAAAACGTTGCTGACCCAGTCACCTGTACTTGAGGATGCCTTGGTCAGTTTTGACTGTGAGGTGGTGCAGCAAGTATCTGTAGGCAGTCATGACGTGCTGTTCTGTGAAGTGAAAGCCATGGGCCAGCGTCAAGGCAATGCGCTGATGTACTTTAACCGTTCTTACTGTGAGCCACACAAAATGTGCTAAATCAATTCAGTCCTAATCAAGGAGGGGAAGCCCATGCAAGAAAAAGAATCGTGGTTTCCAAAATTTAAGCCTTACCAAGGCAATATCGATACAACACCAGTTCAGACAGACGAATATCTGCCCGCTGGGAAAAGTATTATTCTCGGGTTACAGCATGTGTTTGCGATGTTTGGGGCAACCGTGCTAGCGCCACTTTTAATGGGCTTTGATCCCAATCTCACAATTTTTATTACCGGGATTGGCACCATTTTATTTTTCCTGATCACTGGCGGCCGATTGCCGAGTTATCTGGGGTCGAGTTTTGCATTTATTGGTGCCGTGGTAGCGGTTACCGGCTATTCAGGAGTAGGCGCGAATCCCAATATTGCGCTCGCACTTGGCGGAACCATTGCCTGCGGTATTGTTTATGCCTTGATTGGTTTGCTGGTCATGAAAACTGGTACAGCCTGGATTGAAAAGCTGATGCCCCCCGTGGTCACGGGCGTCATCGTGATGATTATCGGTTTGCATCTCGCACCGGTCGCGATCAAAAGTGTATCTGCCAACCAGTTTGATTCCTGGATGGCGTTAATCACCATTCTCTGTATCAGTGTGATTGCCGTGTTTACCCGCGGAATGGTACGCCGTCTGCTGCTGTTACTCGGCTTATTGTCCTCCTATCTGCTTTATTTTCTTTTCACCAATATTATGGGCTTCGGACCTGCGATTGATTTCAGCAAAGTCAGTGAAGCGGCATGGTTTGGTCTGCCGACTTTCCAGAGTCCAGTCTTTGAAATGAATGCCATGCTGATGATTGCACCGGTGGCCATTATTCTGGTGGCAGAAAATTTGGGACACTTTAAGGCAGTATCTGCAATGACTGGTAAAAATCTGTCGCCGTATATGGGACGCGGTTTCTTTGCAGATGGTGTTTGTACTTCCTTATCCGCTTCTGTGGGAGGTACGGGAATGACCACCTATGCTGAAAATATCGGTGTTATGGCAGTGACCAAAGTGTATACAACCACTGTGTTTGTCTTTGCCGGGATATTCGCTATCTTGCTCGGGCTTTCACCGAAATTTGGTGCGGTGATCAGTACGATTCCTGTGGCCTTGCTTGGCGGAGCCTCGATTGTAGTATTCGGTCTGATTACGGTTGCAGGTGCCAAAATCTGGATAGATAACCGTATTGACTTTACCAAGAACAGCACAATGATCATTGGCGCAGTGTGTCTGATTATGGGTACAGGTAATTATAGCTTGCAGATTGGTAGCTTTGATTTAGGTGGGATTGGCACTGCGACTCTGGCTGCGATTTTACTCAATCTGTTCCTGAATCGTGGGGAAGATAAAGAATCGCCTGTATCTGCATCAACCGCAACGGACATTGAAGTGAAACCGGTTGCTTAAATATAAGGAGTATCTTTTGAGTCATACAATTGCATTTTTAGGACTCGGCGCAATGGGCTGGCATATGGCTTCCCATATGCCAAAACTCGGACACCCGGTTTGGGTCTGGAACCGGTCTGAACAGAAAGCTGTAGAGCATGCCACACTTTTCGCCACTCAGGCTGTCAGTATTGAGCAGGCGGTTCAAGCCGACTTTATCTTTTCCTGCTTACCCACCAGTCAGGATGTCGAAAATCTAATCGCTGCACATCCACCCAAGCCAGGTTCAATCTGGATTGACTGTACTAGCGGTGTACCAGAATCGGCCCAAAAACTGGCACAACGATTGGAGCAGCAGGGAAGTTATTATCTGGATGCTCCAGTATCCGGTCAGACCATTGGCGCAGAAAAAGGTACTTTAACCGTGATGGTGGGAGGAAATAAAGCTGCCTTTGCGCAAGCCAAACCGGTCATTGCTGCTTTTGCTGGGTTGATTGAGTATGTAGGAGAAAGTGGTTCCGGTTTTGCAGTGAAAGCCGTTAACAATACTTTGATGGCTACGCATTTATGGGCACTGGCTGAAGGCTTAACTGTACTGAAAGGGCAGGGAGTTGATTTAAGCAGTGCCTTGAACTGTATTAATCATTCCAGTGGTAAAAGTAGCATGTCGGAAAATATCATGGCGCAGCGTGTACTGAGCCGTGAGTTTCATAAAACCTTTGCGCTGGATTTATTACAGAAAGATATTGGTATTGCTTTGGAACTGGTGCAACAGCAGCAATTAGATTTATCAGTCATGTCCTTGGTGCAAGAACAGTTTCAGCAGATTGCCAGACCTCAGGCCAGTCAGCTGGATTTTTCCGCTGCGGTACAAGGGTTGGAACAACGTACGCAAATTGAATTAAGGGGTTAAAGTCTTTCTTATAAATTGCTATTCATAGAGAACCTATTAATTTTGAATTAAATCCATAACGACAGATTTATTATCAAAAATATGAAAAGCCGGGAATTTAACAACTCTCGGCTTTCTTATTGAGCATTACTTTAAATAGCCTAAGCAATTTTAAATTTTACTGATATTTGAGCAATTTAAATAAATAGATTTCCTTTATAAATCAGAAAATGATTGTCCATTAATATTTAATGTTCCTTCCCTCTTAGGGGTGAGGAGCATGCTCTGCAAGAGGATGAGAGATTTTTTATAAAGAACCTCTCCTATGAGGAGCGGGAATTTCATAAATAATTTTTAATCATTAAGAATTATTTATGAAAGAGTTCTAATACACTGATATTTACAACTCTGGATTCGCTTCATATTCCTGAATCACTTCAAGTGCAGCACGAAAGGCTTCCTGGGTTGCCGGTGCGCCGCAGTAAGGCAGACTATGCAGCAGCACTTCCTGAATTTCTTCAACCGTTGCGCCATTATTCAGCGCACCTCGCACATGGCCTTTCAGTTCAGTGGGACTTTTTTGAGCAGTCAGAAATGCAATGGTAATTAAAGAACGGTATTTACGTGGCAATACACCTTCACGTTGCCAGGTCGAACCCCAGGCATGTTCATTAATCCAGTCCTGTAGAGGCTGGGTAAAAGGCACGGTATTTTCCTGAGCACGCTGCACAAAGCTTTCCCCCATTACTTCGGTACGGACTTTCAAGCCATTTTCATAATCTTGTTGTGACATGCTTTATCCTCAATTTTATTATTGCTTTAGCTTAACGCTTTTAAGCTAAAATACTATCGTGCCATAGTCGTAAAAAAGTGGCTGAAAAGCCACTTGTAAAGCTTCCAGAGTAAAGCAATAAAATGACTTCACTCTGGAATTTATGACACCTTAAATTCAAGTTTTATTTAAGGTGATACCGAGTGTGAAGGATCAGTTTGCACTGAAGTATCCGTTCCTTTGGCATCTTCCTTGATGAGATACGGATTCTCAAGCTCTAATACCTCATTCAAGTGCAGATCGAATACATCGGTCAACATGCTGTCATAACGGCGCGCATTATAGTGCAGCAGTTTTTCTGCTTCCTGATCATTAATAAAGCCTTGTTGATGTGCATCGGCTACATGCTCAGCAAAACTGAGTCCTTTAAATTGTCCTTTATTTTCAGCTTTTTTAAAGCGATCCCAGAGCTTTTCAATCTCCAGTAGCAGATTGAAAGTTGATTCCATACGGCCAGTGACATCATTTTCATTGATATTATAGTAGACATGTTTTTTAAGGGTCTGCCGGAAAGCATTGTCTTCCATCATGCTATTTGCAACCTGCTGTTTGAGCTGGTCTGATGGTTTCTGTACCGGACGGCCAAATGGGAAACATAACAGTTTGACCATACCTGCTGCTGCACCTGACGGGAAGTTAGCAAACAGGTCAAAAAATGCTTCTTGCGCTGTATACAGAGACTTTTCTACCGCAAGCTGTGCATGTAAACGCTCATCTTCAGTTTTTTTACTATGCTCAAAAAACTTGAGAATTGCCGATGCAATAAACAGGTGAGCATGAATGTCGGCCAGACGACCCGAAAGCATTTCCTTACGCTTGATATCACCTGCAAGTAAACCTAGACACATATCCGCAGTTAAAGCAAAGTTGGCACTCAGCCGGTTAATCACTTTGTAATAAGAACGGGTGAAGTCAACCGCACTTTGCGGTGCTGCACTTGCGCCACCGCTAAAGGCATAGGCAAAGGAGCGGGCAGTCCGGTTAAAGGTGTATCTCAAATGTTTAAAAAGCAGGTCATCGAAAGGGTTTAGAGCGGCCGCCCGATCTTCAGCCTGTAAAAGCTGTAATTCTTCATAAAGATAAGGATGGCAACGCATTGAACCCTGACCGAAAATCATCAGGGAACGACTAAGAATATTGGCACCTTCAACGGTAATGGAGACTGGAATTGCCTGATAGTAAGGCGCCAGAAAGTTGCGCGGACCCATCTGAATGGCGCGGCCACCGACCACATCCATACCGTGATTGACCACTTTACGCATACCTTCTGTCGCATAATATTTGGCAATCGCCGTCATTACGGCAGGTTTGCCGCCCTGATTCAAACCACAGGTGACCAGATAACGGAAGGCTTCCAGCATATAGGTATCACTGGCGATTTCACTATTGGCTTCCTGTACCCCCTCAAATTTACCGACTGAAATTTTGAATTGCTGACGGATACGAGAGAAAGCACCCACATTTAAATAAGTCATTTCTGCTGTAGACGTAGACAGCGCTGGTAGGGAAATGCCACGACCAACTGCCAAACATTCCATCAGCATGCGCCATCCTTTACCGGCATTTTTGACGCCACCAATAATCCAGTCCAGTGGAATAAAGACATCTTTACCTTCAACTGTACCATTCATGAATGGTGGTCCCGGGTTATGCCGTGGTCCCACTATTACGCCTTCATGACTGGCAGGGAGCAGGGCACAGGTAATGCCGTATTCAGTCTGTTCACCCAAGAGATGATCAGGGTCATACATTTTAAAGGCCAGGCCTACGACTGTCGCGATTGGGGCTAACGTAATCCAGCGTTTGGAAAAATTCATTCTCAAGCCCAGAACTTCCTGACCTTCAAACTGACCATAGCAGACTACACCGGTATCAGGAATCGCACCGGCATCCGAACCGGCTTCTGGACTGGTCAAACCGAAACAGGGAATTTCTTCACCACGCGCCAGACCTGGCAAATAACGGTTTTTCTGTTCTTCAGTACCGTAATGCAGCAATAACTCACCCGGACCGAGAGAGTTCGGCACCATGCAGCTTACGGCGGTGGTGAGCGAGCGTGAGGAAATCTTGCTCATCACCCGGCTTTGGGCAAATGAACTGAAGGCGCGACCGCCGTATTCTTTGGGAATAATCAGACCCAGAAAACCATGGTCTTTGATGTATTGCCAGATGTGATCAGGCAGCGCTTTTTGCTCATGAATTTCCCATTCATCCAGCATGCTGCACAAGGTTTCAACTTCATTGTCCAGAAAGGCTTGCTCTTCTAGCGACAGCTTTGGATAAGGATAGCTGTTAAAGGTTTCCCAATTCGGTGCACCCATGAACAGCTCTTTTTCCCACCAGCTGGTCCCGGAATCCAGTGCTTCGCGTTCTGTTGGACTAATGCTCGGCATAGCATTGGCCAGTGTTTTATAGGCCGGTTTGGAAATGAATGACATGCGCAAAGGTTCGATCATCACTACAAGGCTAATCAGGATGAGCGGAATACCGAGAATAAGTGACCACGGGCTAATAAAGGCACACACTACTGACATAATAATTAGCGTGATTGCACCCACACTACGCGAGAGCTGAAAATAGAACACAGCCCATAAACTGAGTAATAGCAGTAGTACAGCAAATATAAATAGCATTGTTATATTTCTCCAGATTTATACCAAGCTGGCTTTGCCAAGATCCCTCATGGATATTTCGTTATTACAATTCATTCATTCTTGTCACTTGAGATTTGGATAGCTTCAGCAGTGCACGTGTGAGAATGATCTTTTTCAAGTATTAAAACGAATAAGTTAAGTTGTTTATCTGTTTTTGAGATTGTTTGAAAAATGCTCATTCTTCAAGTGAGAACGCGCAAAGAAATGTGAAGATAAGTAATGACTTAATCTTTGTCTAATAGAGAAAAATCAGCTTAACGCTGAGTTAAATTTTAATTATAGATATTAAAAAGCCCTCTACTTGAGAGGGCTTTTATTTCATCTATTTAAACCGATTAAGCTTCAATTGTCTGAACTGCAATTTTCTTGGCAGGGTCAACCTTACGACGCACTGCTGGTACAGGTTCGCCATAGTATTGACGGTCGGCAAAATAGCTTGAACGAACCATTGGCGCTGCCCAGATATTGCGGAAGCCCAGTTTTTGACCATGTTTAGTATAACGTTCGAATTCTTCAGGTGTCACGAAGCGGTCAATCGCTGCATGTTCCTTGGAAGGCTGCAAATACTGACCAATGGTTACATAGTCCACGCCATGCGCATGCAGATCATCAAGCAGGGCAAGCACTTCTTCTTCGGTTTCACCAATTCCTACCATTAATCCACATTTGGTTGGAATGTCTGGGCAGTATTCCTTAAACATTTTCAGCAGGTTTAAAGAGTGCTGATAGTCAGAACCTGGACGCATGGCTTTATACAGACGTGGCACTGTTTCGATATTGTGGTTAAACACATCTGGTGGACACTCAGTCATGATGCGTAGCGCAATATCCATACGGCCACGGAAGTCTGGCACCAGAATTTCTAGTAGAGTATTCGGGCTTAAGGCACGTGCTTCTTTAATACAATCTACAAAATGCTGAGCACCACCATCCAGCAGATCATCACGGTCTACGGAAGTAATTACTGCATATTTCAAACCCAGGTTGGCAATGGTTTCAGCCATATGACGCGGTTCATCTGCATCGAGTGCATTTGGACGGCCATGTGCTACATCACAGAACGGACAGCGACGGGTACAGATGTCCCCCATAATCATAAAGGTAGCAGTACCGCCACCAAAACATTCAGGCAGGTTTGGACACGCGGCTTCTTCGCACACCGTGTGTAATTTTTGCTGACGTAATGTGGTTTTAATGCGTTGAACTTCTTCCGGTGCCGCCATTTTTACTCGGATCCAGTCCGGTTTGCGTGGCGTTTCAACCGTAGGAACAACTTTTACAGGAATGCGGGCAACTTTTTCCGCACCGCGAAGTTTGACGCCCTGTTCAGGTTTACGGTTTTCAGACATATTCAACTTTTCCACTGTTTTTGAAGGGGGAGATACTCAAAGATAGCCGAGTTATTATAACGGACTTAGCTACAAATGGGGCAAAAAGGACTATTCATTTAATAAATGTTCTTATCAAGTAATATATGTGAGTTAAATACACCAAATCAACAGGATTTACGTCATAATAAGCAGGTAGATTAAAGTAAATTTTTTAATTTTGAGGAGCGTTGAATGCCACGTAAAAAAGAGGTCGTTAGTGGGACTTTCGTTAAATATGATGCGGTAGTTCTAGGTTCGGGCCCTGCGGGCGAAGGCGCGGCAATGAAACTTGCCAAATCAGGTAAACGTGTTGCAATCGTTGATATGCGTGAACAGCTAGGTGGTAACTGTACCCACGTTGGTACGATTCCAAGTAAAGCATTGCGTCAGACGGTATCGAGCATCATCCGTTATCAACGTGATCCAATGTTTCAAAAAGTAGGTGAATGGAAACAGTTCACCATGAAGCAGGTGCTTCGTAATGCACATAAAGTGATTCAACAGCAGGTTGAAACACACTCGCGTTTTTACGATCGTAATAAAATTGATATTTTCCATGGCCGTGCCTACATTCAGGATGAAAATACCATTTTTGTATTTACCCCGGATGGCATCAAGGAAACGATTCAGTTTAAACAGTTGGTGATCGCGACCGGTTCTCGTCCTTACCGTCCTGAAATTCTAGATTTTAATCACCCGCGTGTATTTGATTCAGACAAAATTCTGGATCTGGATTATACAATCCAAAAAATCATTATTTATGGTGCAGGTGTCATTGGTTGCGAATATGCATCGATCTTTATTGGTCTGGGCCATAAAGTTGACCTGATCAATACACAGCCGAAACTGCTCAGCTACCTGGATGATGAAATTTCTGATGCATTGTCTTATCACTTGCGTGAACAGGGTGTTTTGATCCGTCATAACGAACAGATTGATTATCTTGAAACGTCTGATGAATATGTAGTTCTGCATACTCAGAGTGGCAAGAAAATTAAAGCAGATGCAATTTTGTGGTGTAACGGCCGCTCAGGCAATACCGATGGTTTGGGTCTGGAAAATGTCGGCCTGAAACCGAACAGTCGTGGTCAATTGACTGTAAATGATCAATATCAGACTGACGTTGAAAATATCTATGCTGCTGGTGATGTGATTGGCTGGCCATCTCTGGCTTCTGCTGCCTATGACCAAGGTCGTTGCGCGGGTGCAAACATGAGTGGTGAGAAAGACGTTGCTCCGGTCACTGATATTCCAACCGGGATTTATACCATTCCTGAAATTTCTTCGATTGGTAAGAATGAACAGCAGCTGACTGAAGAGAAAATTCCATATGAAGTCGGTCAGGCATCGTTCCGTCACCTGGCCCGTGCACAGATTACCGGTGATACTGTGGGCGAATTGAAGATTCTGTTCCATCGTGAAACGCTGGAAGTTTTGGGTGTTCATTGTTTCGGTAACAATGCATCTGAGATTATCCACATTGGTCAGGCAGTCATGAACAGCCCGAACAATACCATCAAGTACTTTGTAGAAACTACCTTTAACTATCCGACTATGGCGGAAGCTTATCGTGTGGCAACGCTGAATGGTATGAACCGTTTATTCTAATTTGACTCATTCAAGTTAGCCAAAAACCCGCAAGATCAATCTTGCGGGTTTTTCTTTTTTAATCTTTATAGCTACTTTTGACCAGTCACCGTGAGGGCTAGGCAGCCATTTTTCGACATTCTTCAGCACAACGGCGGCATGCTTCGGCACATTGCTGACAATGTTCATGTTGGTGCTGACCACATTCTTCTGCGCAGTAGTCACATGCTTTTGCACAAAGTTCACATATCTCATGCATGAAAGGAGACTGCTTTTGTTCCATACGGGCACACAGCTGACAAATATCTGCACAATCCAGACAGCGCTGGATACATTCCCGCATCATCTCTAGCTCTTTTTCTTTAAGACAGGCGCTGGCGCAGTTGGTACATGCCAGAGAACAGCTCATACAGGTCTGAACACAATCTGAAAATTGAAGCTGATTCATTGTTGTTTCCTCTTTCCATGGGTTTATTGCTGATTTTCTAATACGCTAAGCAGAAAAAGGAAAATACACCAGACAGATTAAGTGAGAAAAAGTAAACAGCTACTTTGTTTTGTTAAAGATCGACTGGATCAAAGCTAATATTCAAAGTTAATTTTTTGCTTGAAAATAAAAAACCATTGAGGTGGTCAAAGTCTCAATGGTGGAAGATCGACATGATGAATCGTAATTATTGAAGGTTTAAGCTAGTTCTACCTTTCTCGTTATTCTCGTTTTTATTATTAAAATGGACGGCTACCTGCCAGACTGATACGTTTCAATAAACGGCGCTGATCAGCCGGGAAAGGACGACGGGAGTGCAGCGTCACCTGATTGTCCCAGAACACGATATCGCCCACTTCCCAATGATGTTCATAAGCGAACTCAGGTTTTGAAATATGCTCACGCAATGTTGCAATCAGTTCGCTGCCAGCCTGATCATCATAATTGACCAGTTCGACTTCGGTATGCGTATTCAGCCAAAGTGCTTTACGACCGGATTCGGGATGAGTGCGCACCAGTGGATGTGGATAGGCATGACTTAATATGGGCTGATCTTTAAAGCGATACAGCGGGCTATTGCCATAACCTTGATCCTCAACCTGATCTCTGGTTTTTTGGCGGCGCACGAATGGGTTGTAAGTAATCAGTTGTAGCTGATCAATTTGTGCTTTGGTTTCTTTATCGAGTGCATCATAGGCTTTAATGGTATTGATCCAGCTGGTCTGACCGCCGTCCTGAGGCAGTTCAATTGCATACAGAAGGGAACCAAAAGAGGGTAAAGGTGTCCATTGATGATCGGCATGTGGAGTCAGTTCACCATGCCCGGTATAGTCTCCCTGATCAACTGCATTGGACACCGGAACGACATCGGGTGGAACACCGCTATCCGACTGCGCAGCCAGTACAGGTGTATCTGCACCTGGGCGGAAAATGGAACCGAAATAGGTAGAAAATGCCAGGTACTGTAAATCATCCAGACTTTGCTGTTTGAAGATCAAAATCAGGTGCTCGGCCAGCGCCTGTTTTAACTTCAGAATGGTGTCGGATGACTGTACTTTACGGGCATCCAGACCATAGACTACTGCGCCTAAGGCCTGACCTGTTTGCGGTACAATTTTGATTTCATCCGGATGTTGAAATTGATCTTGCTGATGCCAGCGTGGGGCATCATGAATGGCTTGTGAAAGTTGGGTTAAGCTGGTCATTATCAAGTCTCAGAATTTTTTAATAATCAGAATCTAAGAAAATTCCGGACTGAAATAAAATCAAAAGAAGTGATAAGTTTATGAAGAATCTTATATTTTTATTATTTTGCTGATTTTACAGCATTTAACTTATTCTGCGATGGATTGCGTGTTTTTTGCTGAGGATATTCCAGCAGATTAGTGGGCACAGAAAGCCTGATTAAAATATTCAAACAGCTCCGGGGTCTGGAACCAGAGCGTAATCGACAGAGCCAGTAAAAGCAGGAGAACTACAGTAATCGAAATTTTGAGTTTCAGCAGAGAATCAGTCATGGACGATTTGCTCCTCATTGACCCAGAAATGCACCAGTACCCCAAAAATGCTGAGGACAATTGACAGCATCCACACCGCATTATAATTGCCACTCAAATCATGGTTGACTCCACCCAGCCACCCACCGAAAAATGAGCCAACCTGATGGGTGAAAAATACAATACCACTGAGCATGGTCAGATATTTCACACCGAACATATTTGCGACAATGCCATTGGTCAGCGGAACGGTTGATAACCAGAGTAATCCCATGATGACACCAAAGGCATAAACTGTCCATGTACTCAAAGGCAGCATGAGAAAGGCAATAATCGCGATTCCGCGCAGACCATAAAGCCCCATCAGCAGATGCGGCTTGGAATATTTGCCACCGAGCCAACCGGCAGTATAGGTACCTACCACATTAAACAAACCGACCAGCGCCAGAAAAATTGTACCTGTTGTGGCATTAAAACCATGATCGATCAGATAGCCAGGCAGGTGGATGCCAATAAATACCACCTGGAAACCACAAACAAAAAAACCTAAGGCCAGAAACCAGAACGGTTTATGATTTTTTACTACCACCAGAATCTGTTTAAAACTCAGTGAGACTTTATTCGGGGTAGAGGCTGCGTTGGGATTAACATACATCGGTGCTTTTAGCATCCAGGCCAAGGGCACAATCAGTGCAATCAGAATGGCACTGACCACTAATGCTGCTGACCAGCCGACATTCTGTAAGAGTAAAAGGGTCGAAGGCAACATGATAAACTGGCCAAAAGATCCGGCTGCACTGGCAATCCCCATAGCTAGACTACGCTTTTCTGGCGGTGCTGCACGCCCCACTGCAGACAATAACACCGGAAATGACGTAGCTGACAGGGCGAGACCTAGAATTAACCCTACACTCAGATTGAGTAGTAGCCCGGTCGAGCTGACTGCCATCAGGAGCAGGCCAATTGCATATAAAGCTCCACCTACAGCAACGACAATCTTGCTACCATATTTATCGGCAAATGCCCCGGTAATGGGCTGAACTGCACCCCAGATCAGGTTTTGCATGGCAATCGCCAGACTAAAAACATGATGACCCCAGCCAAATTCTTCACTCATCGGCACCAGATACAGGCCGAATGCATGTCGTACGCCCAGCGACAATGCCAAGATAATGGCGGAGCCAATGAGCATAAAAACCAGAGCTTTGGAAAACTGACCGTCAGCCATACATCATTCATGCCTATAAAAGTTGATAGGTATAGTATTCGATTCAGGCAAGAGAGGCGATTAAATAAAAATTGATCAAAAGATAAATTTTTTTTATCAATATGATTCGCAAAAAAAACGGCCGGAGCCGTTTTCTTAAAAAGTAAAAAATTAACTTAGAAGCGCATTCCAAATCCGGCATAGGCCAGAATCGGATTAATTTCAATATCGGCTTTTGAATTAATCAAGGTCTGTCCGGTATTTTCATTAATTACAGTAATTTTAGATTCATTCTGCAAATGGGCATAAGACACTGAACCCACCGCAAACCACTTATCATTGAAATCATAAGTAAAGCCAACAGTAGCTATGGGGGCAAAAGCATCGGTAGCTTCAAGATCCACTTTCATTCTACCCGTGCTATCCTTCATTTCCAGGGAAGCACCAGCATTCTGATTAATAATATTCTGGATCATGTGGCCTGCAGCAACTAGATCAGATTCAATACCTTGATCTATTTCAAGTTCATTGAAATAAGCATACATAAATCCTACCCCAACATAAGGACGGAATTTATTTACCCCAGTTTTACCAAAATGATACTGGAGTTCAAAAGCCGGGGTCCAGGCACGTGCTTCTGCAGCTTTGCTGGACTGCGCTAGATCTGTAATTTTGATGTCATTGGCAAGATTTAAATTACCTGCAATCCCACCCAAAGGCGTTGCCACAGCAGCAAATGGTGCATAGATTGTACCTTTTCCCTTGATATCTACCTTGGGGGGAATACCCGCCTTCATTTCAAAAGAAATATTATCGGTAAAATAATAGTTGGTCAGGAGGCCTAGGGTGGTGACATCATCTGCTTCAAGACCCGTTCCTGGATTATCCCATTCTGAAAGACCGTATACATAGGAATCTCCAGAAAGGCCACTAGATACCTTACCGCCAAAGGCACCAATTAACCTTACTAATCCTTCGACGACACGATTTGGTTTGCGGTCAGGATCAAGGTTGTCTATGACGGTTTCCGCCTGTATATCTCCCACTTTGGATTGATAGCCTTCATTAATTGCAGTATTGACACGAACAGGCTGTGCTTTACCTTGCGGCATTACATGCAATGCACCAACGGATACAGAAAAGCGTTTAAAGCCATCTCCATCCTGCAAGCTAAAATAAGGGGAATCTGCATAAGCGACCATAGGTAAAGTCGCCAAGCCTGCCATACACGCCAGCATTTTTTTCATTGATTTGGAACTCCATGTCCAGTGTATTTATTCGTTTTTCTAGTTCATTAATTATGTGAATTAAATTTAAAAATTCAGTTATAGAACAATAGGCTAAAAGTTAATCAATAGTTAATCTTGGTAACGGCTGTATGCTTTATGTGTTTCGTAGTTGCTTTTTTAAAGAAAAGTGCTTTGAAAAATGAGGAGTTTGCTGCTTAATTTTAATGTAAATATCAAGAAAGTTTAGCTTGGAATTAACTCAACTATCGATCAGACTAATTTTTGATTATCTACATGATAATTTAAGTAAATTTTAGGCTGGACATGGTTCATGCAAATGTTTGTCTGAGCACATTTATTATTTTAAAAAATACGTCGAGATGAATTTATCCAAGATCCTGCTACCCAGTGGGTTGA
This sequence comes from Acinetobacter sp. 228, assembly GCF_048147885.1. Lineage (NCBI taxonomy): Bacteria > Pseudomonadati > Pseudomonadota > Gammaproteobacteria > Moraxellales > Moraxellaceae > Acinetobacter > Acinetobacter sp. 228. The sequence goes on from NZ_JAYWYV010000001.1 coordinate 225,020, forward strand.
GTTTTTTTGTACAATAGTTATATATATTATTGAGTGAATCATATGAGCACCCAAACGACTCCCAAAAAAAAGCCCCTGGTCAATTTACCTTTCCCTATTAAACAAGCAGAGCAAAATGCTGCCGAAGAAGTTCTAGAAGATTTAAGACCAAGACCGCAGCGCTATGCTGACCGTACCTGGATGCCGCCACGTGGTACTCGCCGTTCAATGGGCAAACGCTAATTGATCCCACTCAAAAAGCTATGATAAATCATGGCTTTTTTTGTGGAAGTTTTTAGGGAGTTGGCGATCAATATTTCATTTTTGCAGCTTCCTGAGCATGAAAAAGTAAAAAACCGGATGATCCAAATCTCTTTCAGTTTTATTCTTAATAAAGCAAACGAAATATTTAAGCTTTCTAAATACCAAACGAAACAAAATCCAGACCTGATCTATTTCATATTCAGTATTTGAGTAGCTAAAAAAAAGCCAATTCAGACATTGGCTTTTTTAAAAGGAGTACTGTGGCCACTTAACGAATACTTTTACGTGCTTTATTTTCCGGTTTGGGTGGAGCAATTTCTCGCTCACCTTGCCAGACATCAATAAAATCTTTCTCGTTAATATTATAAAGTTCCAGTAGCGCTAAAATCACGCCTCCAAACAACATGGCACCTTCTTTCTGGCTTTGAAAATCGACCAGCTTGGTATTCAGGTTATGCAGGATATCTTCAATTTCAAAAACACGTTCCCGTCCATTGCTGTCGGTCGGGTAGATCTGAGTATTTAAAATAATCCTTGCCAGACTTTTTTCATTTTCAGTCAAAGGCAGTTCTTCAATCAGCTCATCACTGGCCGGAGTTAAAATGACCGAATCACGGAAAATGGTATGCAAGAAATTTGCGGTTAATTTGGGCAAGGGTTTTTCGACAAAAGGACGGAAAGATTGCGGGAAAATGACATTGCGCGAGATGCCTTTGAACATCGGTGCAATTTCCTCGACCTTATAACCTGCGATCCCGCAGCCTATGGAAGTAATAAAATATTTATTTTTAGGATGGTTTTTGGTGTAAATCTTAAAGTCATCAATATAGTGCTGGATTTGTGAGAGCGGCATTTGTTGCAAATGCTCGTTCATGGTGGGAATGGCATAGCTTTGACCCGCCCAGCCACGACCGACGCCCATGACTGCGCCAAAATGCTCAAGTGCCGTTCTAGCTGCACCACCACCATGCTGGCCAGCCAGGTTGCTGCCAAATACAAAAACGGTATTTTCTGGAAGGGATTTAACAATACTTTCATCGTGATAGTGGTAAGTCATAATTGTCTATTCTAGGCCATCCTGATCTTCATGTTGCCCGTGAAATGAAGAGGGGTCAAGGCATTATTCTGCAGCGCTATCCAAACAGATAAGTCAGTATTCCACCCATGATCCAAAACAGCATACCGAGTAAACCTAAATAAAGTTGTTGTCTGAAAATGCTTAATTTATTCTTTTGCACAAGTGATACTCATGGGTGAGTTTTAAAAAAAGTGTTTTTGAATAAGAAAGTAAATAACGCTAACTAAATAGAAAAGGCCCAAACAAAATATGATTGTGCCCATATAGCGAAACTGATTCTTAGTCACGATTTCACGATACTCTTTATCTTTCATTATCCTGCCAATTTTTTATAATTTTTAAAGATCTCAATTTTATATTGATTGTTGCATAATTCAAAATTGATTTGGATTGATCTGTACCTTATTCATTAAATCTAAGTAAAGTAAAGCACTATAAAATAATGACAATGATACTGTTTTATTTTACCAAACAGAAACCTGGATAGGGATTGAGTAATTCAGTTTTACCCCCATAATAAATTGAGTCGATATCCGCAGTGAAATTATTAAAGCTATGAGTGATAAACAACCCTTTGAACTGGTGACCAGTTATCAACCTGCTGGCGATCAGCCACAGGCCATTGAAAAGCTGGTCAAGGGTATAGAAAAAGGCTATCACGATCAGCTTTTGCTGGGGGTTACCGGTTCAGGTAAAACCTATACTATGGCCAATGTCATCGCCCGTACCCAGCGTCCGACTATTGTCATGGCCCATAACAAAACGCTGGCTGCACAGCTCTACGGTGAATTTAAAGCATTTTTCCCGAATAATGCGGTTGAATATTTCGTCAGTTATTATGACTACTATCAGCCAGAAGCCTATGTGCCATCTTCAGATACCTTTATCGAGAAAGATGCGGCAATTAATGACCACATTGACCAGATGCGTCTTTCGGCCACCCGTGCACTTTTAGAACGTCGCGACGCAATTATTGTCGCTTCAGTGTCTGCGATTTACGGTCTGGGTGATCCGAATGCCTATATGAGCATGTTGCTGCATGTGGTCGAAGGCGACCGTATTGGACGTGATGATATTATTCGCCGTTTGGTCGAGATGCAGTATTCGCGTAACGAACTGGAATTCCTGCGCGGTACTTATCGTATTCGTGGCGAAATTATTGATATTTTTCCGGCTGAATCCGATCAGGATGCGATCCGGATTGAACTGTTTGATGATGAAGTTGACTCCATTCGCTGGTTTGATCCGCTGACCGGGAAAATGGTTCGTAAAGTGCCTCGCGTAACCATTTATCCTAAAAGCCATTATGTTACGCCGAAAGACAATTTGTCCCGTGCCATCGAAACCATTCGGGAAGAACTTAAAGAGCGTCTGGTGTTCTTCCGGGAAAATGACAAACTGCTGGAAGCCCAGCGCATCGAGCAGCGCACACGCTATGATCTGGAAATGATGCAGCAACTGGGTTATACCAACGGCATTGAAAACTATTCACGCCATTTATCTGGCCGTCCTGCGGGTGAAGCGCCACCGACCTTGTTCGATTATATTCCTGATGATGCCTTGCTGATTATTGATGAGTCACATGTGACGGTGCCGCAGATTGGCGCCATGTATAAGGGCGATCGTTCGCGTAAAGAAAATCTGGTCAATTACGGATTCCGTTTGCCGAGTGCGCTGGATAACCGGCCGATGAAATTTGAAGAATGGGAACGGATTGTGCCGACGACTGTTTATGTTAGCGCAACGCCCGCACGTTACGAGCTGGAAAAATCCCAGCAGATTGTCGAGCAGGTGGTACGTCCAACCGGTCTGATCGATCCGGAAATTGAAATCCGTCCAGTTTTGACACAGGTCGATGATGTGCTTTCAGAAATTAATCTGCGTAAAGACATTAATGAGCGGGTGTTGGTTACAACCTTGACCAAGCGCATGGCTGAAGATTTGACTTCTTATTTGAAAGAATATGGGATTAAGGTCGCTTATTTACACTCGGATATCGATACTGTTGAACGGGTAAAAATCATTCATGAGCTGCGTACTGGGGTTCATGACGTGCTGGTCGGAATTAACCTGTTGCGTGAAGGCCTTGATATGCCGGAAGTATCATTAGTGGCGATTCTGGATGCAGATAAAGAAGGATTTTTGCGTTCTGAGCGCTCTCTCATTCAGACCATTGGCCGCGCTGCGCGTAACCTGAAAGGTAAGGCGATTCTGTATGCTGATCGTATTACTGATTCGATGCAGAAAGCGATTGATGAAACGGACCGTCGTCGTGCCAAGCAGATTCAGTTTAATGAAGAGCATGGTATTACGCCACGTAGTGCAGTGCGTCAGGTGATCAAGGAAATTGATACGGGTGAAATATTGAATGATGAATCCATTAAATTACACGTATCAGATCAGGCACGTGCCATCAGTGCGGATGAGCGGCATATCATGGCAGATCCGAAACTTTTTGCGAAACATATTAACAAACTGGAAAAAGAGATGCTGAAAGCTTCCAAAGAGCTGCAGTTTGAGCAGGCTGCACGTATGCGGGATGAAATTTTACGCTTGAAAGCCCAGATGTTTGATTGATTATTGTTGCATTAAATCTTATTTAAATGACGTAAAATCAATCACAAAGCAAACATAATGTAACAAATTAAGGGCTGTGATAAAGCTATTGTAGGAACAGAATTTTTTAAATAAATATTTTGTGAACATGCAATAGGTATCTTTATGACAACTCAAAAATCTTCACGTACCGGATTAAAGCTGGCAAAAATTGCGGTGGGTAGCGCGGTTCTTCTCGGTTTGGGCGCCGCTACTATGGCTTATGCGAAAGACGAGCCATTACCGACCATTGAGAAAGTTGAACTGGACCGTTATTTGGGGACATGGTACGAAGTAGCACGCAAGCCTCTATATTTTCAAAATAAGTGTGATCGTGATGTCACAGCGACTTATACTTTAAATGAAAATGGCAATATTGTGGTGGATAACCGCTGCATTAAAAAAGATGGTGGACAAACCCAATCACTGGGTGAGGCATTTGTGCAGAATCCACCACAGAATACCAAGTTAAAAGTCAGTTTCTTACCAGACTTTATTCGCTGGATTCCGGTCGCCCGTGGTGATTACTGGGTTTTAAAACTGGATGAGAACTATCAGACTGTGTTGGTGGGCGAGCCTAAACGTAAATACATGTGGATACTTTCCCGTAATCCCCAACTGGATAAAAACGTAGTGAATGAATATTTGCAATATGCACAGTCGGTGGGCTATGACCTGAGTGATGTGATTTATACCAAGCAAACTCAAAGATAAGTTTAGCGTTTTTATGTAAACCATGCTTAGGCATGGTTTTTTATGCTGTGTGAAAACATAATATCTAATTTTAAATGGAGACCTTTTTATATAAGTGAATTATCAAGCTTTCTATAATGCTAGTCGCTATAATGCAGACGAATCAAAGTAGAGTTTGACTATGTATAAAGGCATTGCGTTATCTGTATTGGCCTCCGTGGTTTTTGGAGTGCTCTATATATTTACGCCCTTTTTACAGCCTTTAGACAGTGAACAGACCTTTGCTTGGCGTATGCTGGCGACCTTGCCATTTCTGACTGCATTTATGTGGTGGTCAGGGGACCTGAAACATATCAGCAGTATCTTTAAGCGGGTATTACGACAGCCTTCATTTTTGATCTGGTTGCTGATTAGTTCGCTGTTATGTACCACACAATTGTGGTTGTTTTTATGGGGGCCTATCAATGGGCGTGGTCTCGAAGTCTCGCTCGGCTATTTTCTCCTGCCTCTGGTAATGGTGTTATTCGGCTGTGTGCTCTACAAAGAAAAATTATCATCTTTCCAGATGGTCGCTGTTGCATTGGCAGTATTGGGAGTAGGGCATGAAATCTGGCGAATTGGTTCAATCGCATGGGAAACAGTCTATGTTGCTTTAGCTTACCCAATTTATTTCTTTATGCGGCGTAAATTCGCTACCGATCACCTGGGTGGATTTTGGTGGGATTTATTTCTGATTTTGCCTGTTGCGTTTTATCTTGGCTTTATTTATAGCGACTCTTTGCCATTAATATTCAGTCATTATCACTTGATATTGGCAGTGCTTGGGTTAGGCTTTTTAAGTGCGCTCGGTTTAGGCAGTTATATCCTGGCCAGTCGATATTTGCCTTTTGTGATTTTTGGGCTATTGAGTTATCTTGAACCGGTATTGCTGGCTTTTGCTTCAATGGCACTTGGGGAACGCGTAGAATCAGGTGAATGGCTGACTTATATCCCAATCTGGTTGGCCGTCTTCGTGCTGGTAGTGGAAGGAATCTTGCATTTACTCAGACAACGTAAACATCAATTAGCCCTTAAGAAAAATCTGGAAAACTATAAAGATCGACTTCAATCTTAAAATTAAGAAGAGATCGCATGAATAAACAACATTTAACAAATTTATGCCTGTGATTAAAAAACAGCTATCTTTAAAATTTTTGGATGCAAAATCATTCAGCTAATTACAATTATTTTTAAAATTTATAGTGAATATACGTTAAAAACTGCCCGTCATAATGAGCTTTTGATTCAAACTTGCCGCCAATTCCATTACAATTGTCGGGTTTAGAAATTTATGCCTAGATTTACAATTAATTAGAGGACGTATCTGTGAGCAAAGACACTATCGTTGCCCTACATGCAGAGCACCAAGGTCGCTGGAAAAACCGTGAAGAACTTGCGGAACGTATGATTGCCCTTGTGGGTCAGTTATATCGTGAAAAAAATATTGTAGCTACAGTTTATGGTCGCTCTTTAATTAACCGTTCTGTGATTCAGATTCTGAAAGCACATCGCCGTACTCGCGTGCTAGACGTTGAACTTTCTGTTGTAGACACTTTCCCAATCCTTGAAGCATTGGCGAAAATTGACAACATCGGTACTGCTGAAGTCGATCTAGGCAAACTTGCTGTTGAGTTCAAAGCAAAAGGTGGGGATGTTAACGCATTCGTTGCTGACGCTGTGAAATCTCTTGAAGGCAATCCAACTTCTGTTGAAGGTAGAGATGTTGTTCTTTACGGTTTCGGTCGTATTGGTCGTATCCTTGCACGTTTGATGATCAGCCAGTCAGGTCTGGGCCGTGGCTTGAACCTGAAAGCAATTGTCGTTCGTAAATCGTCTGATGGTGATCTGGAAAAACGTGCGTCTTTATTGCGTCGTGATTCAATCCACGGTCCATTCGCGGGTACGATTTCTGTTGATGAAGAAAACGAAGCAATTATTGCTAATGGTCAGTTCATCAAAGTGATCTATGCATCAAGCCCATCTGAAGTAGATTACACTGCATACGGTATCGAAAATGCACTTGTTATCGACAATACAGGTAAATGGCGTGATGCGGAAGGCCTTGCTCAGCACCTGAAATGTCCAGGCGCTGCCCGTGTTATTCTGACTGCACCGGGTAAAGGTGACATGAAGAACGTGGTATTTGGTGTGAACCAGGCTGACATTCTGGATGAAGACAAAATCATCTCTGCAGCAAGCTGTACTACAAATGCGATCACTCCAACATTAAAAGTGTTAAACGACAAATACACAGTGATTAATGGTCATGTTGAAACAGTTCACTCGTTCACAAACGACCAGAACCTGATCGATAACTATCATGCTGACCGTCGTGGCCGTGCTGCTACACTGAACATGGTCATTACTGAAACTGGTGCAGCGAAAGCAGTTGCTAAGGCGCTTCCAGCTCTTCAAGGTAAACTGACAGGTAACTCTGTACGTGTACCTACACCAAACGTATCATTGGCGATTCTTAACCTTACCTTGGGTCAGGATGTTGATCGTGATGAAGTGAACGAATACATTCGTCAGATTTCAATCGGATCTAGCCTGCAAGGTCAAATCGGCTATACCAACTCGACTGAAGTGGTATCTTCTGACTTTATCGGTTCACGTACTGCAGGTGTATTTGACGCGCAAGCGACTATCACTTCAGGTAACCGTTTAACTTGCTACGTTTGGTACGATAATGAAGTAGGTTATAGCTGTCAGGTACTTCGTATTGCTGAACAGATGGGCGGCGTAAGCTATCCTAAAATTCCTGCTGAGACTAATGCATAATTAGTTTTTAGCTAAAAAAAGAGCCTCATTTGAGGCTCTTTTTTTTATACGTGATCAAAAAGAGGTAAGTGAAGATTTAACTGTCGTTTCAATTGGAGTGGTAGGACGCTTCAGTAAATTTTCTAAATCTTTACTCTCACTGAAAAATGCACCACGAGTTGCTTCAACATCTGCCTCCACCATTGTCTCAGCTAAGCTTTCAGGTAGTCCTGCCTGTAGAAGCATTTGTTTGTAGTTTTCAGCACTCAAGTTCTTATAAATGACAGTTTTCGAGCTAATTTCAGAAATCGTTTTGGTCAAAGTGTCAAAAGTAAATGCTTTAGAACTCGCCAATTCATATGTTCTATTGTCATGATCTGAACCAAGCAGGACGTTTGCTGCAGCTTCTGCATAATCCTCACGTGGAGCAGCGCTGATAAGGGCATCCTGAGCCGCACCATAGAAAATACCTGAGTCAATCGTGTGTTGAATGTTGGCTAGGTAGTTCTCGATATACCAGTTGTTTCTTAATAAGGTATATTTTAGGCCACTATCATGGATAAATTGTTCTGTTTCACGATGTTCCTGTGCAAGACTAAGCCGGGAGGTATCTGCACGCAATAAACTGGTATAGGCGATATAGGGAACTTTAGCCGCAACAGCAGCATCGATTACCGCTTTGTGCTGCGGGGTCCGTCGACCAATTTCACTGGCAGAGATTAAAAGTAATTTATCGACTCCCTGAAGGGCAGGTTGAAGAGATTCGATTTGATCATAATCAAAATGGCGGACTTCGATTCCTTGGTTTTGAAATGATTCAGCTTTTTCTACATTACGCACTAAGGCAACTATATTGTTTGCAGATGTTTGATGAAGTAGGTGTTGAATAACCAGATGACCGAGATGACCCGTTGCGCCAGTAATTGCAATTTTCATTTTTTATTCTCGCTTTTTTTGATGAATAAATATTAATCTGATAACTTACTCAATTTAAGCCCATATTAAAAAGTAAGCTTATTACTAGAAGGGAAGATTTTTATGTCTGCTTATGAAACCAGTAAATTATTGGGGCAAGTTTTATCTACTGATTGCCCTTCTCGAGAAATATTAGAGCATATCGCCAATAAGTGGTCTGTTTTAGTTTTGCGCTGTCTCAGTGAAGGGGTGCATCGTTTTAGCGAGTTGAAACAGCGAATCGAAGGGGTGAGTGAAAAGATGCTCTCCCAGACTTTAAAAATGCTGGAGCAGGATGGTTTTATTTTAAGAACTGTTTATCCGGTCGTGCCGCCGAAAGTAGAATATCAGTTGACGATTACCGGTTCACAAGCAGCTGAAAAAATTATGTACTTAATTGGCTGGATTGAGAAAAGTCTGCCAGATATTGTGGAGAATAAAGCGCGCGTAGCAAAATAGGCTGAATTGCTTCTGGGGTGAGCAAGGACAGGAATAAGTCAGAAAATCTGGTTGCTACTTTGTTTGCAGTGTACGCGATCATTTTAGTTTTATGCATTGCGATTTATGCAATCTTTAAACTTTTAAAAGTTGATATTACTTTAGCAACCAATCTCTTGCTTTGGTCTGCAGCGATCTTTGCACCTGTTGCAGTATTGATGACATATAACAGTTGGCGAGAGCAGAAAGGGAGTGAGGTTGTAGCGATCTTAGCTAAAGATATAACCACTGACATATTGGAATTAAGAGCACTTAATAATGAAATATTTAGCGGTTTTTGTGTAAGCAATATCAGCTTCGAAAAGAGTCAGAAAAATGTTAATGAATTTCATGATTTAAGAATACAAATCAAGAAATCTATTATTCTTTTAAATGATAATTTGTATGAAATCACTACAAGTTTTAATCAGCAGACACAAGAACGTAATGTTGAGTATGGGGATATTTTACACAAGAATTCTAATAAATATGCTAGAGAAACGATTAGAAAATCTCAGATAGGATTTGATCCTATACTAGAGCAACTTATTAATTACACCTTATATAAGTAAGAATTATATGATTTTTAATTTTCAAAACAAGGAAATCAGGCTTGTTGAATAAAATTCAGAGCAAGGTGAACGATCTTCATTGATTGTGTCATAAATATAGTCGAGAAATTCTTTAAAATATGGCAGAATATGGGGTTTTAAAGTTTTTAGAGGATTGGCAATATGCGCTTTGTTGATGAAGCAGTCATTACCGTAGAGGCTGGCGACGGTGGCAATGGCGTAGCCAGTTTTCGCCGTGAAAAATTCGTACCATTTGGTGGTCCAGATGGTGGTGATGGTGGTCGTGGCGGCAGCATTTATATTCAGGCTGACGACGACACCAGTACGCTAGTTGATTATCGTTATACACGTAAATTCCGTGCAGAACGAGCAAAAAATGGCCGTGGGGCGAACTGTGCTGGTCGTGGCGGTGAAGATACCGTATTAAAAGTTCCGGTAGGAACAACAATTGTAGATGTAGAGTCTGGTGACATTATTGGCGACTTGATCGAAGATGGTCAACGCGTGAAAGTTGCGGCAGGCGGTGAGGGTGGTTTAGGTAATACCCACTTTAAATCATCGACCAACCGTTCACCACGTAAGTGTACGCATGGTCAAAAAGGTGAATTCCGTGAAATCCGTCTAGAGCTTAAAGTTCTGGCCGATGTCGGCTTGCTGGGTATGCCAAATGCGGGTAAGTCAACCTTCATTCGTGCAGTCTCGGCTGCAAAACCAAAAGTGGCAGATTATCCATTTACTACTATGGTGCCAAACCTGGGTGTGGTCGATGCCGACAGTCACCGTTCATTCGTGATGGCGGATATTCCAGGTCTGATCGAAGGCGCATCTGAAGGTGCAGGTCTTGGGATTCGCTTCCTGAAGCACTTGGCGCGTACCCGTATCCTGTTGCACATCGTTGATGTACAACCGATTGATGGCTCAGATCCGGCACATAATGCCAAAGCAATTATGAAAGAGCTAAAAAACTTCTCCCCAACGCTTTCAAAACTACCGATCGTATTGGTGCTGAACAAAGTCGATCAGTTGGCTGAGGAAACACGTGAAGAATGGTGTACTCATATTCTTGAAGAATTGCAGTGGGAAGGGCCGGTTTTTGAAACTTCTGGCTTAACGGCTGAAGGCACCAAAGACGTAGTTTACTACCTGATGGATCAGATCGAAGAGCAGCGTGAACGCGAAACTGAAGATCCAGAATATGCAGCAGAAATGAAAGCATTCCGTGATCAGCTTGAAGCTGAAACACGTGAACAAACCATCGCTGCAAAAGAAGCGTATCGTGAGATGCGTCGTCAGCAACGTCTTGCCGGTATTCTAGGCGATGACGAAGATGATGAAGATGGCGATGATGATAGTGATGTGGAAGTGTACTACGTACGCTAATCTCTGAGAGAAGAGTCTGAGGACAAGATGATAGAAGTGGTAGATGGGCAACGTCAGCTCAAGGGTTGTAAACGAATCGTTGTTAAAATCGGATCATCTTTACTCACAGCAAACGGACAAGGTCTAGATTTAGATGCCATCTCGCACTGGGCGGGACAAATCGCAAATCTACACAATGCAGGACACGAGATTATTCTGGTGTCTTCCGGTGCTGTGGCTGAAGGTATGGTGCGAATGAAACTTGAGAATCGACCCACCGATCTACCCAGTCTTCAGGCTTGTGCTGCCATCGGTCAGATGGGCCTGATTCATACTTGGTCAAGCGTACTTGAGAAACACAAGATTCAAACTGCTCAAGTACTATTGACTCATGATGATCTGGCAGATCGTCGTCGCTATCTCAACTCATGTGATGCCTTGCAGCACCTGATTGAATGGCGTGTGATTCCGGTGATCAATGAGAATGACACGGTTTCTACTGACGAAATCCGTTTTGGTGATAACGACACGCTTGCTGCCATGGTGGCTGGTCAGGTACATGCAGATCTTCTGATTATCTTAACGGATCAGGAAGGAATGTTTGACTCAGACCCGCGGTCTAATCCCGATGCCAAACTGTTCCATACCGTACGTGCTATGGACGAAAGCCTGTTTGATATGGCCGGTGGAGGCGGGAAATTTGGTCGTGGCGGCATGCTGACCAAAGTTCGTGCTGCACGTCTGGCTGCAAAGTCTGGCTGTCCGACCTTAATTGCAAGTGGTGATAGTGATGGTGTTCTATCACGTCTAATGTCTGGCGAATTATTAGGTACCTTGTTTGTAACTGACAAAGATCGTATGACAGCGCATCAGCAATGGTTAGCTGCTCACTTGCAAACTGCAGGTCGTTTAGTGATTGATGATGGTGCAGTAAAAGCCATTAAAGACAATCATCGCAGCTTGTTGCCTGTAGGGGTGAAAGCGGTTGAGGGTCATTTCGAACGCGGTGATGTGGTTGAATGTGTCGATACACAAGGTCACCGGATTGCGGTCGGTCGTGTCAATTTCAGTTCGCGTTCAGCAGATATCGTTCGTGGTCTGGCATCAGATAAAGTACATCAGGTGTTAGGTGAGGCACGTTCACTAGAAATGATTCATCGCAATCATATGGCGATCTACTAAGCCATTCGGATTTAAGTTAAGAGATAAAAAAATCCCGCCTTCGAGCGGGATTTTTGTCATTGAAGCTTATTTAATCCACCCCATCCGGATCAATGGCGCAAACAGCGATAGATGAATATTTAAAATAAAGCGCATGAGTTTATCCTGATATTTCCACCACAATGGTAATCCAGCTAAATTTACTGTTATTGCCATCAGGAATGCACCCAGCATATCAATCGGAAAATGTACACCGACATAAACACGCGACCACGCTACCAGCCAAGCTGTCCAGATTAGAATTCGTCCCAAGTCTCGCTGCGGTGAAAAATAATAGGCGAAGGCAATCCCGCTAAAAATACTCATATGGTTGCTGGGAAAAGAACCAGTCGGCGCATGTTCAAGCAGGGTGCGACCAACATCCATCACAAACGGGCGTGGGGTATTGAGTACCGTAGACAATACTTCACTCATTAATAAGGTAATAGCTGTAAAGATGAAGGCTTTGATAATCCCTGTTTTTACTTCGTAACTGCCACGGAACCAGGCAATAGCAAAAATCAGCAGAAAAAGATAAACCAGATCGTGCGCAATCAGGGAGGCATAGTTGATCATCCAGATCGAGGCTTGATCAGGTACATTAAGAAGATGAAACAGGGAAAGGTTCAGTTGATCAAGAGACATGAGTAGAAAGGGCTGGTGCAAATGTCCGTTACTGTAAACCGGTCAAAGCTCAATTCATATCTGAGTTTGTATGAATTTGTAGCTTCGCTTTTTAAAGAATATTCACATGATAAAAAACCACCCAAAAGGGTGGTTCTTAAAAATACGAATAATATAATGAAGTTTTATTTAAACTGAATCGAGCCATTGGCACTAACAGTCATTTGCGATTCACCTGCCGCAACGGCCTGCTCTGGAACCATATCAGACGAAGCTGATTTCATCATGGCCATACGCGGTACGGGCTGTGGTGCATAGTTATTGGTATTGATGTTCAAGTTTACCAGTTGATAACCCGGTTTGTTCCAGGTCTGGGTGAGTGCTTGGGCGCGTTGCTGGAAGTTTTTAGTCGCTTCAATCATCAGTTCACTTTCAACTTTTTTGCGCTTTTCATCTGATACCTTGAAATTAATTGACTCGGTCTGGAAATTTTGCTGCAATTCTGCAATGAGCTGCGAAGCCGCTTTAAAATCTTTTGATTCTAGGCGAATCTGGGCACGACCACGCCACTCTTTTAATTTACGGTTATCATTGTCATAAATAGGGTAAGTACTTTGTGTACCTGTTTCGATTTTCACAGTAGGATATTTGCGTGCTGTAGCAATCGCCTGACTCATGAGCTGGTTGATTTGGGTGGCCAGTTCAGCCGGCTGTTTGTTGGATTTTTCAATATAAAGTACGGCATGCATTTCATCATTTGAAATTTCACGACTGGCCTCTGCTGAAAGATTAACAATATTATAATTCATGGATTCGGCAGGAGCTGCAAATGCGCCTGTGGCGAGGGTACTGGCAAGGATAAAACTGCTAAGTGCTAAGAGACGCATGAAATTGTCCTGTTATTCTTAAAATTGGCCATCTAAGCCGTTAAAGAAATATTAATTCTCAATTGTGATCTTTTTACGAAATATTTGTGGTAAGAGTGTTAATTTTTCTTTCATTTTAACTTATTATTTAATCTATATTTATTGTTAATAATTAATTGTTTAATAATAAATTTTAAAATTTATTTTCTGAATATTAGCTGTGCTACAAAAAAGCATAAAAGAACAGGCTTTCCTTTCTGCTATCAGGCTGTAAGATGATGATTCAGGGGATGGATTGGCACGATGTTTTTTTTCGATAAAGATTAGGACAAAATGTGACTGAAAGTTATTTATTTTCCTGAAAAATTCGGTATCATCCGCCTCCTAGTTATTCGAATACAAAACTGCTAGCTAGAACCTTATAAAGCGCCGAGTCAAAGGACCAAACGTCACCAGACTTATTTCTTTCACCCATATCAGAGATGGTAATTCGATATGAGCGTTACTTCTGTAAACCCTGCCACCAATTCCACAAACGAATACTACTTGACTCGCCAAAGTCAGATGGAATCGAATGTGCGTAGTTATCCACGTAAATTACCGTTAGCGATAGCGAAAGCACAAGGTTGCTGGGTTACCGATGTTGAAGGTACTGAGTACCTTGATTGTTTAGCTGGGGCAGGGACGTTGGCATTAGGCCATAATCATCCTGCAGTCATTCAAAGCATCCAGGATACGATTGCAAGCGGTCTACCATTGCATACCCTGGATCTTACTACTCCTTTAAAAGATGCTTTTACTGAAGCACTTCTTTCTTATCTTCCAGGTGGTCAAGAAGAGTACTGCTTGCAGTTCTGCGGTCCATCCGGTGCAGATGCAACAGAAGCTGCAATCAAACTCGCGAAAACCTTTACCGGTCGTAGCTCTGTAATCAGCTTCTCTGGCGGTTATCACGGTATGACTCACGGTGCATTGGCAATGACAGGTAACCTGTCTGCGAAAAATGCAGTGAACGGTTTAATGCCAGGCGTGCAATTTATGCCGTATCCGCATGAATACCGTTGCCCATTGGGTCTTGGCGGTGAAGCCGGTGTAGATGCCCTGACTTACTACTTTGAAAACTTCATTGAGGATGTCGAAAGCGGCGTGACCAAACCTGCAGCTGTAATCCTCGAAGCGATTCAGGGTGAAGGCGGTGTGGTGACTGCGCCAGTAAAATGGTTGCAAAAAATCCGTGAAGTGACTGAAAAGCACAACATCGTGTTGATTCTTGATGAAGTACAGGCAGGCTTTGCGCGTTCAGGTAAGATGTTTGCATTCGAACATGCCGGCATTGAGCCTGATGTTGTAGTGATGTCTAAAGCTGTGGGTGGTAGCCTGCCGCTTGCGGTTCTAGGTATTAAACGCAAGTTTGATGCATGGCAGCCTGCCGGACATACCGGTACTTTCCGTGGCAACCAGTTGGCTATGGGTACGGGTCTTGCGACAATCAATACGATTAAAGAGCAGAACCTGGCGCAAAATGCACAAGAGCGCGGTGATTATCTACAGTCTGCATTAAAAGAGTTAGCCAATGAATTTCCATGTATTGGCAACGTGCGTGGCCGTGGTCTGATGATCGGGGTTGAGATTGTTGACGAGCGTAAACCAGCGGATCATATGGGCTCTTTGCCTGCTGATGGTCAATTGGCCGCAGCAATTCAGACCGCTTGTTTCAACAACAAACTGTTACTTGAAAAAGGTGGTCGTAACGGTACGGTAATCCGTTTACTTTGCCCACTGATCATCACTCAAACAGAATGTGAAGAAGTTATTGTCCGCTTCAAGAGAGCGGTTGCTGAAGCTCTGATAGCAGTTCGAGGCGTATAATTCATGGTAGATTTTGCAGAACATCGTAAAGCGTTACTCTGCAATGATGCTGCATCCATTGCTGACTATGAGTCAGCAATGGAACAGGCGACCAAAGCGGTTGCAGCATGGTTGCAAGACGACAAAATGTACCCAGGCGGTAGCATTAAGGAATTGCGTAGCGCAATTTCTTTCAAGCCTTCTCAAGAAGGTATGGGCCTCCAGAAGTCTTTAGAGCGTATGGTTGAGCTATTCCTCAACAAAAGCCTGAAAGTACATCATCCGCATTCTCTAGCGCATTTGCACTGTCCTACCATGGTGGCAAGCCAGATTGCAGAAGTGCTGATTAATGCAACTAACCAGTCAATGGACTCTTGGGATCAAAGCCCAGCGGGTTCTTTGATGGAAGTTCAGTTAATCGACTGGTTGCGTCAAAAAGTGGGTTATGGTTCAGGTCAGGCAGGGGTATTTACTTCTGGTGGTACACAATCGAACCTGATGGGTGTATTGCTGGCACGTGATGCCTGCATCGCAAAAAACTGGAAAGACGAAAACGGCAATCCGTGGTCTGTTCAGCGTGATGGTATTCCTGCGGATGCAATGCGCAACGTCAAAGTCATCTGTTCTGAAAATGCACATTTCTCTGTGCAAAAGAACATGGCGATGATGGGCATGGGCTTCCAGTCTGTCGTGACTGTACCTGTGAATGAAAATGCACAGATGGACGTAGACGCGCTGGAAAAAACCATGACGCACCTTCAGTCTGAAGGCAAGATCGTGGCATGTGTGGTAGCGACTGCGGGTACAACTGATGCTGGCGCGATTGATCCATTGAAAGAAATTCGTGAAATCACCAATAAATATGGCGCGTGGATGCACATCGATGCGGCATGGGGTGGTGCACTGATTCTATCCAATGACTATCGTTCTATGCTGGACGGGATTGAGCTGTCAGATTCGATCACGCTTGATTTCCATAAGCATTACTTCCAGACCATTTCTTGTGGCGCGTTCTTGTTAAAAGATGAAGCGAACTACCGTTTCATGCATTATGAAGCTGAGTACCTAAACTCTGCTTATGATGAAGAACATGGTGTTCCTAACCTGGTGTCGAAGTCGCTACAAACGACGCGTCGTTTTGATGCCTTGAAATTATGGATGACTGTAGAAGCATTGGGCGAAGAGCTTTATGGTTCGATGATCGATCATGGTGTTGGCTTAACGCGTGATGTAGCAGACTACATTAAAGCGACTGACGGTTTAGAGCTTCTGCTTGAGCCTCAATTTGCCTCTGTACTGTTCCGTGTGGTTCCAGCGGGCTATCCGGTTGAATTGCTCGATACGCTCAACCAAAACGTAGCAGACGAACTGTTTGCACGTGGTGAAGCGAACATTGGTGTAACGAAAGTTGGTCAGGTTCAGTCTCTGAAAATGACCACTTTAAGCCCAGTTGCAACACTTGATAACGTGAAGAACTTGCTGGCGCTAGTGCTTGCAGAAGCGGATCGTATCAAAGATTCAATCGCTGACGGTACTTATACGCCACCCATTGCATAAGTGATGGTGGTGTGAAAAAAGGAGATCGAAATGATCTCCTTTTTTTATAATTAAATTTCGGTTTTAGATGCCAGGATCAAACTAGCTCCAATATATAAATATACCTTTTAAGTCTTTGCTGCGTGTTTTTCAAAATTATAAGCTATTCAAAATAAAATGGAAAACTCGGGAATATGGAGCAAAATATACAAGAAAAATCACTCATCAAAACAGTGATTGATCAAGGAATTTCTAAATATCAGTGGATGGTCATTGCACTTTGTTTTCTGATCGCATTATTTGATGGTTTTGATACCCAAGCTGTTGCATTTACCGCACCAGCCTTGCTAGTACACTTTGATTTAGAAACAGGCGCATTAGCACCGATTTTAACTGCAGGTATCGTAGGAATGACGATAGGTGCAATGCTCTTAGGACTGGTAGGGGATAAATTAGGACGTCGAAAAACATTAATCATCTGTACGGCCATTTTTTCTCTAGCCACTATATTTATTGCGTATGCGACGAATGTTGATCAAATATTAGTATTGAGATTTATTGCCGGATTAGGGATGGGCGGGGCGACACCTGTGTTGCTTGCATTGGCTGCTGAATATTCTCCGCAACGTTTCAAAGGCACAGTTACCACAGGCGTGTTGTTAGCCTTGCCAGCAGGAGCGATGTTAGGTGGTTTACTGGCTGCCAAGATTTTGCCAGTGCTAGGTTGGCAAGGGATTTATTTGATTGGCGGTGGATTCCCGCTGCTATTATTGTTTGTCATGTATTTCTTGTTGCCTGAATCTTTGGAATATTTAGCGCAAAACAATAAAAGTTCCTCTTTGAGATCAATTCAAAAAATTCTCAATAAAATTTCTCCGGGAATTGGCGAGATTAGAACTAAAGACCTACTTCAGCCAAATAATACACAACAACAAAAAGCCAAGTTAGCGATCTTGTTTCAAAATAATTTGGCTCGTACTACCATTGGCGTATGGGGTACTTATTTCTTTAACTGGATTGCGTGGTTTATGTTGTTATCGTGGTTGCCGACTGTATTGAAACAGGCAGGATTGGCACCGGAAAATGCGCCTTACGCATCGGTTACAGTAAATGCTGCCTTTATCTTATTTGCTTTGCCATTAGCTTATTGGCTACCTAAAGTAAATACAGCTAAAATTCTCACTTTTATGCTAATTACAGGATTGGTGATCGTCGCTGGTTTAGGTTTATTTATTGAAAGTAATCAGTGGGGCTATATCTTCGCTTTGATTGCATTGGCAGGATTTGGAATTGGTGGTCAGCAATTGGCTTTGAATTACCTGGTGGTCGCTGCATATCCAACTCAAGTTCGTGCAACTGCAACAGGATGGGCAATTGGAATGGGACGTATGGGTGCAATTGTAGGATCAGCCATTGGCGGAATTGTACTCACGCAATATGGTGTTTCAGGTTATTTTTATGCGCTCGGCGTACCTTTAGTATTCGCTCTTTGCTGCGTATTCCTGATTAAATATCGTATTCCACAGGTTCTGATAGATGCATAATATTTTTGTATGTAGTTAGATTGAAATTCTGTATTTAAATAAAAAGGAGATCGAAAGATCTCCTTTTTTTTTGTGAGCTTAAAAAACAAAAAGGTCATTTCCCAGATCGAAATTCACCACAAAAACACCGAAGATCTGAATCCTGTTTAGCCTGTTATTTATTTGTCATAGGCTTATGTAAAACTGGGGAGCAGGATTTATCCTGAGTTCAGGTTTATAAAAATTGTTACATGTCATTGGTCTAAAATTTTTTAATGAAGTGAATGACAAAAAGAACTTAATCATTGAAATCCATAAAAATTTAATCAAGAAAAAACCGCTAGATGAAAAATCACTAAATCGTAATAAAGCTGTAACTTATCTGTCATATTCTAAAATCAAAATGCAGGTATCGAAAGAAGTACAAAACTGAATAAAAAGTGGTGTACTCCAAATTTGCATAAATGAGAGAGATACTAGAATGCGCTTTACAAATATAGCTTTAGCATTAGCAGTAACCGGGGCAACTGCTGTAACGACTGCACACGCAGCACGTGACACCATTCAAATTGCAGGTTCTTCAACTGTACTTCCATATGCCAGTATCGTGGCAGAAGAATTCGGTAATACTTTTCCACAGTTTAAAACACCAGTTGTCGGTTCTGGCGGTTCTTCAGGTGGTTTAAAGCAGTTCTGTAATGGCGTGGGTGATAACACGATTGATATCGCAAACTCTTCTCGTCAAATCAAATCTACAGAGCTGGCAGAATGTAAAAAGAATGGCGTTAACCAAGTCCTAGAAATCAAAATCGGTTATGACGGTATTGTATTTGCATCGAATGCCAATAAAGCGGCTTATAAACTGCGTCCACAACATGTCTTCGCTGCACTTGCTGCACAACTTCCATCAAATGGCAAAATGGTCGCTAACCCGTACACGCGTTGGAACCAAATTGACAAAGCACTTCCAAATGAACCAATCACCCTGGTAATTCCTGCATCGAATCATGGTACGCGCGAAGTCTTCCAGGAGAAAATGGTGGATGCAGGTTGTGAAACGTACGCTGCAATTAAGTCTTTAGACAAAGATGCCAAGAAAAAAGCTTGTACGACATTCCGTAAAGATGGCCGTGTGGTTGAGATTGCCGGTGACTATACCGAAACATTGGCACGTTTAAAAACTTCTCCAAGTGCGGTAGGTGTGTTTGGCCTAGGTTTCTATGATCAGAACCGTGACCGTCTACGTGTTGCCACAGTGAACAATGTAGCGCCTTCTGAAAAGACCATCTTGAATGGTGCTTATCCGGTATCGCGCCCATTGTTCTTCTACGTAAAAGGCGAGCACTTGAAATCAATCAAAGGCTTACCGCAGTTCACAGAATACTTCCTGAACAAGAAAGTATCTGGCAAAGGCTCTAAGCTGGAAAAAGCAGGTCTGATTTCAATGTCTGATAAAGAACGTGCAGCAGTCCTGGCAAATTTCAAGGCTGGTAAAGCGGTTGTTGTGAAGTAATAAATGATTTTGAAAACGCTGGTGGTAGGGTCAACCTACCATCGGCTTTTTGCGATAAACAAGTTTTTTCAAACCATGAAAATTGAAAAAACAGTGGAGAATACATGAATCTGCTACTTATAGGTGTGTTATTGGCCATCATGGCCATAGCCTATCAAATCGGATTAAGTAAAAGCCGTAGCTTAGCAGGTAAGGGAAGCAATTCTGCAAACTTACACTCGCGTCCCGGATATTATGGTGCCCTGGTTGCACTATGGTGTGGTATCCCTGCGTTTTTAATTTTGATTGTTTGGAATATGGTGGAACCCACTTTTCTGGAGCAGGTGGTACTCAACCATTTGCCAGAAAATGTTTCGGCCAGTCTGGATCCGGCAAGTCTGAGTGTTGTGATTGATCGCGTTCAGGCACTTGCCTCAGGTTTCGGGGTGAGTGATACACCTGCAGCCTATGAAGTCGCAGCTGCGGAACAGCTGGCTAAATTCTCGACCATTGGTACGTTTGCCAAACTGGCAGTGGTGATTTCGGCGGCGCTGGCTGGTCTGGTCTGGGCCAAGAAACATATTAGCCAGGAATTTCGTGCGCGTAACCAGGTCGAAAAAATGATTAATATCGGCCTGGCATTGTGTTCTGGTGTGGCAATTCTGACCACCCTCGGGATTGTGATGTCGATGTTTGGCGAGGCAATGCGTTTCTTCAGCTTTGTCAGCCCACTGGATTTCTTCTTTGGTACTCAATGGAACCCAGGTTTTAGTACCTCAGGCAGTGCTGAAGGCAGTTATGGTTTATTGCCACTGCTCTGGGGCACGCTCATGGTCAGCGGGATCGCACTTTTAGTTGCAGTTCCGGTTGGTCTGATGATTGCGATCTATCTGGCAGAATATGCTTCACCGCGATTCCGCTCTTGGGCAAAACCTACGATTGAAGTGTTGGCGGGTATTCCTACGATTGTCTATGGTGTCTTTGCCTTGATGATTATCGGTCCATTCCTTAAAAGTATGGGTGCTCTGGTCGGACTCGAAATTAATGCCACCAGCGCGCTGACCGCCGGTCTGGTCATGGGCATCATGATCATTCCATTTGTATCTTCTCTGTCAGATGACATTATTACTCAAGTACCACGTGCTTTACGTGATGGTTCTTTGGGTTTGGGTGCCACCAAATCTGAAACGATCCGTCAGGTGGTTTTACCTGCAGCCTTGCCCGGTATTATTGGTGCGTTCCTGTTGGCAGCGTCACGTGCGATTGGTGAGACCATGATTGTGGTCCTGGCAGCTGGTAACAGTCCGCAGCTGCATGCCAATCCGCTTGAAGCCGTATCTACGGTTACGATTACCATCGTCAATCAGCTAACTGGCGATACTGATTTTGCTAGTCCACAAGCACTGGTGGCCTTTGCACTAGGATTGACGCTATTCGTGATTACCCTGGGTTTGAACATTGTTGCACTGATCATCGTGCGTAAATATCGTGAGCAATACGACTAATGAGTACTTCAAATACAACGCCTGTGGATCAGCGTATTGATCCATCCGTCGCTGCCGAGCTGCGTGAAAAGCGTAAGAAGACCATTCAAAGCTCTTTGGCACGACGTCATCGTAAAGAAAAAACCTTCCGTCTATTTGGTTTCTCTGCGGTACTTGCAGGTTTGTTCTTTGTGGTATTGCTGTTCGGTAGCATTTTGTCCAAAGGTCTTCCTGCATTCTGGCAAAGCAGTATGAATTTGCCGATCTATTTCGATCCTGCCATTGTGAATATTGGCCCGAAACCAAAGCCTCTTGCAGGAGAATCTCCGGTGCAGTTTGAAGATCGCTTTATTGCATGGCAGACCGAAGTGGGCATGGTGGATTGGGATGCCCTGATTATCAACGGCATGATTGCCAAAGACCGCAAGCTGGAAAGTCAACGTGATGAACTGGGTTCTATATATACTAGCTCGGAAGCTTACCGTTTGCGTGACATGGTTATGAAAGATCCAGCTCTGGTCGGTCAAAGCAAAGAAGTGAAAATTCTGGCTGATGCTAATGTTGATGTCTGGTTAGCTGGAAATATTGACCGTGATCTTCCAGATGAACAGCAGCAACTAAGTCCTGAAGTACGTCAGGTGGCGGATGAAATGAAAGCCGCTGGTGTAATCGAGAATAGTTTCAATACCAATATTTTTACTAGCCCGGATTCGCGCAGTTCGCCGGCAACTTCCGGACTGGCAGGTGCCTTCATGGGCTCGCTGTTCATGATGATGATCGTGATCTTTATCTCGATTCCAATCGGGGTAGCCTCTGCGATCTATCTGGAAGAATTTGCACCGAAAAACTGGATTACCGATGTCGTAGAAGTCAATATCAACAATCTGGCAGCCGTTCCCTCAATTGTCTTCGGTCTGTTGGGTGCAGCAATTTTCATTGGCTGGATGCATTTGCCACTCTCAGCACCATTGGTGGGTGGTCTGGTTCTGAGTCTGATGACCTTGCCGACCGTGATTATTACCACACGTGCATCACTTAAAGCTGTTCCACCTTCGATTCGTCAGGCAGCTTTAGGACTCGGCGCTTCCCGTATTCAGACAGTATTCCATCATGTGTTGCCATTGGCTTTGCCGGGTATTTTAACGGGCGCAATCATCGGAGTTGCACAAGCTTTGGGTGAAACAGCACCATTATTATTGATCGGAATGAGTGCTTTTGTTGCCAGCGTTCCAGCTACTCCATTTGATCAGTCAACGGCTTTACCGGTGCAGATTTTCTTATGGCAAGGCAATGAATTGCGTAACTTCTTTGAAGGTCGTACTGCAGCGGCAATTATTGTACTTCTGGCCATGATGATCAGCTTGAACAGTCTGGCTATCTGGCTACGTAAGAAATTTGAAGTCCGTTGGTAATAGGGGGCAGAATCATGAACACAACTATTATTCAAAATTCCTTAGAAAAGGATCAATCCGTGAATTCACAACAGACACAATTTAGCTCGGATGAGGCGACCCAAAAGCCGGCAACTCCGTTTGTTTCCCAGTTCGATACGCAAAGCAGCAAAAAAGATGTAAAGGCGACGAATGTGAAACTTAGTACTTCCGATGTGCATGTGTACTATGGTGAAGCGGAAGCGATTAAGGGTATTGACCTGAACATTTATGAAAATGAAGTGATTGCTTTTATTGGGCCCTCAGGCTGTGGTAAATCAACCTTCCTGCGTACCTTAAATCGCATGAATGACACTATCGACAGTTGTCGGGTGAGTGGTAAGGTTATGCTGGACAATCAGGATATTTATGATCCAAACCTGGATGTGGTATTGTTGCGTGCCCAAGTCGGTATGGTGTTCCAGAAGCCGAATCCGTTTCCGAAATCAATTTTTGATAACGTAGCATATGGCCCGAAATTGCACGGTTTAGCACGTGACAAGTATGATCTTGAGGAAATTGTGGAAGGCAGCCTACGTAAAGCCGGCTTGTGGGAAGAAGTGAAAGACCGTTTGAATCAGCCGGGAACAGGTTTGTCAGGTGGTCAGCAGCAGCGTCTATGTATCGCACGTACAATTGCAGTATCACCTGAAGTGATCCTGATGGATGAACCATGTTCAGCTCTTGATCCTATTGCAACCGCTAAAGTGGAAGAGCTGATTTCTGAGCTATCTACGCAATATACCATCGCGATTGTAACTCACTCCATGCAACAGGCTGCACGGGTTTCTGACCGCACTGCGTATTTCCATCTGGGTGATCTGATTGAAGTCAACTCGACCGAAAAAGTCTTTACCCAGCCAGATCATCAGTTGACTGAAGCCTATATTACAGGGCGTTTTGGTTAATTATTACTTTCTGAAAAAAGAGCTATATAGCTCTTTTTTTTATCTCTGGACAGAATGAATGTATATAGAATAAAGGAATAGGGTCATTAAATTTTGGAAAAATAAAGAGAATCTAGTTTTTCCAAAATTCCTTTAGCATACTAAATTTTAGAAAATGGCAGAGCTACCAAAAAATAAATATGGAAAAGGTTGTACAGTCTATGGAAATGATAAAAAAGAAGTCCATCTTTCTGATGTTGCTGATTACGTTGAGTGTAATCGTGGGTGGTTTATAGCATCAACTGTAAAAGGATGATCTGCTTGCTGTGTGGGATAAGTCTGAATCTCTATTATAAATAAGACAAAGCAGCACAAAGCTTTATATGCGAATTCTGCCCTGTTAGTGGGTATTATTGCCAAGACGGACTATCAGTAGGAAATAGGTTTTTTGTAATACTAATCAATTAAGCAACAATATTGTATTGAAAAAAACATAAATTGACCTAATCTAAAGTAAGAAGCCCGAACTAATTAAATAGAGAACTGATTTTTTATGTTATTTCATACTCCAAAACTGTCCGCTGAAATCCGTATTAGTCATCTCAATGCGCGTATCAATGAACAAAGAAAAAAAATAGCGCAAACTACTGGCTCTAAACTGGAACTTTTACAGTTGTCACAACAACTGTCAAAAGAGGCGCGTGCGCGTAAGAAAACCAATCAGAAAATCTATGTACTCGATTTTAAAGGTGATATGGCTGCTTCCGCAGTAGAAGGTTTGCGTGAAGAAATCACTTTGATTCTCGCCACTGCCAAAGCAGGCCGTGACCGTGTTGTGGTGCGTCTGGAAAGTCCAGGCGGTATGGTGCATGGTTATGGACTTGCTGCAGCGCAACTAGTGCGTTTACGTGAAGCAGGTTTTCATCTGACCATCTGTGTCGATAAAGTAGCCGCTAGTGGTGGCTATATGATGGCATGTATCGCTAATGAAATTATTTCGGCGCCTTTTGCAATTGTGGGTTCAATTGGAGTGGTTGCTCAGGTACCAAATTTTAACCGTCTGTTGAAAGATAACAAAATTGACTTTGAACTCTATACCGCAGGTGAGTACAAACGTACTGTGACTATGTTCGGTGAAAATACCGAAGAGGGTAAAGCCAAGTTTGAGGAAGAATTGCAGCAAACCCATGCTTTATTCAAACATTTTGTTGAGAAGTATCGCCCGCAGCTCAATATTGAAAAAGTAGCAACTGGGGAGCATTGGTATGGTCGGGATGCGCTGGATCTTAATCTTGTTGATACCCTGCAAACCTCGGATGAATACTTGCTTAATGTGTTAACTCAGCATGATATTTATTTACTGCAGACTCGCAAGAAACCAACTTTGGGTGAAAAATTGGGCCTGCAAGCAGCGCAAATTGCTGATTCACTTGTGCCGACTGTCATGAATAAAGTCATGGAAAGCTTAAGCAAAGCAAATGCAAACTTGGTACAAATGCGTGATCCAAAACTGTAATCATTGGTTATAAAAGTTAGTGAATAAAAAAAGCTCACAGAATGTGAGCTTTTTTTATCTATACAATAAATGTCCTGCATTGAAGATGTAATCACAGGATATTGATTCAAGATTGGACCATCTGTTCGCTGGGTTATTTGGACAGATGGAAGCGGGATTTAAGAGCTTCCCATTTTGCTTGACGTCTTGCTTTGTGTTCAGCCTTTTTTTGTTCTTTTAGGGTTACATTGGCGATACGCTGCGATTCATGCCAAGCTTCAACGCTCGCTTCAATTTCTGATTGCACATCATCAAAACTCCAGCGATAAATGGTTGCACCGGTTTTGTCAAATAAAGCATCAATAAAATCTTCAGATTCTTCATAAGCATCAATGAGCAAGCCTGTACTTTCTTCAGGTAAGGCTTGGCTGATTTTTGTCAATACAGCCATATCGTCCTGCTCATGATTAATGTCATAAGACTCACCGAGTAATGCACCCGCGGTAAAGCCTAGAACAATCCCGAGTGGGCCGCCTAATATTCCAATTAAGGCACCAAGCAGGCCTCCGCCTACCAAGCCGCTATCCTGCCTAGGATCTAATTGTTCCTCAATTTTGAAATTTCCATTTTCTTGACGTTTGAGAAGGGTAATTTCGTTAATATTTTGGATAGGTGAATTTTTTAATTTATTAAAACCTTCAAAGGCTTTTGAGGGTTCATTCCATGTGATCAGAATAATATTGTGAGCCATTTCTTATTACCTAGTTTTAATTATTCGATATCGAAGATCATACAATCTCAGGTCTATTAAATGGGTTAATTTTTGTTGATATTAAGGTGTGTTTAGTTATATATGATCATGGATAGTCAAATAAGGAAAATGATGTCCTGGTTTTACTTTTATCTTGCTCAGAATTAAATTGAATTAATAATAAAGTTAAAATTTTATTTTAACTTTCCATTAATAGAGCATTTTATTATTGGGGAGTCTCCTATAAACATTTTTATACTAAAAATTAATATCAACTTTAAGTCAAATTTAATTGTGGAAAATAAAATTCTATATAAATGATTTTTTTAATAAAATTAGAAGATAGTGTCAGGAAGACTATTTATTGGACTGTATTAACATGATGCTACCTGTGATTATGGCACCAATGGTTGCAAGTAACATATCTTTATGTGCATCCCAGATATCGCCTTGCTGTCCATTATAGTTTTCCGCATCTTCTGCAGACAGACGAATAGCAATGAACCATTCAAGCCATTCATAAATCAGGCTGCCGGCCATCACAAATTGAATAACCAAAAGAAAAATCGTGAGCGGTTTCTGTTTTGGAATCCAGACTTGAAACAAACGATAAAAAACAGGATAAAGTAATAATCCGTAGGCCAAGTGAACAAAACGGTCAAACATATTGCGTGACCAATGCATTGTTTCATTCAGATTAAAACCAAAAATTTGCTCAATCCACTGGTTATATGGCACATAAGAATACAGATAATGGGCTGCCACCACATGGATCAGCAGAAAAAGAATATAAAGATTAAAACTGAGAAAATTTATTCCGATCTTATATAAGCAGAGGAGTAGCATCAGCACCATAAAAACTGTGCCCGCTTGATGGAGCAAATATGACTCTATTTCTAAAGGTTGAATGCTGGCCACTATAACTGCGATTGCCAGAATCGCTAAACTGACAAAATGCTTGCTACTTAATTGATGATCTATCATCGGCGTCTTATGCAATTATTTTAAACTGATCATAATTATAAATAAAAAAGCGAAGCCGGAGCTTCGCTTTTAGTCTTAATCGTCTGAATTAAATTTTAGCGATCAAGTCCTTAATTTGTTTTGCCTGATCTGCAGCATTACCTGTGTAAGTAGCAGGAGTCATTTCTGCTAAACGCGCCCGCTCAGCAGCAGGAACAGCTTCCAACTCGTTACCATTTACGAAATCAACCATCATGTCGCGAGTCATGGCTTGACCACGAGTAAGTGCTTTTAGTTTTTCGTACGGTTTTTCAACGTTGTAACGACGCATTACAGTTTGAATTGGTTCAGCCAATACTTCTTGTGCATTGTCCAGGTCTTCATTGATCCGCGCAGCGTTCAACTCAAGTTTGCCAATACCTTTTAAGCACGCTTCAAACGCGATTAAGCTCTGCGCAAAACCAACACCCATGTTGCGAAGCACAGTAGAGTCAGTCAGGTCACGCTGCCAGCGAGAAATTGGAAGTTTTTCACCTAAGTGGGCAAGTACAGCATTGGCAAGCCCTAAGTTACCTTCAGAGTTTTCGAAGTCAATCGGGTTCACTTTATGTGGCATGGTTGAAGAACCGACTTCGCCATCTTTCAGCTTTTGCTTGAAGAAACCAAGCGAAATATAACCCCAAACATCACGGTTAAAATCGATCAAGATTGTGTTGAAACGACGAAGCGCATCAAACAGTTCTGCCATGTAGTCATGTGGCTCGATCTGAGTGGTGTACGGGTTGAAGTCTAGACCCAAAGACTCTACAAATGCTTGTGAATGCGCAGGCCAGTTGATGTCTGGGTAAGCAGAGTAGTGCGCATTGTAGTTACCGACTGCACCATTGATTTTGCCCAGTAGCTCAACATTTTTGAACTGTTTGATTTGGCGTGCAAGACGGTAAGCCACGTTCGCCATTTCTTTACCCAAAGTCGTCGGGCTTGCAGTTTGACCGTGAGTACGAGACAACATTGGCTGGTCTGCATGTTTTTCAGAAAGCGCAACGATTGAATCAATGATTTGCTGCATAGATGCAACCAGTACATCACGACCACTTTTCAGCATCAAGGCATGTGACAGGTTGTTAATATCTTCAGACGTACATGCAAAGTGAATGAATTCACCGGCATTTTTAAGTTCTTCGATACCAGCGATTTTTTCTTTCAGGAAATATTCAACCGCTTTAACGTCGTGGTTGGTGGTGCGTTCGATCTCTTTGATGCGATTGGCATCATCTTCAGAAAAATCGCTCACAATCGCATCAAGCGCTGCATTAGTTTCGCCTGAAAACGCCGGAACTTCAGTAATTTCCGGATGGTTTGCAAGCGCTTGTAACCAACGCACTTCAACAGTCACACGAGCATGGATTAAACCAAACTCAGAAAGAAAGGGACGTAGAGCATCACATTTGCTCGCGTAACGTCCATCTAATGGAGAAAGTGCAGTTAAAGCGTTCATATCGATTCCTTAGATTTTGGAATTAAACGTAAAACGAAACACGTGCAGCATCAGTTAAACCACCTGAAACTGTAAACGCGCTAGATTCTGAATATCTTGTAGCAACTTGCGTTTGCCAAATACCATGCCCCAAGAGCTGCCACCGAGCTGACGCCACAGATGTGCCATTTGCAAGCCGGTAAATAAGGACGCACGAATGCGGTTGGTATGTCCGGCATCTTTAAAGGCTTCGGCATTACCACGTACCATAATTCGCGGATTAATCTGACCGGCCGTATCGACATAGGTTTGAGCTAGATTGGCAATGATGCTGGGGTGCAGGTAATTATTATCAAAGAAAGAAAGCTGTCTGAGAATTTTCTGTTGGGACTGTTCAATAATTTCAACAAATTTGGGATTGCTATAGACCTTCTTTTCTAACTGAAGAAGTGCCATTGCATAGGTCATTGGAAGTTTTGTACTGGAAAGTTTTGGAATTCTGGATTTGGGTGAAGTGTTGAAGGGCTGAATAAGGCTGCTTTCTAATGTTTTTAAACCTAAGGAAACATCGGCCAACTGGTTAAAAAAGTCTAAAGTCTGGGCGTTCTGATTGCTGCCGGGGCGGATATTAAGACTGGCTTTAATTAACTGTTCAAAATAGAAGTTACCACTTTCACCAATGCTTTGCTGACCTGTCACCGCTGTCATATGGGTTAGCTGGGTGGCCTGAAACACACCTGCTAATGCCAAAGCACGATTTTGACGAGTATTCAACGTTGTGGCTGGTTGAAATGGTAACTCCGTCATGCCGAATTCATCCTTTTATAAAATCAGGTTTAGGCGCATTGGTATGATGAATCACACCCCCCCCTAAACAAACTTCACCTGAATAGAACACCACGCTTTGACCTGGGGTCACCGCACGTTGAGGTTCATCAAACTCAACACGAACACCATTCGGCGCTTCTGAATCTTGATACACAGTACATGCCTGATCAGTCTGACGGTAACGGGTTTTGGCTGTGCAACGGAAACCTGTTTCAGGAATATCCTGCTCACCTGCCACCCAGTCAATTGCCTCACTCCAAAGTGTAGTACTTTGCATGAGAGGATGTTCATGGCCTTGGCCGACCACCAGACGATTGCCTTCGATATCTTTATGCAATACGAACCAGGCGCCTTCAGCAGCTCCTTTCATACCGCCAATACCAATGCCACCGCGTTGACCGAGCGTATAGTACATTAAGCCGTGATGATCACCAACCTCTTTACCGTCTTCCAGTACAATTTTTCCGGGTTGAGCGGGTAAATATTGCTTCAAGAAGTCATTAAAACGACGTTCACCAATAAAACAGATCCCAGTCGAGTCTTTTTTCTTGGCAGTAACCAGATCTAATTCTTCTGCAATTTTACGGACTTGTGGCTTTTCAATTTCGCCAACAGGGAACAGAGTCTTATTAATTTCACGACCATGGACAGCATGCAGGAAGTAAGTCTGGTCTTTGTTATTGTCCACACCACGCAGTAGCGGTGCATATTCTTCACCACGTGAGTTGGTCATGGTTTCACCACGACGACAATAGTGACCTGTCGCAATAAAGTCTGCACCCAGGTTCACTGCATGATCGAGAAAGGCACGAAATTTAATTTCTTTATTACATAAAATGTCTGGGTTAGGCGTACGTCCGGCTGCATATTCTGCCAGGAAATGCTCGAAGACGCGATCCCAGTATTCCATCGCGAAATTGGCAGTATGCAGTTTAATCCCGATCTTGTCGCAAACGGCTTGTGCATCGGCAAGATCTTCCATTGCCGTACAGTATTCTGTGCCGTCATCTTCTTCCCAGTTTTTCATGAAAAGACCTTCAACCTGATAACCCTGTTGAAGTAGGAGTGCTGCAGACACAGATGAATCTACACCACCAGACATACCGACGATGACACGTTGTTGCATAGGATTAGGCATCCAAATTTGAAATTAAGGGAGAATTTTGGTGCTCGTAAATGAGCGATAAAGGATATTTTTGACCTGAAAGTGCATCTTGCACGGCTTTAATTACCAGTGGGCTACGTGCGCGAGCAGACTCAATCAGTTCATCAAGCGTCATCCACACTGGACCGACAATGCCTGTATCTAAAGTGGCATTCGGATCATAGGCGATGGAATTGGCCAAGAAACAGAAACGGTAATAGGTGCGGTCAGGGAACATCGGTGGAGTATAGGTATATATACCCAACAAGTGTTTTACTTCCACGGTATGACCTGTTTCTTCCATAGTTTCACGAATGGCAGCTTCAATAATGCTTTCACCACATTCGACATGACCTGCTGGCTGATTAAAAACTGTGTGCATCACACCTTCAGCATGTTCTTCTACAAACAGGAACTTTCCGTCTTTTTCAACAACAGTTGCGACAGTGACGTGAGCAGTCCAAGCGGTCATAAGGCAGCACCATGGAAAAGGATGCACTATTGTATAAAATTTTGGGGTGTGTGGCTATGTGAAGGGCAGGATTTCTTTGATTCTGTAAATAATCGAGATTTTAAAAAGGAATCGAGCGGTATAAATAAAGGAAAAACATTAAAATTCTCGCTATTAAATAAGGTTATAGGCTGACACCTGGCTGAAATATGCGAAAATGTGTTTGTAAAAAAGCCCCTTTGAAAAAGGAGCTTTAATATATTTTCAATCGCATCTATGCATTGAGCTCTGACTAGACGGCTCAATACTTTATATTATTTTAGATTACAGTTACTTTGAAATTTCCCTTGGTCCACAGAATTAATAAAGTTGCCAATCAGGGTGGGACTCTGTCTTAGGGAATCACGATGATCTCCACCTTTAACTTCATGGAATTCGATAGGTTTTTTCATTTTACAAATTTGCTGAAAGTAAGCATAAGTTCCACGAGGATCGACCAGTTGATCTTTATCACCTTGTACCAGCATCACAGGTACGGTAGGGATCATATTTTCAATTGACTGTTTTTTTAGATAGGTAATCAAAGGTGTCAGATTGGCATCGGGCTTGAAAACTGTTTTGGGCGCTTGCTTTAAGTCATCTTGCAATTCTGACAAACAACGACTACGTGCAAAAGTAAGAATTTTATTCATCTCGGGGCTAACGAGATTCGTAGGGTTAAGCGTTGGATCTGCTGCTTCAGCACCTAAAAGAACAATAGGAAAAAACGAAGCAACACTCGATGAAATCTGTGGATGAGTTTTTACATATTCAGCAATTCCCTGATATTGATACCCTCCTGGCGCAAGAGCAATTGCTCCCCGAAGCTTGAATTCTGGTGCATATTTTTGCCCATGTGCGGCTACCATAATAGTGGCAGCACCACCTTGGCTATGTCCCATGACATACCAGTCTTTACTAAACTGATAGGGCTTTAAAAAATGGGCCGCTCTTACAGCATCCACTACAGTATGCAACTGGCTCTGGGCATTCATATAGGGATGTAAGGTGGGCGTACCTAAACCTTGATAGTCGGGTGCGACTACTGCATAACCACGCGCAAGCCAGGCATTTAGGGCCGTTGCTGCAATTTGCTGGTAGACATGTACTGGCCCGCCCACATAATCCTCAGAGGGTGCACAGGTATCGGCCACCCCAGTTGTACCATGAGCCCAGGCTAGTACAGGCCAGCCTCCTTTGGGTGCCTTGCCTTTAGGCAATAAAATGAATCCAGAAGTGACGATAGGCTCGGCATTTACTCCACGACTGCGATAATTAATTAAAAACCGTTGTGAAGCATTGGTAAAGAGATCGGGAGTTTGCTCTTTTATAGACAGCAGTGTACCTGGTGTTTTTGCTGCAATATCAGAAAACAGGGTTTTATCCTGATTGGCTGGAGCGGGAGAAGCGAACACATATGCGGAACCCAAGTATATGCAGCTGACTATGGTTTTTGAAATCAGATTTTTTATTTTCAACATGGAAGTATTCTCCACTCTTACTTATATAATTTAAAATATTCTAAATCTTTAGGATGATCTAGGTGAAAATATAGACAATTTCACAATAAGTTTAAACAGTTAAATATTTATTTTTGTAAGATTTAGGCCCCTGAAATGAAGTGTCTTATATTTGATAATTTATGTAAATGAATGGATTAGATTTAATGAATTAATTATCTTTAAAGTAATAAAATGAGGGGCTGTAAATAAAATTTTTATTAATTTAAATTTATATTTTATAAAACTATAAAAGATCTAGGAGGGATTGTATTTAATAAAGGGTTAAGAATATGCTTCATGGTTTAAATCACTGGATTTAATTAACCTAAAATGATTGGTGAAAAAAATATAATGATCAATCGTAAAGAGCTAAAAAACAGTAATTAGTTTTAATTACTGTTTTTTATATAAAAAGACAGATGAAGGGCTTATTTTATTTTAGCCCATTCTTTAGCCAAACGTTGTCTAAAGCTTTGTTTTTTATCTTTCTTACACTCTTGAACCATAATAGGTGTAACCTTTTCAATACCTTGTGTATCAATAATCTGATTTTCTACACCTTTATTATTCATATTTAAAGCTATAGTTACGCCAACAGCAGTTGGTTGGTACTTAGCATCCAATACAAGAAAGTCCTCACATGTCCATTGGTTTACCGGTTTTTTTGCGGAAGCAGAATTTACAAAAAATGGAGATAATGCTACGCAAGATAAAATGATAATAGATAATTTTTTCATTTTAATTAATCTCTTATGACGGTTATGAAATTATCTGAGATTATAATATTTAATTATAATCTTATTTGGTGAAATTAACTGATACTTGATAGGATGTATATTAATAATGTGTATCTAATTTTATATAAAATTAATTTAATCATAGTAAGTATTTAATAGATATAATATTAATATTAATTTATTAAATTGTTTGAAAATTAATATTACAATTTTGAGAAATGGTATATTTCAAGTAAATTTTAAGAATTTGATTTTGGATGATGCCGAGATTAATTCTAATATACTTGAAATAACGGTTTCACGCATTACTTCCCCTGATTTCTTATACTTAAATATTCTTGTGAATTGAGATAGTTAAAGCCGGCATTTTCTCACTGTGTTTTGCTTGGCCATTGAGCATAACCCATATAATCACCGGTCTTTTTGTTTTTGTGGAGGCGATAGCCTAAAGAACCTAGAACCAGATGAATCCCTTCTGTACGTGTTTTCCATGCTTGCACGAAAGCTTCATCTGTCGCTGGTTTAATTTTGAAACAATAGACCGCAATAAACATTTTAATTCTCTAGGTCATGCTTGTTTTTAAGCAAGCATTAAACTAATAGGATTAAAATAATATATTGAGATATAAATATTTTTATTTATCCAAGATAATTTCGGGAAACTTTTACATAATTTTGTGCTGAATATGGCAAGAATGCTATTTCTTTTTCAGTTAACGGTCTTAATTTTTTTGCAGGACTCCCCACATAGAGCCAGCCGCTTTCCAAAACTTTATTCGGTGGTACTAAAGTTCCTGCACCAATCATGACATCATCCGGAATTACCACATTATCCAGAATAATACTATTAATCCCGATCAGAACACGATTGCCAATGGTACAGCCATGCAGCGTTACGTGATGACCAATTGTCACATCTTCCCCAATAACCAGGGGTGAACCTTCCGGTTGGTCTGCTTTCTTGTGGCTTACATGCAGCATGGCATGATCTTGAATATTCGAGTTTTTACCAATCCGGATCGAATTAACATCTCCACGAATCACGGCAAAAGGCCAGACTGAGACATTTTCAGCCAAAATTACATCACCCACGACTACGGCCATTGGATCGATATAACAGGAATCTGCCACTTGCGGAGTGGTATTCAGATAAGAACGAATATTTTGGCTCATGTCAGTATTACCCTGAAAATTTATGATCATTATAAAATAAAAAAGCATACATTCCAGGAATGTATGCTTTGGCTTTAGTCTGAAACAGTATGTATAAATTAATACTTAGAACAGGTTGCTAAAGAATTGCTTGATATGATCCAGCATACGTGCAAAGAAGCCTGCTTCTTCAACTGCCTGTAGTGCAACCAGTGGTTTTTCAGCAATTACTTTGCCATCTAGAGTGGCTACATATTTACCTACTACCTGACCTGGCTGTAAAGGTGCAGTCAGTTTAGGCTGTACCACCAGTTGGGTTTTAATTGCGTTGGCCTGACCTTTTGGCATGGTCACATTAAAGTTTTCAGCCAGGCCAATCTGGACTTCATCTTCCTTGCCGAACCAGACTTTGGCTTTGGCGAGTACCTGTTTGGCAGGCTGAACATTTTTGGTTTCGAAGTTGGCATAACCCCAGGCAAGCAGCTCACGTGTCTGAGTCGCACGTTCCTGCATAGTTGGTGCACCAAAAATTACTGAAATTAATCGGGTAGGGCCACGTTTTGAAGAAGTTGTCAAACAATAACCAGCTTCATTGGTATGACCGGTTTTTAAACCATCTACACTTGGGTCAGTATATAGCAGGGCATTACGATTACCTTGCTTAATCCCATTAAAAGTAAATTCTTTTTCCGCATAAATCGGATAATACTTTGAACTGTCTTTGATGATGTGCTGTGCCAATGTGGCCATATCTTTGGCAGTCGAATAATGTCCTTCAGCAGGCATACCGGTTGAATTGATAAAGCTGGTATTGGTCATGCCAATACGTTTGGCTTCCTGATTCATCATATGTGCAAAGGTACCCTCGTTCCCTGCAATATGTTCGGCCATTGCTTTAGAGGCATCGTTACCAGACTGGATAATAATTCCGCGCAGCATTTCCAGTGCAGTTGCCGTACCGTTTAAAGGTACATACATACATGATTCCGCACTGCTACCGCGGCACCATGCAGATTCATTCATACGGACCTGTTCGTCTTCAGTCAGCTCACCGCTCAATAGTTTCTGCTCGATGATGTAACTGGTCATCATCTTGGTCATGGAAGCAGGGGCTAATTTTTCATTTTCATTTTTAGATGCGAGAATTTGCCCTGTTTCGAAGTCCATCAGCACATAAGATTTATTATTCAATTCTGGTGGTGCAGATAAGACAGTTGCTGCAAAGCTG
The DNA here is from genome assembly GCF_048147885.1 of Acinetobacter sp. 228. Lineage (NCBI taxonomy): Bacteria > Pseudomonadati > Pseudomonadota > Gammaproteobacteria > Moraxellales > Moraxellaceae > Acinetobacter > Acinetobacter sp. 228. Next base: position 260,447 of record NZ_JAYWYV010000001.1, read on the forward strand.
AAACTAGGAATTAATAATAATGCAGCAAGGGCAGTTTTTTGGGTCATTTCTAGTGGGTTCCAATATCTTGATGTAAGCACGAAGAGCCTAGCATTTTAGGACAAAGCTAGGCTGACTTCTATGGGAAACCCAGTCTAATTTCAAAAGTATTGTAAGTAATCGGCACAAATATCGCTTAATTTTAATATGTGGTTAATTCGTCACAAATCACCTGATTTTTTTGTTTCCCAGCTTTTTTGGCATCCGCTTGTGCTTCAGCCAGAATATTGCGGAAATCTTTCTGTTTTGCCATCTGATTTAAGCGTTCCACCGGATTGCTTTGACCCGGCATATATTCTGTCACCAGCTTATTATAGCCTTGATTGAATTGTGACTTGTCTTTAACCACGCTTGGGCAGATTTCTGAAAGAACATAAATTGCAGCCAGTTCCTCTTTGGTCACTTTCTGGGTTGGAGTAACATTAATATTTTCATCGGCTGCGAAGGCGGAAGTTCCGAAAAAAGTTGCTGCGGAAACTGTACAGAAGGCCAAAGCCTGAAATAATGGACTTTTCATTAAAAAACTCAAAAAAAAGATTTAGAACAATAATTTGCCTAGCTTAAACTTATTTTTGCAATTGAAAAGTAGGGAAATGTAGCGAAGCTGTAGAAATGTGAAGAAATCTGTAAGCAAAATAAGATGATGTGGACATCATCTTATTTTTCAAAAGTAAATTACTTAGCCTTGGTAGTCCAAGACCTCTTCACATACTGTTTTTTGCTCGTCCTTTGCAGTTTGTTTGGCACCCTGACGCGCTTCTTCAAGCAAGGATTTATATTCGCTGTCAGCCTGCAACTTGGTATAGCTCATGCCTTTATCTGAATATTCTGCAAGATAAGACTGGATCAATTGTTGAATCGTACTGTCCAATTTTGCATTTTGACCAATCACGGCCGGGCAAACTTCGGTCATGACCTGTGCTGCGGCAATATCTTCTTTGACGATGGTATCGTTTTCTTCAACAGTCAGATCGGTCGCTAGGACAGAAGGGGAAATGAATACTGTCAGGCTTAAAGTTAAAGCACCAAATAAAGGGAATTTTTTAATCATCTTGAGCCACATATTATAAAGATGGATGTCGAGCCATAAATATATATAATTCCTGTACTAATACAATGAATTGTCCTAACTAGTCATTTTTTAAAGTAACGAGATTTTTTCAGTGAATATTTTAGTTTCAAATGATGACGGTGTATTGGCACCCGGTATTCAGGCTTTGGCAAAAGCTTTAAAACCTCTGGGGCGGGTAGTTATTGTGGCACCCGAAAGTGAACGCAGCGGATTTTCCAGTGCTTTAACTCTGGATCGCCCTCTACGCCCCATCCAGATTTCCCCAGATGTCTGGGCTGTCAATGGCACACCGGCAGATTGTGTCTACCTGGCAATGAACGGCCTGTTTGATTTTGAGTTTGACCTGGTGGTCAGTGGAATTAATAGCGGTGCGAATCTGGGCGATGATGTATTGTACTCTGGTACGGTCGGTGCAGCTTTTGAAGGCCGTTTAAGTAAAAACCCTGCAATTGCCGTATCATTGAGTGGGCCGAATGTACGCAGCTATCAATATGCACAGGATTATCAGCTGGCTGCCGAATGGGTACATGATTTTATTGCTCGCGGTTTGCCTGTTCTGCCTGAGCGTCATATTTTCAATATCAATATTCCAGATGTGGCTGAATTACAGGGTGAAAAGGTCACTTATCAAAGTCGTCGCCGTCAGTCTAAACTGGTGACGAATCATGTGGATCCGCGCGGTCGCCAAGTGTACTGGATTGGACTCTCCGGAGAAGCAGTCGCAGAACCTAAACCAGGATATAGCGAGATTGATTCAGACTTCTCTGCAGTAGCCAATGGCTATGTCAGTATTACCCCCATCCAGATGGATGCCACCAATTATGAGAGTTTGCGGAATTTGCAAACACAATTAGCAGAAAATGCATCCCTAGTGTTATAACTTTGTGAAAAACTCGCGATTACAAGTATATTGCCGTAAAACTTTGCTAATCTTAACGAAATTTTGCAACCGTATAGCATTAGAGAGGAAGATAATGTTCTTGGTGTTACCGAAATGTGTCGTAGCTTCACCTGCCGCCCTGATTAAAACCCTGGTTTTATCGACTGTTGTTATTTCTACAGGAATAATTACCGGTTGTGCCACCAAACCTCAGGTGAATAATGCGACACGCTATGCAACGGCTCCTGATTTCTATACGGTGCGTTCAGGAGATACATTGAGTGGTATTGCAGCACGTTATGGGTTGAACTATATCAGTGTTGCCGAGATGAATGACATCAGTGCACCTTACCGGATTTATGTGGGACAGTCGATTCGTCTGAAAAATAATACTGCACACCGTAGTACTAGTACACAGGCAGTGACACAGGCAGCGCCAATCCAGCGCCAAACAATTGCAGTGCCTGCACCAGCACCAGTCGCGCCCGCAACGACAGTACAGACGACACCACGTGTCAGTACAGCTGCGCCGGTAACACCTGTATCTACCGCAGCAGGCCTGCGTTGGGTAAAACCGTCTAATGGGGCGATTCTACAACCGTATAATCTGGCGTCTAATATCAAGGGCATTCGCTATGCTGGCAATGTCGGTGATCCGGTATTTGCAGCAGCAGACGGGCAGGTGGTTTATGCTGCAGACGGCCTGAAAGAGTATGGTAATCTGGTTTTGATCAAGCATGTCAATGGCTATATCACAGCTTATGCACATAATAGTAAAATGAATGTGAAAAGCGGTCAAAATGTAACTGCAGGTCAAAAAATTGCAGAAATGGGATCGACAGGGACCACCCGGAACATGCTTGAGTTTCAGGTGCGCTTAGACGGCAAACCTATTAATCCAGCTACAGTGCTGCCAAACAATTAAAAAAATAATGCAAACTGAAAATTTCACCGTATAATACAATAAGTTGCTTTTATCAAATGATGGAGCGCCTCATAAGTTTAGAGGGAAATTTATGTTAGATCAGCTTCGAGCAATGGGTGTCTTTGCTTGTGTTGTGGAGAAAAACTCGTTTAGCGGTGCTGCCCGTGAATTAGGAATTACGACCAGCGCCGTTAGTCAACAGATTCGCTCATTAGAACAAGATATGGAAGTCATACTTTTAAATCGTTCGACGAGAAAATTAAGTCTGACCGAAGCGGGACAAGCTTTTTTTCATAGCTGTCAAGAAATGTTATCTGCTGCTGAACGTGGTAAAGTCCGGATCAATGAGTTACGTGATGATCTTGTGGGTGAACTGCGCATTGTATCTTTACCAGAACTGTGTGCGAATCATGTGATTCCTGCACTTTCTCACTGGATATCCGCACATCGTGGCCTAGCAGTACATCTGGAAACAAACAATCATGAGGTTGATTTGTTAGAAGGACGTATTGATATCGCCCTGAGATTCGAACAAAAAATCGATGAGCATAACCTTGAGGTTGTGCCATTGATGCAGATTGAGCAGATTCTGGTGGCTGCACCAAGTTATATTAATCAGAGTACGATTATTTCACGACCTGAGGATCTGCAAAATCATGACGTGATGCCTTTAACGCATATCAGAAACCACCAGTATTTCCATTTTCAGCATGTCAATACCGCGGAAAAAGCAGAGTTTGAATTGAAATCCCGTTTCAGTACCAATAATGGTCTGGTCGCAAAAGCAATGTGTTTGCAGGGGAATGGTATTGCTAAAATTTTATATCTTGATGCTAAGAAAAACTTGCTGAATGGTACCTTGGTTGAAGTTTTGCCTGAATGGAGACTTCCCCAGATTACCCTTTATGCAGTCATGCCAAAACGTGAACAACAACCTACAAAAATTCTTCGTTGCCTTGAAACCTTGAAACAATATTTTGGCCAGATTTCTGGTGGACGTATGTTACAAAATGCCTCATAGAATGCAGAATAATAAAAAAGCCGCTTTAAAGCGGCTTTTTTAATTTCAGGCTGGTGTATTAAGCCAAATAAGCTTTAATCATCGTAACCAGACGTTCAATCAGCTGATCCGCCTGTTCTTGGGTAATGTTCAGGGTAGGCAACAGGCGCACGACATTGCCTGCGGTGACATTGATAATCATCTTGTATTCATCGCGTGCAATATCAACCAGGTCTCCACAGTCTTTAGGCAATTCAATCCCGATCATCAGACCAAAACCGCGCACAGTTACTTGGTGATCTGCAAGCTGGCTACGCAATTGCTCAACAATATAGGCACCTTTTTCAGCAGCATTGGCCACGATATTTTCTTTTTGCATGATGTCGATAATGGTATAGACCACACGCGAACCCAGTGCTGTACCGCTATAAGTTGAACCGTGATTTCCTGCAGTTAGTACACCAACACCACGACCTTGGGTCATGACTGCACCAATCGGGAAACCGTTACCTAAGCCTTTAGCAGTGGTCAGTACATCCGGAACAATATTGGTATGCTGATAAGCAAAGTATTTACCGGTACGACCATTACCGGTTTGAACTTCGTCCAGCATCATTAGCCAGTTGTGCTGGTTACAGATGTGACGAATCTCTTCCAGATAGCTGAAACCTTGAGGTGCGGTATTAACACCGCCTTCGCCCTGAATCGGTTCAATCAAAATGGCTACGATATCCGGATGGTTGATTGCAGCTTCTTCAATCGCTTCGATATCACCAAAAGGTACACGAATAAAACCTTCAACTAGCGGACCAAAGCCATCCTGAACTTTTTTATTACCTGTAGCAGACAGGGTGGCTAGTGTACGGCCATGGAAAGAACGATCCGCTACAATAATTTTTGGAGAAGCGATACCTTGCATATGACCAAATTTACGCGCAATCTTGATTGCACCTTCATTGGATTCTGCACCGCTGTTCGAGAAAAATATTTCTTCCATACCCGCTACTTCAGCCAGTTTTTGTGCAGCGGCGGTTTGCCAAGGCACTTCAAACAGGTTACTGGTATGAATCAGGGTCGCTGCCTGGTCGGCAATCGCTTCGGCAAGCACAGGATGCGCATGACCTAAACCACATACTGCAATTCCGGTTAAGGCATCAAAATACTCTGTACCATCTTCAGTATAAAGATATGCACCCCGTCCTCGGACAAAGCTGATCGGTTGACGGCCAAAAACGGGCATCAAGTGAGACGGTTGATCAGGTTGTACCGGTGCGAGGGTAATATTATTCATGACTAACTCTTAACTGTTAGGTGGAAAGAAAAACTTATATAAGCAAAAACTCGCTCAGATTTAAAGGGCAATTGTAAATAAAATTGGAAATATTGCTTTAGACATACTGTTTTGCTTGGATTTGGGTATAATGCGAGACAGATGAGTTGAGGATTTATCAATGACTGAACAAGCACGCGATACCGAAGCGTTAATTCGTGACCAAATTGCAAAACATGCAGTACTTCTTTACATGAAAGGCACACCGCAATTTCCACAATGTGGTTTTTCTGCTCGTGCAGTAGAAGCACTCAGTCAGATTGGTCGTCCGTTTGCTTATGTAAACATTCTGGAAAATCCGGACATTCGTGCGATGTTACCGCAAATCGCCAACTGGCCGACGTTTCCACAGCTTTGGATCAATGGTGAATTGATCGGTGGTAGTGATATCATGCTCGACATGTTCCAGAAAGGTGAATTAAAACCTTTAGTTGAACAGTACAGCCCGGCACCTGAAGCTTAATTTAGATTTAAATTAAGTCCAAGAAATAAAAAAAGCGCTTCATATCAGAAGCGCTTTTTTTATGAGTGAGAAATGCAAGCAGAACAGAATCAGTCTTCTGGCTGTTCCTTAGTCTTTTCAAGTTCTTTTGATTCAGCGGCCAAGGTAGCAGCGAGGACCTCTGAATCGGCCTGGACCTCTTGTACAGGTGCTTTATCTTTTTGCTTTTTCTTCTTCTTTTTTTTCTTTTTCTTTGGTACTTCAACCAGTTCGGCACCATCTTCAATCGCTTGCCAATAATCCAGCTGTGCCATCACTGCGGCATAGATTGAATTTTTGCTATAACGTCCTTTTTTATCCAGCGTACCCACTGGTCGAGCCATCAGGATTTCTAATGCCTGATCAATGGTATCAATTGCATGAATATGGAACTGACCTTCTTCCACGGCAAGGGTGACATCTTTACGCAGCATCAGATGCTGCATATTTTGTCGCGGAATAATTACACCTTGTTTACCGGTCAGGCCCTGTAACTTGCAGGCATCGAAGAAACCTTCAATTTTGGCATTCACGCCACCTACTGGCTGTACTTGACCTAGTTGGTTCATAGACCCGGTAATGGCCCAGGACTGATCAATTGGTAACTGGCTGATGGCCGAAAGTAGAGCTGAAAGTTCTGCCACTGTGGCACTGTCACCATCAACCTGACCATAACTTTGCTCGAAGGCCAATGCGGCAGAGAAGTGCAAGGTCTGTTCACGACCGAAATGTGCTTTCAGGAAAGACGCCATCAGTAACACACCTTTGGCATGCAGAGATCCACCGAGTTCTACACTGCGTTCGATATCCAGAATATCACCGCCACCCTGATAAACCGAAGCCGTCAGACGTGAAGGCAGACCAAATTCAACATCAGCATAATGAATCACCGACAGGGCATTAATCTGTCCCAGACGATGGCCACGGGTTTCAATCAGTTGGGTACCACGGGTCAGATCCTGCCAGTATAGTTCACGTAAATAGCCGAGACGATATTTGCGGTGATCCAGTGCGGTATTGATGTGTTTTTCTGAAACCATCTTGTCACCTGCCTTGAAAGCATGATGATGTGCTTCACGGATCAGATCACCCAGTGTCAGGGCATGTAATGACAATGAACTTTGATCTTCAGCTTGACGGCTGGAATCGGTAAGCAATGCGGCCAGAGCAGACCGGTCAAAAGGCAGTAATTTATCGGATTGCACATAGTCGGCAATCAGTTGCATATAGGCCTGCTCGTTGTCGTCATTACGTTGTAATGTATCGGTAAAGTCAGCGCGGATTTTAAAGATGCTGCCCAGTTCAGGTTCAAGCTCTAAAATTTCATAATAAATTTCAGGCTCCGCCAGCAAGATCACCTTGATGTTTAAAGGAATCGATGCAGGTTCGATCGAAATACTGCCGGTCAGCGTGATCATATGCTCAAGTGAAGACAGTTTTAAATGCCCGGATTTAAGCGCGCGTTTCAAACCTTGCCATGCATAAGGTTGTTCCAGTAGTTGTTCTGCTTCCAGCATCAGGAAGCCGCCATTGGCCTTATGCAAACTGCCTGGACGAATCAGGGTAAAGTCAGTCGTGATCGTGCCATTTTGGGTCAGCTGTTCTACATGACCCAGCAAGTTGTAATGGGTTGGAAAATCTTCAAAGATCACCGGCGCACCACTGTTCGGCTTGTGTGTGATAATCACATTGGCCTGATAACGTGCCGGAACGCGACTGAACAGTGCCGGAGTGAAATCGTCTTCTTCCTGTTCCAGCACAATTTCGACATTGTTAATAATATCTTCAGCATAATATTTCAGGTAATTTTCCAGACCTTCCACATGTTTGAATTTTGCCAGAATCTGTTCTACTCGCGGCAGAACCACCTGCTTGGCAATATCACGATTTAGCACCTGTACGCGATCGCGTGCATCATCTTCCAGATCACCCAGATGTAGCCCTAGACGTTCCAGCTTTTTATCCATATAGCGCATGTTGGAAGCGAGTTCGGCACGATCTTTGTTGCTTAATGCGTTTAGATCTTCCTGAGACATTTCCTGCAATTTGTCATCGATCAAATGCACAGGTACAAAACAGTGCTCATCGTGTCGCGAGATCAGCTTCAGATCCAGTTCTGCACCTTCTTTGGTGAGTTCAATCAGTGCCTGTTGTTGTTCATCCCCGGTTTCCTGGCGAATCATTTCAATGCGGTTGTGATAGCTTTCAGCAGTAAAACGGCGCTCAAGCTGTTTCAGGATGGTTTGCCAGCTTTGATTTAACATCGCCTGAAATTTTGGTGCCTGCCCAGGGGGTAGTTCCAGTGCAAGCGGCTGACGCTGGTTTTGAAAGTTATTGACATAGACCCAGTCATTAGGAGTATCCATGGTTTTGGCATGCTGCTGTAGCAAACGTTTCACCATGGTGCGTTTACCAAGACCTGCTGTACCGACGGCAAAAATGTTATAACCGGAATAAGGCAGGGCAATCCCGGCCTCGACTGAAGCACGTGCCCGATCTTGGCCCAGAAAATTATTCAGGGGCTTGATCCGTTTGGTAGACGCAGGAATTTTTTCTAGATTAGGAATATGTGTCAGTTGTATTGATTTTAAGCGGGTATGTTCAAGGGTGTTTTGAATTTCACTTTGTTCAAATGCCGAGATGAGTAAATCTGAGCGGATATTTTCTGGTGTTGTCGTATTGTTGCTGGCGATAGAAGAATTAATTTGATCGAGTCTCTGGGTCACTGTTGAAAATCCAAAACGAAATATTACGTTGATGAGAGTTAAGGTATACAGATTTACTTGAAAAATTCAAGCCAACATGTCGCTTTTCCCAGAAAATAAAAAACCGGAAATGTGATAAATATATAAATCTTGTTGAAAGATACGCTATTACAGGATTGAATAGCAGCAATTGGTTTTTCTGCGGAAAATAATAAAGCAATGACAACACAAACGACGGGTTGGAAATCCGCATTTACAGCATTTTTAGATCGACGTGCCTTGATTATGCTGTTCTTGGGATTTTCGGCTGGTGTGCCGATTCTTCTGATTTTTTCCAGTCTGTCTTTATGGTTAGGTGAGGCCGGAATCAGCAAAAGTGCTGTAACTTTCTTTAGCTGGGCGGCATTGGGCTATTCTTTTAAATTTGTCTGGGCTCCGCTCATTGATGAACTGCCAGTGCCCTTTTTGACCAAGGCCCTGGGACGCCGTCGTGCCTGGTTGCTGATCGCCCAGATTCTGATTGTCTGTGCTATTCTGATTATGGCATTTTCTGATCCTGCGCTAGGAACGACCCATTTACAGCAAATGGCACTGGGGGCAGTGTTGCTCGGCTTTTCCGCAGCAACGCAGGATATTGTGATTGATGCTTACCGGATCGAGCTGGCAGAAACCCAGATGCAGACTGTGCTAGCCGCCACCTATAATGCCGGTTACCGGATCGGGATGATTGTTGCGGGTGCCGGGGCATTATTTTTGGCTGCCTATCTGGGTACAGCGAAAGGCAACTATATTTATGATGCCTGGAAATGGACCTATATGGCGATGGCTGCGGTCATGATGGTGGGTATTGTCACCACACTGTCCATCCGGGAACCACAGGTTAACCGGGTACGCAAGCACTATGTACGCAGTGACTATTTTCGTCTGGTCGCAGTGTTTTTTGTTGCGGTCATCAGTTTTGTACTGAGCTATGTCTATTCGGGCAATCTGGTGGCCAGCGTCACGGAACAGTTTGCCATTCAAGATACCTTTGTCTTGTTCTGTTTTGAAGCTTTACGTTTTATTGGCTCGGGTGCAGTAGCCTTTGCCGTTGGCACCAGCCTGGTAAAAATGGGTGCAGTCAACAAGCAGATGGCCTATGAAACCTGGGTTGATCCGGTTGCCGATTTCTTTAAACGGTATGGTTTGAAGTTGGCTTTGGTGCTGTTATTGCTGATTGGTTTTTATCGGGTTTCCGATATTATTGCCGGGGTGATTTCCAATGTCTTTTATCAGGACCTGAATTTCAGTAAAGAGCAAATCGCTGAGGCGGTCAAAGTTTATGGCGTTATTTTCTCTTTGATCGGTGGATTTCTGGGTGGGTTGTTGGCCCAGAAAATGAATATCATGAAACTGATGTTTGTCGGTGCTCTACTGGCCTGTTTGACCAATCTCATTTTTATTGGGCTGGTCAAGTCAGGTGAACAACTGGCCGCTGTTGAAGTTAGGGTGGCTAATCAGGTTTATCAGGCAGATACAGATGAAGTTGGTTACTGGAAGCTGGAGCTACCGAGTGCCGTGCTGGCGCAAAGCAAGCAGTTACAAGTATCGGCTGCTTATCTGGATGGAGATGTTACTGATCAGGCCCCGGTACAAGTCAGTATGCCGTATTTAACTGAAAAACCGGGCAGCACCCAGTTACAGATCCTGCCGATTACGAGTGATAATACGCTTACAGCTGCTGAACAGGACAAGACCATTGTGGTGCGTGGCCAGTATGTCGGTAAAGCACTGCCAGAAAATCAAAAGATCGTGTTGCAGATTAACGACCAGAATATTGATGCGAAACTGGAAAGTGAGGGCATATTTACTGCCGCGATTCCAGCACAGCAACTGATCCAGTCACCCGCACATATTATCAGTGCAGTCTTGATGCAAGATGGTCAGGCACTGCAACAAACAACCCATGTTTATCAGGTCAATGAACAGTTGACCCATACCCCGAATCTGGATATTGATATCCAACCTTTAGCATTGGTAGATAACAACAGTTCAGATACAGTCGAGGTCAGTGGTAAGGTAATTAAACCTTATAGCGACAAGTGGCTTTATTTTGCCATTATTGTCGATAACCTGGCCGCCGGGCTTGCAGGTGCTGCATTTATTGCGTTCTTATCGAGCTTGACCAGTGTCTCATTTACCGCCGTTCAATATGCGATTTTTAGCTCTCTCATGACCCTGACGCCTAAGATTTTAGGCGGATATTCGGGTACTATAGTCACCCATATCGGTTATCCGAACTTCTTCCTAATGACTACTCTAATCGGGATCCCCATTCTGATTCTGGTAGTCTGGGTTGCAAAATTGCTCGGTGAACACCAACAACAATCTGTACAAAAGGATGATTAATATGCGCATGCTGCATACCATGTTACGTGTAGGCAATTTAGAACAGTCTCTCAAGTTCTATACTGAAGTACTTGGCATGACTCTGCTTCGTAAGCGTGATTACGAAGAAGGTCGTTTTACCCTGGCTTTTGTCGGTTATGGCGATGAAGAAAATCATACCGTGCTAGAGCTGACGCATAACTGGGATACAGACCATTATGAGCTGGGCAATGGCTATGGTCATATTGCGATAGCAGTTGATGATGCTTACAAGGCATGTGAAGAAATTAAAGCGCGTGGCGGTAACGTCGTGCGTGAAGCCGGTCCGATGAAAGGTGGCGTGACTGTGATTGCATTTGTAGAAGATCCAGACGGTTATAAAATCGAGCTGATCCAGCAGGATCAGGATGCACGTAACAACTAAGCGTGGTGTAGTGAAATATATTCATGTATAGATGAATATATTACATCAAGCTGAATGCGTAGTATCAGCCCGGCATCTGTTAAGATAGCCGGGCATTTTTATATCAAACAATAAAATCTAAAATTTGAGGGATTAAAGGGATATGCTTAAATTCTTGGCATTGGATCGTTTTACGATACTGTTATTTGTGATGGTCTTGCTGGCCAGTGTATTGCCCGTTTCAGGGCAGGCGGCTGGAGTCTTTGGCTGGGTAACAACGGGAGCCATTGCCATCCTGTTTTTTTTGCATGGTGCCAAATTATCTCGCGAGGCAGTTGTAGAAGGCATTATGCACTGGAGATTACATACTTTAGTGTTTGCACTGACTTTCGTCATGTTTCCAATCTTAGGACTTTTGGCCAAGCCAATTTTATTGCCGATGCTCGGGCAGGAGCTGTATTGGGGCTTCCTGTTTATGTGTTTCTTGCCCTCTACGGTGCAGTCTTCTATCGCCTTTACCTCAGTGGCACATGGTAACGTTGCCGGGGCTGTGTGTAGTGCCTCTTTTTCCAATCTTATTGGAATGTTTATTACTCCGGTCCTGGTGGCATTTTTTATTCTTGGTCAATCTGAACATGATTTTGACCCGACCACCTCGATTATCCAGATTACATTGCTACTACTGGTGCCGTTTGTTCTTGGGCAGGTGTTGCGTCCCTGGATTTATCCTTACATGATGAAAGTGCCACAAATCGTCAAGATTTTCGATCAAGGCTCGATTCTTTTGGTGGTTTATGGGGCTTTCAGCAGTGCTGTAGTGGCCGGACTCTGGAATGAGGTTAGTCTGGGTACCCTGTTATTGCTATTACTGGCCTGCTCGGTATTGCTTACCATTGTAATGCTGTTATCACTTTATATTCCGCGCTGGCTGGGCTTTAGCCGCGCTGATCAGAAAACGGCATTCTTTTGTGGTTCTAAAAAAACCCTGGCCAGTGGCGTGCCGATGGCGCAAATTTTATTTATTGGTCAGCCATTAGGTATGATTGTTTTGCCGATCATGATTTTCCATCAGATTCAGCTAATGGTGTGCGGAATTATTGCTAATCTGTGGGCCAAAGAGGATGAATCAGAATTAGCAGCAGAAGCAGAAGAATAATTCGCATATTGCATTCGTTTCACGTATAATAATGCCCACTTGTTGTGCTTAGCTCTGACGGTATCCGTCTCGGTGGGCCAAAAGAATGGTCTGTTGTGGTGTTGATCTGCATGAACATTGTTCCTGCTTCCTCAGTTGAGAGTGATCAATAGCGATGACAGCTAAACCTTCTTGAACCTAATGGAGTAATCGACGATGCGCGCCGATATTCACCCAAAATATGATACTTTAGTTGCTACTTGTTCATGTGGTAACGTAATCGAAACTCGTTCAGCTCTTGGTAAAGAAACTCTTTATCTAGACGTATGTTCAGCTTGCCACCCATTCTATACTGGTAAGCAAAAGAATGTTGACACTGGCGGTCGTATCGACAAGTTCAAACAACGTTTTGCTGGTATGTCACGTTCTGTTAAACGTTAATACCCAAAATGAAAAAAACGGGCTTCAAGCCCGTTTTTTTGTGCCTGAAATTCAGAAAACTATAAGCTCATTTTCTGAATTTCAGGTGTGGAGAAGTAGTTAATGCTCTTGTACATCTATTAAATGATCCAGTTTTTTCTGGAAATAATTACCCTCAATAAAGCGGGCATCCACATTCCAGGCATTGGCAAACAAAGTCATGTCATTTAGTTCACGAATCACGATATTAACTGGCTTAATATCATTATAGCCGGTGATTTTTTCTTGCAGTTGCTCAATACCGGTGTCACTGTTGAGCATCTGGGTCAATTCGGTGTGCAAGGACAGGGCATTGATATCGAATTCGCGCAATAAAGTTTCGCTATACATAGAATGACCAAAGTCACGCAGTGAAATTCGTGCGCCATGCTCGCGTAAATTTCTCAGGTATTTCTGGGCATCCTGCTGGTTCATCAAGATATCTTCTTCAGAAAACTGTAGGGTGAGCGGATGCTGCTGCTTACTGCGGATGATCGTAATCAGTTTGGAAATAAACTCAGGGAAAGTACGGTCTTTAAACAGTACAGCACGGTTTAAGTTCACGATTAAACGGGCATCTGGATACTGAACAATAAAGTTATGTAGCTGCTTACTGGATTCTACCAGAATCCAGCGGTCCAGTTTAATGGACAGCTCATCATCTTCACGAAGTTCTACAAGATTGGAAATATCCTGCCATTTATTTTCAAAGATAAAGCCGCTGGTCACTTCATACGTGTACAGATCAGTATCTTCTTTATCATAAAGCTGTTGATATTTCAGATGAATTTCACCACGTTCCAGACATTCACTTAAAGTTTTTAAAATAGAAGGTGTGGTGCTCGGAAGAGAGGTGACTGCTGGACTGATCGTCGCAACTGTTGGGCTGGCAACTGGTTTGTCAGCAACACTGAAGTCTATACTCGGCATATCTAAAGAGCTTGGACTGCTAGATGAAGATGGAATGTCGAGTTTAAATTCAGACGCCACTTCTGCTTGAGGTAATGGAGTAGAGAATGCTTGTGCAATCAATGTATTGCAATGTATTTCATCCTTTAACCCCTGTTCAAGCATGACATAGCCCAAGCGTAAATTGAGAGGGAATGACTTTTGTCCTACTGTAATAAGTTGTGGCTTGCTTAAGGCATTTAAACTGATCAGTTTGGATTCAAGAATTGCTTTAGAATCTGCCTGGAACAGACCAACAATGACGTCATATTCGAGTTTAAATAGTGGAAGTCGGGTCTGCTCCATGAGGAACTCTTTGACTGTATTAAAGTACCCACTAAAAGTAGTCCAGTCGGATTGCAGAAGTTCTGGGTCATAAGCACCGAAGGAGAAAGTGACCAAGGCATTAGCAGGTGCAGACTGCTTGTTCAGTTCGCGCTTAAGTAACTGGAAAGTGCTTGGTTTTCCTGCAGTCTTCTCGGTAGTAACGGCTTGCGACTGGGTATCAATGCTAATTTGCACTGCATCTTCTTCAGAGGTTGAGGGCAAGAATTCCAGTTTTAAAGGACCCGATGCTGATACCTGGGGATTAAGGGATTGGATTTCGACCCGACCTAAATCAAACTGACCTTGAGAAATCTTTTTGAAACGTGTTTTGAAATCATTTAAGTCTGAAGGCTGAAGAAGATCCAGAAGTGGTAACCCAATAATTTCATCTTCATTTTGCAGGCCAAACAGTTTCAGGTAGTCTGCATTGGCTTGAATATGAATCCCTTCCTGAATGGTTGCGACAGCCCGGTTTTTGTCATCTACTAAAGATTGTGCCTGAATCTGTGCCGTTTCCAGTTCATTCATTAAATATTGCTGGGTCTGCGATAAACGGCTGAATGACAATGCTCGAACCAGTCCCACATAAAAGCGTTCCAGGTAATCGAAATTGAGAATGTCATAGATCCCTTTATGGATATATTGTGCATATTGTTCAGCGCGGTAATCATCTGGTTTAAGCAAAATCATCGGCAGATTGGGTTGCTGCGAAAGACGCACCAGACTTAAGGCCTGTTCATATTTAAGGTCATATGCACGGCCAAAAATAATCAGATCCCAGTTGAAATTTAACTGCTTTTCAAAAGATTTCAGGTCATCTAGCAGAACAGCATTGACCTGATAATCATTATTCGTCAGAAGATCACAGATTTGGTTATATCTAATTTGATTATCATCAATAATGAGTAAACGTGTTTCAGTACGTTTTAACTTTTTAGACAATAATGGATTTCTCACTTCAATGCTTCCCATAAATCATGATTTCTGCTTTCATTCATATGCTGATCGATAAAGGTTTCGATCCTTTCTTCTTCCTGATCATTGAGTAATTCATAATCGAAACGGATGAAACTTTGTGTAATCAGTTGTGCTTTGGTCAGATAGATTTTGACTTCTTCCTGACCGAGACGTAAATGAATGGTTTGTTTTTCCCTAAACATCTGTGAGCCAGAAACAATAAGACTAGTCGAAACCTCATCTAGTTGCGTCATTTTCACCAGGAGTGCCGGTTGATAATTGACATGATGGCGTTCGGTACGGGTATAGGCAGCACAAGGGAAGAGCTCTTGTGCCAGAATTTCCAGGCCAATTTCCAGGCTCTTATCTGTTGACTGCTTGATCCAGCGAATCACACCGCCACGCCACTGGCTCTGGGTTTTTTCCTGAACCAGGATGAATTCACCGGTTTTCAGGTTGGCAGGGGTAACGTCGGTCCATTTAATCCGGTAACCATTGACACTAATATCCAGAACTTCAGCACTATGGATCTGTTTGGTTTCACGATCGAGCGCCTTAATACTGCTAAAACCACTTGGAATGGAATTTTCCAACGAGCTGACAAAACTACTTTCGCTCTGGAAATTGTAATTGGCACCAAGTTCGAGTGTTTCGTTAAAATTTTTGCCTTTAGACAGGTAAAAATGCGCTACCGTTAAGCCAAAGCAGATGTTGATCTGGGCTGAATACTCATAACGTTCATGACGGCGCTCGACATTATTGGAAAGCAGATTATAGATATGAAAATGCAGAGCAGGGGTCAGAAACAGTTTTTCATTACGTGACAGATACTGGGCATTTTTGCTTTGGGTGCCGGTTAAATGATCCATCAGATTTTGGGTGGAAATATAGAAGCTTGGCTGAAATTGGGCTTCCTGATGGGAATTAAAGATCGGCGGATGGTCTTTGCTGGCATCAACCACATAACGGGATAATGTGGTTTCCTTTGGCAGGATCTGTACCAGTTTGGCCCAGTCAAAACTACACAAATACAGCCCTTGGATTTCTGCAGGCCGGATTTGATGAGTATTGAAAATATCCAGTAAAATCAGTTGTGAATAGGCATGTGCAATATTCTGGATCTCATGCTGGGTGCCCAATACCTGATTGATATTGGTTTGATAGAAATTATTATCTATGGCATATTCAAGCAGTTGGTGAGCGGCCAGCCATTGTCCCAGTCCTGGCGTGCTATAAAGCATATGCTGTTGATATAACAGAAGTGTAAGTTGCTGCAGTGCATAATAAATCGAGACCATCCGGGCAGTTTGAATGCTTTTCTTTTTACCCAGAGAGAACAGCGAAAACTTCTGATGCGTCAGCTGATGATTGCAGCGCTTAACGATATCGATATAAATTTTGGCAAAATGACTGCGCAGCAGCATGGCCAGCTCAATAATCTGGTCATTACGATCCGATGTGATCAGTCCTTGGTTAACGAAATGCTTTTCCAGGCTGGTCAGAACATTTTCAAGAGTTGGATGTAAAATCTGAATCAGGTCAAAGCGCTGGGTTTCTGTACATTTCAGCTCAGAAACTTCCAATAGGGCATTAAACAGGGATTTGGATGAATTCCCCAGTTGTAGAATTGAAATTCCTGCAACCCATTCCTGTAGAGCTTTGGCAGTGGTTGGGCAAAAGCTCAACTGCTCTCGTTTTAGTTCAGTCGGTGTCTGAAAAATGTCTGAAGTATGCGTGCTCATCTTTATTATTTAACTCAAAAATGTTGAAACCCCAAAAAGCGGTGTCTTATTCTTCTCGCCCGCTATTTCTCGAACCAGTTTAGGAACCAGATACCCCGGTAGGCTCGCTAAAACTTCTGTATAAATCTCATTAATATGGTCAGATGCCAAATCAAAATGATGGGCACCTTTTACTTTATCAAGTACATGTAAATAATAAGGCATGACCCCAGCATCGAACAAGCGATAGCTTAAATCTACTAAAACCTGAGCAGAATTATTAACCCCATTTAATAAAACCGCCTGATTCAATACAGTAATCTGGTGTTGAACCAGCTGGTTTAAACGCGTGCAAGTGAAGTCGTCCAACTCCGATGCATGGTTTGAGTGTACCACCAGAATAATACGTAGCCTACTGTTTTTTAACATGCTAAGTAACTCTTCGTCGACTCGGTTGGGGATCACAATAGGAACTCGTGAATGTATTCTTAAGAATTTGAGATGTGGTACTGATTCCAGTCGTTCAATCCAGGTTTTTAATTTTCGGTTCGATAAGGTCAGTGGGTCACCACCACTCAAAATCACTTCATTAATATCGGGTTGGCTTTCCAGATATTGCTTGATATTTATCCAGTCTTCATTTTTAGGCAGATTTTCCTGATAGGGAAAATGCCGGCGGAAACAATAACGGCAATGGACAGCACAGGCACCAGTCAGTGTCAGCAGGAAACGGGATTTATATTTGTGCAGTACGCCAGGTTGCTGATTGGCCTGTTCTTCGCCCAAGGGATCAGTGACAAATCCCGGATGCTCTTCCAGTTCCAGATGATGGGGCAGCACTTGTAAAAGCAGGGGGTCTAAAGGGTTTCCGGCTTGCATTTTGCTCACAAAAGCACGTGGTACGCGTAATTTAAACTGCTTGGAAGCCAAGATGGCACCTGAGAGCAGTTGCTCCGGTGCAAGCTGCAGTACTTCAAGCAGTTCGTGTGGATCAGTGATCAGGTCGCTGAGTTGTGATTGCCAGTTTTGTTCTTGATATAGATAGTTCGTCATGCTGGAAGATTAACAATATTAAGTGGGAGGACACATCCTGATGGACACAGTTTAACAGTTTGTAAGAAAGCAGAATGACTCGCTGTGCTCTAATATGGGGTGCGATTCAGATATGCTGATCTTCATGATAAGCTGATGACAGTCTAACGTTGAGCAAGACATGAATAAACAAAGGATTTTCATGTCTGATTGTAACTTAGACAGCCTGAGCAGGTAAAAGCGGATTTTTTCATTGCGGCAAGACGTATTGCTCATTTAGAATACGCAACATCAAATGAATGTGCATGTGGCAAATCATGTTCGTGTCAGACTTGCTAAATGACATCGCAACAGCCCATAGCATCTATAGATTAAAGTTAGTAAGTTTGGAGTGCGCCAGTCATGGCCTATTATTCTACGAATGATTTCAAGTCAGGCCTTAAGGTTATGCTTGATGGCAACCCATGTTCAATCATGGAAAATGAATACGTAAAACCAGGTAAAGGCCAAGCTTTTAACCGCGTAAAATTACGTAACCTTAAATCAGGCAAAGTGTTAGAAAAAACATTTAAGTCTGGTGACTCACTAGAAGCTGCTGATATCGTTGAAGTAGAAATGGAATACTTGTACAACGATGGCGAAATGTGGAACTTCATGGATCCTGTTACCTTTGAACAGATCGCAGCTGATAAAACAGCAATGAGCGATGCTGCAAAATGGTTAAAAGACGATTCTAACGAAAAATGTACCATCATGTTGTGGAATGGCGTGCCTCTTAGTGTGAGCCCACCAAACTTCGTGGTATTGAAAATCGTTGAAACTGATCCAGGTGTTCGTGGTGATACTTCTGGCGGTGGTGGTAAGCCGGCGAAACTTGAAACAGGTGCTGTAGTACGTGTTCCATTATTCGTACAGCAAGAAGAAAGCGTTCGTGTAGATACCCGTACTGGTGACTATTTAGAACGTGCATAATGGTTTGAAAATAGACTATTATCGAGAGGGATGATTTAAATCATCCCTTTTTTTATGCCAAAGTCTTAGAGGAAAAGCAAAAGAACAGGCGTAAAGTCGCAAGGGAAAACAGCAGTACCTCGAACAACAACAATCACGCTGATTTGTATGCATCACAATATGAGGGATTGAATGGAAACTTTACAAAAGAAGTCCACGCTGACTTCGAAAATGATTTGGCTTTTGGTAGCCATTGTGGGTGCAGTCTCCTTTGGAGTGCTGGCACTGAGTCGGGGTGAGCATGTCAATGCAGTCTGGCTGGTACTTGCCGCCGCCTGCGTCTATAGCATTGCTTACCGTTTTTACAGTTTATTTATTGCCAATAAAGTATTTGAGCTGGATGAACGCCGTTTAACGCCTGCGCATCGTCTGGCCGATGGTCTGGACTATGTGCCGACCAATAAAAGCGTTCTGTTTGGCCATCACTTTGCAGCAATTGCCGGTGCAGGTCCTTTAGTCGGTCCAATCCTGGCAGCGCAGATGGGTTATCTGCCGGGCACGATCTGGCTACTGGTCGGCGTGGTGCTTGCCGGTGCAGTCCAGGATTTCCTGGTGCTGTTTATTTCCACCCGTCGTGACGGTCGATCACTCGGTGAAATGGCCAAGCAGGAACTGGGTACTTTTGCCGGGATTGTGGTCATGCTCGGTGCCTTAGGTGTGATGATTATCATTCTAGCGGTACTGGCACTGGTAGTGGTAAAAGCGCTGACCAACAGTCCTTGGGGTGTATTCAGTATCGCAGCGACCATTCCGATTGCGATCTTTATGGGCATCTACATGCGTTTTATCCGACCGGGTAAAATTGCTGAAGTCTCAATTATTGGTTTTGTCCTGATGATGCTAGGCATTATCTACGGCGAAAACATCGCACAACATCCATATTGGGGTCCATTCTTTACGCTTTCTGGCACTGAGCTGACTTGGGCATTGATCATTTATGGATTCATTGCATCGGTACTGCCAGTCTGGCTATTGCTTGCTCCACGTGATTATCTGTCGACCTTCCTGAAAATTGGCGTGATTGCAGGTCTGGCTGTGGGTATCCTGTTTGCCATGCCTGAAATGAAACTGCCAGCAATTACCAAATTCGTTGATGGTACTGGTCCTGTATTCGCAGGTTCTATGTTCCCATTCCTGTTTATTACCATTGCCTGTGGTGCGATTTCCGGTTTCCATGCTTTGGTATCTTCGGGGACGACACCGAAACTGGTCAACAATGAACGCGATATCCGCATGATCGGTTACGGCGGTATGTTAATGGAATCTTTTGTGGCGATCATGGCCTTGATCTGTGCTGCAATTCTGGATCCAGGAATTTACTTTGCCATTAACTCGCCAGCAGCTTTACTCGGTACTACAGCCGAAAGTGCAGCAGAAGCAGTACGAACCCTTGGTTTTGTGGTAACGCCTGAAGCCTTGACCTTACTGGCACAAGAAGTCGGTGAAAACTCGATTTTGTCACGTACTGGTGGTGCGCCTACCTTTGCAATTGGTATGGCACATATCATCACTGAAATTTTCAACAGTCGTGAAATGATGGCATTCTGGTATCACTTTGCGATTCTGTTTGAAGCATTGTTTATCCTGACTGCTGTAGATGCTGGTACCCGTGCCTGTCGTTTCATGGTTCAGGATACCGTGGGTATCGTGATTCCTGCGGTGAAACAGTCGCATAACTTCTTCGGAAACCTGTTGGGTACTGCGGTTGCAGTTGCAGGCTGGGGATTCTTCGTCTATCAGGGCGTAGTCGATCCACTGGGCGGGATTAACAGCTTATGGCCACTGTTTGGTATCGGTAACCAGATTCTGGCTGCGATGGCGCTCATTCTCGGTACCGTCATTCTGTTCAAGATGAAAAAACAGAAATATGTCTGGGTGACAATTATCCCGACAGTGTTCCTGTTCATTACTTCCATGACAGCAGGCTGGCAGAAGATTTTCCACGAAAATCCAAAGATTGGTTTCCTTGCGCAAGCTGACCGTTTCAACACGGCAATTGCCAATAATGAAATCCTGGCGCCAGCGAAAACCATGGCTGAAATGCAGACGGTAGCGATGTCGAACCAGATCAATGCTGCACTTTGTGCTTTCTTCATGATTGTAGCCTTTGTGATGTTGTTCGCTGCGATTGGTGTGATTCGCCGTGCCTTGGCAAGTCCGGTACCGACCGTGCATGAGGCAGAAGCGATTTATCGCGATCCTGAAGAGATTCAGCCAGCGAAAGGTCATTAAGGAGAATATTATGAATCTGAAGTTTGCCAAAAGCGGGAAAACGATGATTTATAAAATCATCAAGATGACCGTGATGTCGCAGAAGGATTTGATCCTGAATCCGAAAAACTGGTCACGGATTGCGACCTTGTGGCAACGTTTGCAGCAAAGTTTCCGTTTGATGGTCGGTGTGCCAGATTATCAGACCTATGTGGAGCATATGCGCAAGCATCACCCGGATCTGGAACCGATGGATCCTAAGACTTTCTATCGCCATTGTGTAGATTCGCGTTATCCATCCGCGGGTGGTGGTATGAAGAAATGTCCATGTTAATGGTTAAGTAACAGCAAGCGCCTTTCGGGGCGCTTTTTTTTTCTCTAAAAGAATAGGCCACCTAATAACCCTGATTGCATGAGTTGAGCTATTTCCAAAAAAATTATAAAAATCGAAAAAATGATCTGAGTTTATATACCTTTTAAGTATGATTTTTTATGTATAAGTCTTTTAAGAGACAGCAAAGTCCTATAAGTATTTTGATATTTGATCAAAAAATATCTCTGTCTGTAGCAGTCATTTTTATTTTCTAGATCTCATTTCTGTATGTTCTTTCTATTCCGGTATTTTCTAGTGAGTGTATTTATTCAGTTACATAGACAGATGATTGATCTTTTGGGAAAATTTAAATTTCAGTGTATGTTAATCCTAGACCATGTTTTATTAAGGAATTTACTGTGATCTGGGGCATGAAACAAAAGGAAAATAACGACATTGCATACATCAATACAGGGCTTGAACAAAAGATTGCAAGTTATTCACCCAAGATCCAGCATTTTTTTGAAGAAGTTAATGCCATTGTGCTGGACAAGCAGGCTCAGACCAAACTGGCACTTTGTTGCCTGATTGCGGGTGGACATGTCCTGTTTGAAGATTTACCCGGGCTGGGGAAAACCACGTTAGCCAGCAGTCTGGCACATCTGGCAGGATTGAAGTTCCAGCGGATCCAGTTTACCAATGACATGCTGGCCAGTGATGTGATCGGTATTAATATGTTTAACCAGAAAGAACACCGGTTCGAGTTTAAGCAAGGGCCGATTTTTACCCAGATTTTACTGGCAGATGAAATTAACCGTTGCAGTCCCAAAACCCAGAGTGCCTTACTTGAAGCCATGGAGGAAGGCTATGCCACCATTGATGGTGTGCGCTATGCCTTGCCCAAACCCTTCTGGGTGATTGCGACACAAAACCCGCTGTTTCAAAGTGGTACTTATGCTTTACCTGAATCCCAGCTTGACCGTTTTCTGATGCGTTTATCCTTGGGTTATCCATCACGCCATGCAGAAAAACTTTTATTACAGCAGGAATCCCGTTTTGCCCTGATTGCGAGCCTGACCCATATTTTCACTGAAGATGAGACACTGGAACTGCAAAGCCTGACGCATCAGGTATTTATCAGTGAAGCGATTCAGGAATATCTGCTCGATCTGGCAGAAGAAACCCGTAAAAAACGACATGGACTTTCCACACGTGGCTTATTGGCCCTGAAGCGTGCAGCACAAGCCCATGCCCTGATTCAGCAACGTGCCTTTGTCACGCCCGATGATGTACAGGCCGTATTTGTTGCGGTGACTTCACATCGTCTGGGTTTAAGTGAGGCAGAAGCCTTTAATGTCATGCAACAGGTTGCGGTCAGCTAAAGGAGTTTTCTCTTGGATAGAACCTGGCAAAAATGGCTGGCCAAACGCTTTCAATTTTCACAGCAGAAACAGCTCTCACAGAAAGATGTTCTGGTATTTATTTATCGGCAGGGTTATCTGTATCTTGTTTTGATCTTGATCACCTTTGTGGCCGGAGTGAATTATGCCAATAACCTGATTTTAGGTTTTTGTTTTTTAATCAGTGCCGTGCTGTGTGTTAGTTTTTATCTGACTTTCAAACAATTGCATGACCTGAAAATTGAATTAATTGCAGATGATATTGGTCAGGTAGGGAATAGCCTGAATCTACATTTTTATTTTCAACAGCAGCAGCTTCGTCCACGATATGTATATATCAAGGCAGGAGATCAGATAGCAAAATTTTATCTGAATGCAGCAAAGCAGCAATTTATCCTGCCATTTTACACAGAGCAACGTGGCAAGTTTGATTACCCGATCATTCAGATTTATTCGGTTTATCCCTTTGGTCTGGTTCGAGCCTGGACCTATCTTTATCATCAGCATTCTGCCTGGATTGCTCCTAAGGCTGAAGCTTTTACGGCTGAAAATAAATATTACTTTAACCGCTTTGAACCGGATATGGATGAATTTCGTGAATTACGCAATTATCAGTCTGGGGATTCCTTGCAGGCTGTCTCCTGGAAGCAGTTTGCGCGTGGGCAAGGCCTGTATGTCAAAGTCTTTGAACAATATCAGGATGAACACAGTATCGAGATTCATTATGAGCATATGCCAAGCCAGTCACATGAAGAAAAACTTGAATTTGTAATGGGGCTGGTCGAGCAGTGCGAGCAGCAGCAATGTGCCTATAGCCTGCATTTGCCACAGGCTGAGTTGCCACAGGGAGCAGGGGAAGAACAACTACGGAAAGCCAAACAATTGTTGGCGCAGGCCTAAAGTGGATAAAGAAACGATGAACGCAAAAATCTGTACCTCGATTGTACTGACTCTGGGGCTGATTCTCATCGCCCAAATGGCATTTATTCCTGTGCTACTCAGTATAATTTTTGCCATCAGTATTCTGTGTATCTGGATTTATCAGAAGCGTCAGCAGCCATTTCCAAAAATCGGTACTTTTCTGCTGACGGCGTTGGCACTGGGCAGTATTTATTTGAATTATCAAAGTTTTATTGGCGTAGATGCAGGAGTGGCTGTTTTATCTACATTTTTATTTGCCAAATCACTGGAAAGCAAAAATAAACGAGACCTGATTATCCTGTTTAATTTTGCCCTGTTTGTCGCTGCAAGTTCATTCTTATACAGTCAGTCATTTGGGATGGCAATCGTGATTGTACTGTGTTTAATCAGCTGTCTGATTGGCCTGTACCGGATTCAGACCAGCGAATTTGAACAGGAACAGACCACTCTGGGCACAGCATTGCAACAGGATGCCAAACATGTGGGCCAGTTTGTCTTCTACGCCGTTCCATTTTTCATACTGTTATTTATTTTCTTCCCGCGCTTGCCTCCGCTTTGGTATATTTCTATTCCAGAAAACAAAGGTGTAACAGGCATTAGCGACAGCATGTCGCCCGGTGATATTGCCGAATTGTCCCAATCCAGTGCCCTTGCTTTCCGGATTATCGGTGATGTCAGCAAGCTCCCATCACGTTCAGAGTTGTATTGGCGAGCCCTGGTACTAGATGAATATGATGGGCAGCGCTGGACCAGCAATTTCAGCAATCAACAGCCTTTAATGCAACCATCGATGGATACATCTACAGTGTCTACAGGCTGGAGTTATCAATATCTGGCTGCAGATCCTTCGGTGTTCTGGATCATGGGGCTGGAAAAATCCATACCTGTGGAACGCCGTTATTATAACCGTCAGGACTGGAGTATTGTACCGCGACGGCTTACGCAACGCGTTGAACCGATTACATTACAATGGGTCGGTACAAAATACGAGCCTCAAACACTGCCAAGCCAATATATCGAGCGAATGAATACTCAAGTGCAGCGTAGCCTAGACCCTCGAGCCCAGAAATTGGCATTACATCTATATGAACAAAGTGCTAAAGAGCCACGTCGTTATGTGCAACAAGTCTTGAACTGGTATCAGCAGAATAATTTTGTTTATACTTTAAAACCGGGTCAATTGGGACAAAACCGGATTGATGAATTCCTATTTAATTCCCGTCAGGGGTTTTGTGAACACTATGCATCGAGTTTCGTAATGTTGATGCGTTATGTTGGAATTCCTGCACGGGTGGTCACAGGTTATCAAGGGGGAGAGTTGGCCCCGGATCGGATGAGTTGGGAGGTCCGACAAATGGATGCCCATGCCTGGACAGAGGTCTGGATTGATCAGAAATGGCAGCGCTTTGATCCAACCGCTATGATTGCTCCACAGCGTATAGACAACGGAATGCAAAATCTAATGTCTCAAGATGAACGTGTATCGGCAAATAATTCAACCTGGGCATCACAGAATAATCAGTGGATGACCAAAATACGTGTTTGGAGCGATTATGCCAGCTACCAATGGCAAAGTAAGGTGGTGGGTTATAATGCAGAATCACAACAGGGCTGGTTAGCGAAATTGGGCCTAGATTCAATCTATTCCAGCGTCGTTATACTAATATCTGGTATCAGTATACTAATATTCCTCTACATCTTGAGAATTTATTTGAAGGCAAGACAAGCTCAAGCTCCATATGATCGTATGATTCAACAGTTGAATCAATCTTTAGCTGACGATTTCAAAAAACAGCCAGCTGAAACCTTTCATCAGTGGATGTTACGTTTATCCCAGCAGGTTCAGGTTGAAAACCAGACTGCCTTTATTCAAGCCATAAAGGTTTTTGAAAAAAATCTGTATTCAGGAATAACAATGACGGAGCAAGAAATGAAAAAATTCAAGGATTTGCTTAAAACTTGCGCGGATGTTTTAAAAACTAAATGAAAAGGCTTGTCTTCATGAGAAAAAATTTATAATATGCCAAGCATTCTAGGTGTATAGCTCAGTTGGTTAGAGCGCTACGTTGACATCGTAGAGGTCTCCAGTTCGAGTCTGGATATACCTACCAAGATTCTAAACATTAAGTTATAAGGGTTTTAAGCAAAAACAGTAGCTTAAAGCCATTTTTTATATTTCATAGTCACTAATTCTTCCTAGCACGCCCACGCTTAGCCACTGGCTTAGCAGTCAAAATCAAATTTGCCTGCTCTGGGTCGTAAAGACATTTGCCTCGAGTGCCTTTGTTAATCTCTGCACAGCGATCACGTACAGCATCTACACTAATGCCATAGTGCTGAGCCAATTCAGCTGCTGATACCAGTTTTGGGCTTACATCCTTAATCGATATGATCTTTGCACCGCCAATCTCAGATCCTATAAATAATTGAGGTGCTTCACTTTGTACAGTAATTTGAAAAATATCCATTTAAGACACCTCCTTTAAGCTCTGTACGACTCCAGATCGGTCATGCTTCGCAATATAGCTTGAAAGCATATGGGTAAATTGCATTGGCATTTTCATTATCAACTGGAACGGTTGTTATGCCTAATTTATAGGAAATAGATAGCCTAAAATTACCTTGAAATTCTTCTACTACCCAAAAGAAACATCGGCTTGTTGTTAGTTCGGTGCCAGATTAAAAGCCTTGTCCTTGTGCAGCTCGTCAATGATGAAGTTGGGTACTGCAATTGTGCTCATTTCAATCATTAAGCTGCCCCTTTATAAATATTTTTATGTTTAAAGTTTGCTTCAACTAAAGCGCGTGATAAATGAAGGTAAACAGAATTACCCACCATTCATGTTTGCTCTGTTTTGGTTATACGGCAGTTCAAATCATAAAAAAACTCTTGCTGAGATACTGGTTGAACAACATCAGCAGTCTGTCTGAGTAGATCTGATCGATGCTGATTTTAGACCGTACCAACATGGTGACAAATTCCCGAGTGAGCTGAAAGAGCCAAGAGATTTTTTGATCTCTCTATATTTGTCACTATAGATTTCGGGTCATCTTCCGACGAAGTTCTATAACAGCTCGTATAGAGAAAGGGTACTAATAGAATTTGGAGAATTTTTCTTTTCATCATGTCTGCTTCTCGTAATGAGCAGATGGGATTATAGGTATTATTTTTTTAAAGTAAACAAATAATTAGATTATAAAATATAAAGATATAAAGTGTTTTAAAAAGCAATAATTATGAAGTTTTGAGATGGGAAAATCATAAGTTTTTTGACCAGAGATAAAAATATTTGGGCAAAATCGCGTATCAGATTGTGTGAAGTGCATGTGACTGTTTCAATTGCATATCTTCAGATTGTAGATAGGACCTTAACAGATACAAAGAATACATCGTGCAAGTAGTTTAATTAATGGCTACTTGATTTGACCATAACTTTATTCTGATACATCTTTGCATCTGCTTCTTTGATAGCTTCAGCTAACCCAAAGGTTGGATTACGCATTGCAAGACCAATTGCAGCACTAATTCCAACTTTTGCAAAAGTATTTTGAATTCTTGATGCAAGCTTTTTAGCATGCTCTAAGTTAGTTTCAATAGTCATCACAGCAAACTCATCACCCCCTAAGCGAGCGATAATATCATTACTACGTACCGTATTTTTGAGAGCT
The DNA here is from genome assembly GCF_048147885.1 of Acinetobacter sp. 228. NCBI lineage: Bacteria > Pseudomonadati > Pseudomonadota > Gammaproteobacteria > Moraxellales > Moraxellaceae > Acinetobacter > Acinetobacter sp. 228. Next base: position 287,753 of record NZ_JAYWYV010000001.1, read on the forward strand.
AAAGCCATTCTTTGAATGAGCTCATCACCTGCAGCATGACCCAGAGTATCATTTGTGATCTTAAGATCATTAAGGTCTATCATAAGAATAGCAGTAGGATGCCCATAGCGCTTACAGCGCTCTTCCTCTTTGATAATCAGCTCATCCCAGGCACGACGGTTGAAAAGTCCAGTCATTGGGTCGGACATTGCTTCCATTTCAAAACGCTCAGCTTTACGTATGTACTCAGCAGCTTTTATATCGGCTTGAATCGTATAACTGAGTACCTTTGCTATCAGCTCGAATAATGGAGCATCTTCAACAAGAATTTTAGGTTGAGGTTCGGGATCAATTGCACATAAAGTACCAAAAAGAGAGCCATCTTCTTTATACAGAGGTTGGCCGATATAGGCTTTAATTGGGACTAGGTGATTTATAGGTGCGTCTGCGTAAACTTGAATATCTGGTGAATAGGGAGCAATACGGGGCGCATTACTTTGCACCATGTGTGAGCAGAATGAGTCTGCCCAATGAAATACTTGTCCAGGCTTAACGTTATAACCATTATCTTCACTTAGTAACACGATCCAGTCATCACCCTCTGTACGAGTAATCATCCATAATTTAAAGCCAAATCGTTGAGATAAGAATTTTAAAATGGCTTGGCCAGCTTCTTCAAAGTTCTTAAAGTTAATATTATTCATGAAGTGAACCTACTGCAATAGTAAGAATATATATGTGAAATACACAACATATGAATAATTCTTATAAAAGGGAGTCAAAATAGGTATTATATAGAAATGTGTGAAATTTATACCAAAAATAATGCTTAAAGAAATGTATTTTTATAATGAAATTTAAAATTAACCAGCGAAGAAGAATACCAAGATGTAGTTTTCTTATTACTTATGAAAAAATGCAATCACTGCCATTATGGCTGCGATATTCATAAGGATTAAAAATATATAAAAAGTCATAATGAAGCGAAGCTACCAAAAAATTTTCAAAATTATAGGCCTAAAGAAACCTTCAATATGTATCGTTATTATTAATAAGGAAAGGAAATTGTAAAGTCGAGAGGAAAATTATCTAACCCTTTATATTAAAATAAAATTTATATTTATTTGGTGATTTATTTAAATCATTCAACAGTTTATCTTCATTGTGTGCATTGGGGGACAATCTTATAAGAACTGATAGATAGTTTCCTTTAAATTTTTTGGTATAAGCTTCACATAAGATTTGAGTTCTTCACTAATGAGAGTATGTGGGTTTTCAAGCTTTTCTAAGTAATTATTAACTGTTTTATTAGCCCCTATGAGTTTTATATTAGATTAAACGACCACCTGATATCTTTGTCTAATGATTTCATTTCATAATTTAATTTTGAAGAATTATCACAGCCAGTAAGAAAAAAATATAAAGTTCCTTGTGTTTATGACTATATCTCTTATAAGAGAGTACATTATTTTTGGACCACATATTTTACATAAAAAGGTCAAGAATTATATGGATGCACAAGCTGCTGGCTTCTTATATATGTTACCAGGTGTATTTCTATTTTGTCTTGGATCTTATTTAAGATAAAACCCACTGCTAGGGTGGGTTAGGTGTCTCAATTCTAATTTAAAAAACTTCGTAATTACATACTTCTATTCTTGAAATAAAATCGAGAGGCATGGTTAGTCTCTCAGCTGTAATAGTTTCAAAATGAACCCAGATAGCAGCATCTCTATTCTCAAAACTAATACTCACAAGTTTTACCAAGTCGTAAGGTTCAACATTATGGGTCAAGATAATATTATAGAGGTGATCTGAGCGGACGTACGAAATAAGCGTTTGATGGATAGTTAGTTGCTCTTTACTACTTAACTCACTGTAATTACTTAATTCTGATAAATCATTTTGAATATTCACTTCAATCCTTAACAATCTTAAATTTTCTGTAGCAAACGGCGATTTTATCAATTTAGACAACGCTGAATATGTTGGCTTTTGTTAATTCCCTCTAACTCTTATTCTCGCTCGATAAACATGCGTGTGCCAGTCAACTACCTGAGCTACCAATATACATTGGTCGTCTAACTCATTAATTTGGCTTGAGTTCTATATTTAGAGCCTGAAGATATCTTTAGATGACCTTAAAAGCCTATGATGGCACTTGGAAACAATATGAAAAATTGATGACGCTAGCGATTGACTCTGCAATAGATGAAGCAGCCAAAGCCATTAAAAAGCATAAGAAAAATACCTATAAAGAATTCGAAGCATAATGCTAGTAATATTTTTCTGATTCAAGTATGATTTTTCTATAATGGTCGTATTACGGCTTGATCAAAAATTTAAAGAATTTCAATACCTGCAAACTTTTAGTTTGTGGGTGTTTTTTTATGTATTTAATAACAAATGGATTTGAATTATGAAGGGTATTATTGCTATTGGATTATTAGGGTTATCTAGCTTTGCGTTTGCTTATCAAAATCCGACCAAAGAAGGTGAGTGTTTCTTTGTGGATGGGGCGAAACAATCTTATGCTTGTATGATTCTCTCAGGCGGAGATGTGGGGGCGTCATACATCGATTTACAATGTAATAAGCAAGAATACCTTATCGAACAGTCTGTAGCTTGTGGTGGGAAATGCGTGCCTCATCTTGGAACTATTCCTGAAGATGTGCGTGAAGCCAAAAAATATTTTCGAAACTATAAAACTAAAAATATTGTTGCTAACCAAGCCAAAGGTGACTGGACCTGCTATAAGCAGAATAAAGGAAAATTAGATGTATGTTATATCTCTAATTGATAATTTATTCTTTATGTCTAAACATAAGCTTGATCACAGATTGAGCTTTTTTGTTATTTTGTTTAAACAAATGGGTGTCATACTAAGGCTTAAGTTTAAATCAAGAAGAATCCTTATGACCAGCCAAAGGGTTATGATTTTAGGCGGAGTATTAGTAGCACTTATATTCTTATTGTGTTTCCACATGTATAGTCTTTCAAAGCAAGAAAGATTAGAGAGTCTGGAAAAACTGTCTGAAGAGTTTAGAATCTCCCAATAGCTAATTTTTATAAGAATAAAATAAAAGCTCGTCGAAAGATGGGCTTTTTTGTTGTCCATAAAAAGAAAATCTATTCCTGCTGGAGTACTGAACAGTGAAACAAGTCTTCGAATAAACTTCCTTTATGGGGATCTAGATCAGGGTTTGGTAGCCCGAACTAAAGAGGATTGAAAGCAAGTAAAGCAGACCGTGCATATTAGGTGTGTGTGATTGTGAGTAACGTCTATCCCCGCGAAGAGGAATTTTTAAATATTAATCATATATTAGAACTATACAACAATATGATTTAATTATTATTGTTGGTATGTTTTGCCACTGGAAAATATATGATTAGTGTAGAAAATACCCAGTAGAAACTGCTGTAGTTTCTTCGTGACCCTCAATGGTCCTTAGTTTATAAGCCCACTTTACCTTTCCATGAGTGGGCTTTTTTTATCAGGAAAAACATGCTCCAATTCCTATTCTGTTTATTCGGCCTGCACGGTGTGACTGAGATCAGTAATGGCAAGAAAGAATACCGGGATTGCTTGAAGGAAATAGATGCTTCTTGGAAGTATAAAATTATTCTTACATTAGGTCTTTTGCTTCTAAGTTATAATTGTATTTTTGGTAATCACTGGTGACCAAAATGACTAATAACATAACCCTAACATACGAAGAATTGTTTATTAAGCTTCATCAGGCTATTGCTAAGCGAAAGGAAAATCCAATTCTTTTGAAAGTACCTTTACATGCTATTGATAAGGACGATATTTTAGAATTGGGTGAATATTTCCGCAAACATGCTTTTAATTTTGAAACTTATTTAGAGGGCGAGAACACATTTGTGATTGCCGTGGAATATTAAGCTGATACAGTTTTTACTAGCCTCACATTTTCTGTATATATGAGCCTATTATGGCAAACAAAATCCCTTGCATTTTAGATGTACAGGGATTTTTCTTTTCTTATTGGTGGTGAAAATGGGCACAATAGAAGCAAAACATAACATTGAGAAGTACGAAACAGAAATCACTAATATGGCAAGCACTATCATACGGATTAATGTCATGCGATGAAATGAGCATGGTGGATCGGAAAATTGCCCAATCAAAAGAATGATCAAAAAGCTTTGAGAAATATGCTTAATGCGTGATGCAAAGCGAATGGCTATGATTAGGAAGCTGCCATGTATTCGTTGCGGTCACCCTCATAACTAGGCGGCTCTTTCGGCTCTTCTTATTGAGTACTAGAGGTATAATATTGATTAATAGGATTTAAATTTCTACAATTTACTCAATATTAAATAAAATATTTTCTTTATCATATTTTGCAGAATATGCTACTACCGACTCAGAATAATTTTTCTTATCCTTATCCGTATAATTAATACTTATTGAGTCTTTCGTATCAGAATAATGTATTTCATATTGATACGAAGCATTTGGCTTCAAGTCACCTATAAAATCTATTCTTTTTGAATGTGTGTATTTGAAATTAACGTTATAAACCGGCTTATCAGTTTTATTGTTTACGCTGATAATTCCGTGATCTTAAAAATTGATTAGACTATAGGGGGGTGCTTCAGGCTGAAACCTAAATGCTGGTACAACTTAACTTAGGTGTGGTTCAATGTAATTCTAAAGGAAAGAATGTCGGAATGTTTGAAGGAAATTAAATAATTAGCAATTCGTCTAAAGAGGTTAAATAATTCTATTTGGACAGATAACTTATTTGTTAGGATGTTTGTTCATAAAAAGAACAAAAAAGATAGCTGAATGGACATGTACCTGCTTAATTTGGGAGAGTTAAGTAGGTTTTTTTTAAATTTCAATATTTAAAGAAGTGTATTAACATTGTTGATATGGCTAGGCTTGCCCAAGCCGACCTAGGTATCATCCTGCTTTTATATGTTAAAGATAGAAGCTTATGAAAATTATTTATAATTTGTCACTTATTCTTGCTGCAGTAGCGTTGACTGCTTGTGCCGGTACTCCCGAAACTGAAGTGGTTCACAAACCAGAAATGATGAAGAAATGCGTGCCTGAAAGTGCAGCAAAATTAGCACGTACGACATTATCGAGTGAAGCTGATATCAAATCAAAAACAAATGCTGAGGTTGTAAGACTTGTTGCACCTGGTCAGCCTATAACTAAAGATTATAATCCAGGACGAGTCACGGTTATTGCAGATCCAAAAACTCAAACAATCCTGAAGGCATTCTGTGGTTAAAAACTGAAAAGAGCAATAACGTACAGAACCTCCTTCGGGAGGTTTTTTTAATGGGTGCAAGTTATGGATCCAAAACGCTATAAAAGCTTGACTGCCAAAGGTCCAGTTAAAAATAAACCTCGTAATAGGCCACTACCTAAAGCTGGTGAAAAATACTCAGAAGTCTTCAATCGATTGAAAGAGATCCTTGATCGGATGGAAATCAAATATGAAGAGTATTTTCATTTCAAAAGTGCCAAACCCTGGCATTTTGATTTGTATGTTATTGAATATCAGTATTTATAGAAATTGCTGGCGATCCATGGTCCGGCGGACGTAAAGGCAGGTTAGCTACAAAAGCATGGCGTATTGATCATTATGAACATGCGGAAGAGATAGGTTATCGCTTCAGTGCTTTGAAGTTAATGACATCAACATGGGCCAGTTAAAAACTGGTTTATGTGGGGCGGTCAGCTGCATAATCCGGATCACGATCATATTGTCGAGCTGCTTCTCGACAATGAAGAGTTCCTTGGATTCACTTGGACTTCATCTGCCGCCGTAGCGAAAAAAATGTATGGTGCTGCGACACTTCAACAAGTTGCAGCGTATCAAGTTGAGCAGAGAGTTCAACTCAATGCGCCCTTTGCTGATGGCTGATACAGCTTCAGACCTCGTGATTAGAGTGGAGAATGCAAAGTTCTTCGTTTAGAACGAACTAAAAGTCTCCTGAAATAACCCTTCCATTAATTCATAACTAATTAGGGCAATATGAAATTTCAGGGCAGACTTTATTTGATGTAGGTAAAGAAACAGATCCAACACATCGCTAGTATAGTTATATTGTGACGATTCCGGCAGCGTAATTCCCTCTACAGGCACAAGAACTCCACCGCGCAATAGCGTCTTTTTTTTGTGCTTGAATTATATATTCAGCCCTTCATTAGCGAGAAAATGAATAAGAAATTGAGTATGAAAAAATTATTATGATTGATTATATGCCTAGCATTTTATATGGTAGGACAGATATTTAATTAAATCTTTTTTTAGAATGGCTTTTTTATATAAACCACAATATTTTTACCTTTTTAATCAATTGATATCTAATTATTTTTTATTGAAAATTTGATTTCTATAATATATAAATGCGTAAAATTTGAAGGATTCACCATGGTAACTAAAGTAGAATTTATGATGATTGTACTAATGGTAATTACCTTAATATATGTAATTTGTAAAATAGGGCAACGTTGTATTTGGATTCTCTGATAGCTTTCAATTCAGTGTTTAAAAAACAACCTCCTTCGGGAGGTTTTTAATAAAGTGACTTTTCAGTTTTAAAATAATTAAAAAATTAATGTAAAGTTCTAGCCCATCTACGGGAGGGAATTATGAAAAATCTAGGGATTTGGATATTCATATTAGTACTGGCAGGATGCAGCAAACAAAAGTTTAAAGACCTTGAAGCAGATCCTGAGGTATTAAATGAAAAACAGCTGAGAGAATCAAGAGAACAGGTTAGAACCTTTATTCCGAATGCAGATTCATCTAAATTTCGCAATCAAGTGGGAGATTGTGGGGAAGTCAGCTATAAGAATAAAGACAGTAAATATATTCCTTACCAGCGTTTTATTGTTCTTGAGAAGAATTTAGTACTTATAGAAAATCAAACGGAACAGAAGCAGTTTGAATTGTCTTGGAAAGGTGCTTGTATGGCAAGTTGGAACAAGTGATTATTAAGTCCCCATCACTCGATGGCATCTTTTGTCACTTAAATATAAGTGAAGGTTTTTTCGTTATTTTAAACAACTAATATATATACGGTTTCGTATTTTTTTTGATTATAAGGCTAACTTTAATGAAATATTTAGTTGGTAGCTTCCTTTTAGCCTTAGCACTAACAGGATGTAACTCTTACCCTGCTCATGAATCTGCTTTATCGGCATCTAATGTTAACACCGTGGTAGAAACGCAAGTTATAAACTTTGTTGGACCCATGGATTTGACCATTCAACTTAAGTCATCTGATAATTTTGAAACAGCAGAGATGATGGATAACTCTGGCAAAGTCCATCATTTAAAACAAACTGTGGCAGCTAGTGGTGTACGTTTAGCAAATGATAAGGGTGTGTCTATTCACTTTGAACGTGGCGAAGGTGTGGTGGAATTGGTTAAAGGCAAGCCGATTAGTATTACTGAGTACAAATAAATGTGATGCATGGATGTAATTTTTAACCACCCTCTGAGGTGGTTTTTAATGATGGAAATTTGTACAAAAAAGGCTGAAACTAAGTATTTGTACCATGAAAGGAACAATTATGAAAAAAGTTATATTGTTGATTCTAGTGGCTTGCTTTGCAACTACAGCTTTTTCTCATGACGGCCGAACTGACAAGGAGGATTGTCACAAGGAAACTAAGACTGGCGAAAGCCATTGCCACTGAACCGGATAACTTAAAAAGTAAGCTGACTCCAAACCCTGGTTTTTACCATTCAATAAAATTTTTGTAACTGTTGTATTATTAACTGTTTAGTTTGTTTAACATGTGTATGTTGGATAGTTGGAGAATTCAGCATGCCTACTAAAGCGGAAGCCATCGTGATTGCGCTCATGATATTTTCCTTGATAATCATTATTTATGAAATGGGACAAGGATTAAATTGGAAGTACTAAAATATCTCCAAGTGTTGAAACAAGCCCTCATTTGAGGGCTCCAGTTTATTCATCAGGAGAATCAGATTTTTGTCCTTGTTTATCTCCATATTCTAAAGCAATTTGTTGCGCTTCGGCCGCGGCGGTAGCCTCTAGAGGTACGGATTCATCTGCGATAGCTATTGTTCCAGTAAATCCGAACAAAGTTAGTAATAGAACTTGCGAAAACTTTTTCATTTGAATTTCCTCTACGTTTCTAAGACTTAATTTCAGTGTAGAGGTGAGACTGAGCCAGCCGTGTATTGGCTATGTCCCTATATGTAAGATGATCAAGCTTTTAGTTATGGCGCTACAGGCTTATGTAAGCGCAATTATCAGATGATTTTTTTTGTTGAGTTGATTAACGAAAAGTTAAGAACTATTGCTTGAAAATATATATCCTCGGATATAGATTAACCGCAAATGATAATAAGAGCCAGGCTATGGTTGATTACAATAAAATCCAACAAGAAATAGAAAATATGAAGTCTGGTGCTATTAAGTGGATTGGTAGTAATTTCGAACTAAATGATATGCAGGAAATTTATCATCTCTTGTTAAATTTAGAGAGCGAGGGCGTGATTGATATTGTTGCTGTAGGTCATGAATCTTATACGGGGCATCGACTCGTATATAAAGTGAAAGTTGAAAAAAATTAGAATTCATATTGAGAGTTTTTCATCAAAAGCAAACCATCTTCGGGTAGTTTTTTAATACCCGGAACCCCATCATGAATGACTTAAGCTGCATTTCAGAACTACGTTAAGGCAGCAAACAAAATGTATTAGCTCAAAAATTTTTTCGGCAATTTACCTTGCTACAACAATGATCTGGGTTAATTGATGACAGGCTTAAAAAAACACCATAAAAAAGCGAGCCGAAGCCCGCTTTAGATTGACTTTATTTCTTAGAAAAAACTGGCCGGTTTGGTTGAATAGCTCACCAGCAGGTTTTTGGTTTGTTGATAATGATCCAGCATCATTTTGTGGTTCTCACGGCCAATCCCGGATTTTTTATAACCGCCGAAAGCTGCATGCGCAGGGTAGATGTGATAACAGTTGGTCCAGACCCGACCCGCCTGAATGGCACGACCGGCACGGTAAGAGGTATGCGCAGAACGCGACCAGACCCCGGCACCGAGTCCGTAAATCGTATCATTGGCGATCTTGATCGCGTCATCGAAGTCTTTAAAAGTAGTCACAGCCAGTACAGGCCCGAAGATTTCATCCTGAAAAGTCTTCATGTCATTGGTGCCTTTAAAGACGGTCGGTTCAATATAGAAACCTTGACCCACTTCATGACGTGCTTCACCACCGGTGAGGATTTGTGCGCCTTCTTCACGGCCAGTGGCAATACAGCCCAGAATCTTGTCCTGCTGTTCCTGTGAGGCTTGCGCGCCAATCATGGTGTCGGTATCGAGTGGATGACCGGTTTTAATGCGCTTCACACGCTCAACCGCGCGTTCCAAGAATTGATCTGCAATGCTTTCCTGTACCAAGGCACGGGAAGGGCAGGTACAGATTTCACCCTGATTCAGGGCAAACATGGCAAAGCCTTCCAGCGCTTTATCCAGATAGTCATCTTCCTGATCCATGATGTCGGCAAAGAACAGATTTGGGGATTTGCCGCCAAGTTCCAGAGTCACCGGAATAATATTTTCGGTGGCATATTGCATGATCAGCTGACCCACTGCGGTCGAACCGGTAAAGGCAATCTTGGCAATACGAGGGTTGGTCGCAAGCGGACGGCCCACCTCAACCCCGTAGCCATTGACGATATTCAACACGCCCGGTGGCAAAATGTCCTGAATCAGTTCAGCCAGCACCAGAATACTGACCGGGGTCTGTTCCGCAGGTTTCAGCACAATGCAGTTACCCGCAGCCAGGGCAGGTGCCAGTTTCCATGCAGCCATCAGAATCGGGAAATTCCACGGGATAATCTGGCCCACCACACCCAACGGCTCATGAAAATGATAAGCAATAGTATCTTCGTCGATTTCGGAAATGCCACCTTCCTGGGCACGAATACAGCCGGCAAAATAACGGAAATGGTCAATGGCCAGTGGAATATCGGCAGCCAGTGTTTCACGAATGGGCTTACCATTGTCCCAGGTTTCTGCCACAGCCAGCAGTTCCAGATTTTGTTCCAGACGATCTGCAATTTTCAGCAGGATATTGGAGCGGGTGGTCGGCGATGGCCGGTTCCATTGCTCTTTGGCTTTATGCGCTGCATCTAGCGCCAACTCAATGTCTTCTACAGAGGAACGCGGCACTTTGGTAAAGACTTTGCCATCTACCGGAGAAATGTTGTCAAAGTATTCGCCTTTGACCGGAGCGACCCATTCACCGCCAATGAAATTATCGTATTGCGCTTTAAATTGAATTTTTGAACCAGGTTGATTAGGATCGATGTAACGCATATTTATTTCCTTTGCTTATTTTCGTATGGCAAAACCGCTTCTACAGCTTTGGTATAAGGTACTTCTGCACCTTATTTGATTAATATAAATGAGGTAAGGTTGGAAAAAGGTTGGAGCTAGCATGTTTACGATCTTTTCATCCATTTTAAAAGAATAACGATTACAGCGGATGTAAATCACGAATTGTTGTGAGAATAAGAAATGATGACAAAACAAGATTTGATGGACAAAAGGCACAATACGGATCAGCTTCGGCAAAATAGCAGTTTGTCTCCCTTACATGCAGAACAGCTGGGACAGAGTATTGCCAGCTCCTGGCAACGTTCATCCTTGGCTGAAATCCCGAAGAATCGTTTAGCAGCACCGCTGACGGATTTAAAAAAGACCACTTCTTCCTCAACTTTAGCCCAAGCCCTGCAACATTGTGCTCAGGATTTAAAACATATTGCCGAGCAATCTTCTATGGTGCTGGCGGTCGGAGATATCGGCAGTACCATCATTTGGGCAGCTTCTAGCCCACAAATGCAAAGTGCCGCAGAAAGTGTACATTTTATTGAAGGTGGGCAATGGCGCGAAGAGCTGGTTGGAACCAATGCACTGGCACTGTCCTTAAAAACGCAACAATCCAGCTGTGTCTTTTCCAGTGAACATTACATGTCCTCCATTCATGACTGGGTTTGTTATGCTGCACCGATTATCGATCCCTATTCAAAACAGGTCTTAGGTGTCATTGACCTGTCTACTACTTGGCAGAAGCATAACAGTTTGGCCCTGTTGGCTGCTGAGCGATGCGCCACAATCATTCAATCTGCTTTGCTAGAATGCCAGAAGCAACGCCTGTTCATCCGGGCTTTTGCAGTGCCACACGTAATGTTCAATGGTAAAGTTTTAGTACTTACCCCTCGCCAGATTGAAATTTTGACCATTTTGGCCTTATGTCCGCAAGGCTTGAGTCTGGATACCTTGCATCAGGCCTTATATGGTGAACGCAAAGTTAGTATGGGCACCTTAAAAGCAGAAATGTCGCAGTTGCGCGATGTACTGGGAGGCATGCTAGGTTCTCGGCCTTACCGATTATTGGTACATGTAGAGGCTGATTTTTTACTCACCGAACAGTCTCTGGATGCTGGATATATTAATTCTGCCCTAAAATTATGTACTGGCGTATTTCTGGCTAAAACGGAAAGTCCATTTTTATGTGCCTGGCGAGATTGTCTGGAATCACGTCTGAGTAATGCCATTTTTAAAGCCAATGAAACTGACGTCCTGCTGAAACATGTTTCGCATTTTCCTGAAGCGATTGATGCTGTGGAACGCCTGATTGAACTAATGCCCAAAACCCATCCCGTCCATCAAACTCTTTTAAAATATAAAGATATTTAAACTAGATCTCTTTCATAAGTCAAAAAACGATCTACCTTTTGCTGGTTATTTGTACCGAATAATCTTAAACATGCATGCATCATTTGTAGATGAAATACATGGATTCAAAAAAGCTTTCTGAAACACAGTTTAAGCGATACATAGCCATCTCATGGTCAACCTTTTATTTAATGGTTGAGCAATTGCAACAGCATGTTCCAGCGAAAGGTAGACCACCCAAATTGAGCATAGCGGATCAGATCCTCCTGTGCTTAAGTTATTGGCGTGAATCCCGAACATTGTTCCATGTAGCAACAAGTTATGGTGTGTCAGAGTCCACTGCTTCAAGAATCGTCCGTTATGTTGAAGACTGCTTAATTTAAGTTTAATCTATTTAATTTAACGAAGAATTTTCCTGAAGGCGAAGGTATAGACTGGAATGTGGTGATCGTAGATGCCACAAAAATTCCAATACAAAGGCCTAAAAAAACAGAAGACAAGCTATAGTGGTAAGAAGAAGGCACATACTTTCAAAGTTCAGGCCATCATTATAAAACACAGAAAATTCTGAGTTTAGGTACCAGTCTTGGCGCTGTACATGATTTCGAAGTCTTCAAACGTAACTTGAATCAGATTCCTGTTGATGCCTTTATTCTTGCAGATAAAGGTTATCAAGGGATTTACACAGTGTATCCTAATAACCTGTTGCCATTAAAAGCCAAAAGACACTGGAAATTGGATCCTGAACTCAAAATCTCTAATCAGAAAGTTAATAAAAGAAGAATAAGGATCGAACATGTATTTGGTCACCTGAAAACCTTCTAAATTCTTGCCGAGCGATATCATAACCGAGGAAAAGGACTAGGATTAAGATTCAATTTAATTGCTGGAATTTACAACATGGAATTGGATAAAAAGTAATTTATGAAAGAAGTCTAATAAAGATTGTATTTTGTTAGAGTAATTCAGAAGGCATACGTATAAATGCATGCTATTTTTTTAAGAGGTTAATGTATGCTTCAAATGTTTATTAATTGGGTAATTCCATTTACAATTTTTTTATCTTTTGGCTATGTTATATCGATTACAGGTATAAAAATTCGGTATATAACATCTGGGTGTTTTATTTTTTTCTTTATTTTGGAATTTATTTTATCTTCTATCTTTTTTCCAAACGACTGGGCTGAAGCTATTTTTTTTAAAGGACTTAAATTTACACCTAATGAATTAGCCTTAGATCTTTTAATATTTGTATCTGGGATTTCTAGTTTTATTACTTTCATGGTTTTTCTAGCAGTATATTCTATAAGAAAGCACGTGTTTTTTTAGAATTATTAATCTTAGAAAAGCGATATTTAATATTATATTTTTATTATTTCGAATAGAAATTTTATATTAAACTTTTTTAATTTAATAGTTTTCTCTTAATTCAAAAAATAACAATATTAATGATATTTTTTCTCTAGTTTTCTTGAAATTTTGGCATAATCTACGGATGAAATATTGCGACTCAAGAAAGCTTCTGAAATACAGTTTAAGCGATATACGGATATCTAAAAACCAACCTTTAAATGATTAAGCAATTGAAGAAAAATGTTCCGGTGAAAAGTAAATCACCCAAATTGATCATATAAGGACAGATCCTTATTTTTTATCCTATTATCAAGGTAAAAGCGGTAGCCAAAAGCAATGAATTGCTATTGGCATACTTCCTCAGTAGGCGAAATAAGGCCTGTTAAAGTGTAAGTCAGATGATTGAAAATAAGACCTACATGGAGGCATTACATTGCCGCTTTAAAAATATCCACTACTTGAGCATGACTGGCCTTACGCGGATTGGTCAACATGCAGGCATCTTTTTGCGCATTTTCTGCCATAGTGGCGAGGTCAGCTTCTTTTACATTCAATTCCGCTAAACCTGATAGAATGCCAATTGACGATGAAAGCTGCCGAATGGCGTTAATCGCTTCATAAGCTGCTTCAGTTACAGTTAAACCTTCTATATTCACCCCCATCAATTGGGCAATTTTGGCATAACGTTCCGGACAGGCAATCAGGTTAAACTCACAGACATGTGGGAGCAAAATCGCATTACAGACCCCGTGTGGCAAGTTATAGAAACCACCAAGCTGATGCGCCATCGCATGCACATAACCTAAAGAGGCATTATTAAAAGCCATGCCTGCAAGATACTGGGCATAGCTCATGGCATCCCGTGCTTCTAGATTATCCCCATTCGCCACTGCGGGACTGAGCCATTCACTGATCATGGTGATCGCCTTTTCTGCACAGGCATCAGTAATTGGATTGGCGGCCGTAGATACATAGGCCTCGACCGCGTGTGTCAGAGCGTCCATCCCTGTTGCCGCAGTCAGGCCTGCAGGTTTGGCCAACATCAGTTTAGGGTCATCAATCGCAATGAGTGGGGTACAACGCCAATCTACAATTGCCATTTTCACATGGGTATCGGTATTGGTAATGATACAGAAGCGAGTCATCTCCGAAGCTGTCCCTGCCGTGGTATTGATTGCAATCAGTGGTGTCATCGGGACGGTACTTTTATCAATCCCTTCATAATCACGGATATGTCCGCCACCTGCAGTGACCAGACCGATGCCTTTGGCACAGTCATGTGATGAACCCCCACCTAACGATACAATAAAATCACAGGCATTTTCATTATAAGCTGTAACTCCATGATGCACGTTAATATCAGTTGGATTAGGTTCCGCGCCTGGGAAAATATAACTGTCAACACCTGCCTCTTTCAAATAATTTGCAATATCATCTGCAACACCAAATTTAAACAGGCCAGCATCAGTTACAATCAGTGCTTTCTTGGCGCCTAAATTTTGTGCTTTGATCCCGATTTCTTTAGCACAGCCCGGACCAAAAAGTGAAACACAGGGAATATAAAAACCGTTAGTTTGATCTGAAATATTTTTAAAAGCCATGGTGTTATTCCTTCTACCATTCATTGATTATTTTATCGGTGACCCTCACCGTAATATGAGTATTGAATGAAGTTAGAAAGAATCCTACCTACCAAATACCTACCAATTTAAATTTTAACTAAGATCTATCGATATATAAAACGGTCAGGTGGACTACTCCCATTATCCTAGATATAAGACAGTCATATTTTGAAGCTTAGGTTTAAAAGTTTAAACAAGAGAACAGACAGATAAATTTGCTTGTTTTATTCAGTTTTTCTGAAATTAATATACTACACGTTATACGAAATGCTTAGATACTTCTCATGAAGTATCTTTATATTAGAGTAAGCCGTTCTGGATACTAGGGCACCAGAACGGCTTTTATTGATTATTCACGTGTCACATATAATAAGTAACTAATATTAAATAATTTTATTTTATATTCTCTTGAGAATATATAGTTGATTTTTGAATTAAAGCTCACTATTTAGTTTTTGATTTGTTTTCAAGTATTTAATAGAAAGATCCATATTTTTTAATAAGTACTCATTTTTATACACTTTTCTAAAGCAAAAAATGTAGAAGGCCTTTTTCAAAAACTAGTACCAGGTCCACGTAACTTTAACCAATTTTAAAATTAAGGATCCGGCCAATACGAAATTTTTTTTCACATACCATGCATCTAACGATAAACGGCCTAAAACCTTAGCCTATAAAGTATCGAATGAGTTTTTTTGCAGGATTAACACTTTGTGAAATTTGTCAGGAAAATATCAGGATTAAGAGTCCAAGTATCTTGGTAGTCAGTAATCAGATTGAATAAAAAGTCCTGATGATCCGGGCTGTTTTTTATTTATAGTCTGTATTTCGTTATTCTTAATCATTAAAGCTTATAAATAAGGCAAAAGCGTAAATTTGCAGCAATGATATGTTTATTTATGCAAGTTATAATTTTAGGCAGGCTTCCTGCTACTATCTGGTCTGGGTACGTTTTATCGGAAGATCAGGCAGGCCAGAAAATGAAAGAGGCTTTATATTAGACTTTTTGTCTAGCAACTCTCTACTGTTTACTCCTGAATTTATTACCGTAAAAGCTCATCTCAGAAGGGACTTTCTTCATTTTATAAAAAAACTTTATATTAATTAGTCGATTGATCTAACAAAAGAATCTACTTTGTGGATAGATCTTCAGTCTTTAATCTGATGAAATTCTAAAATGTTAGTATGGTGATATAAATTGAAAATACCTGGAGAAAAGAATGAAAAATATATTTCATCCTATGAAATATATATCTAATTCAAAGTTAGCTGTTAAATTTCAACCCGAATTACCGAAACTCTACTATAAAAAAGACGGAATTTTAAATGATACTGTTACTGCCTTAGAGCAATTACGACAGCAATATAATCCAACTCCTTGGCTGCGTAATCATCATATGCATCTTATGTTTTTTGATATGATCAAAAAGAATTTTATTAATTTAGAATATGATGCTATTCAACAATTAACTATGACTGATGGCGGTATTACAGCAGTCGCTTGGTTTGGATTAAATCTACCTGAAGATAGACCAACCATAATTCTTTTACATACAATTACGGGCACAGTTGATTCAATGCGAGAAGTAGTTCGTGATTTGAATACTTATACAGGATGGCGTGTGGCATTGTGTCTACGTCGTGGACATGATTGCCTGCCTTTGACAGTGCCTAAAATTAATCTTTTTGGCTCAACCCAAGACCTTAAAGAACAGATTATTTATATCCAAGACAAATTTCCAAATTCTGATTTATATGCAGTAGGCTCTTCTGCCGGAACAGGATTATTAATACGGTACTTAGGTGAAGAGGCTGAAAAAACACCAATTAAGGCTGCATTTGCCCTTTGTCCAGGTTATAACACTGAACTAGGATTTAAAAATGTTCATCCTGTTTATAGTAAAATCATGACTAAGAAACTCATACGAAAATTTGTTTTGCCCCATCAAGAAATATGGCAGAAAATACCGCAATGGGAGGAAATCTTGCATGTCAAAACTTTAGCCGAATTTGAGAAAACATACTTTAAAATGGCTGGATTTTCTGAGTATGAAAGCTATGTCAAAGCCTCTAACCCAATTTATGTTTTTGAAAATATTAAAATCCCCCTAATGATTTTAAATGCAGAAGATGATCCTGTTTGTCATATTAAAAATTTGGAACCTTATAAACAAGCCATTATGAAGATGCCAAATATCCTTGTAGTGACTACAAGAAGGGGGAACCATTGTGGTTTTTATGAGGGAATGTTTAAAACGACTTCTTGGGCAACACGTTTAATGTCCAAATTTTTACTTAGTCAAGAAAAAGCCCAAAATTAGCGTGTTATTCCCAAGTAGAAATGTCCTACCTAATAACCAAATAGAAATGTCCTATATGGACATTTCCAAGTCAAGCACA